>PFRZ01000038.1 GCA_002788805.1 Candidatus Roizmanbacteria bacterium CG_4_9_14_0_2_um_filter_35_15 | reverse complement strand
TCTGGGTAAAGTGTTAGGTTTCCAATTCTTAGGCTATATCGGCTGGGCAAAAAAATGGGCTGAGGCGCCAATCAGAATTATCATGGATAATATTAATCGGATTCTTTTTCCTTTATTTTCCCGCCTCCAGAGAGAAAAACAAAAGTTGACTCGTTTAGTAGAAAAGGCGATTTTTTATCAGTCTCTTTTTATTGTGCCCGCTACCTTTGGTTTGGTTTTGACCATGGATAAATTCATCCAGATTATTCCCAAATATCTCCGCTGGCAGCCAGCCCTGCCTTTGTTTTATCTTTTTTGCCTATCGGCTCTTTTTTCCTCTTACTCAACTCCTTTTATCAACCTCTTAAATGGACTCGGCCAGGTAAAGATTTCTTTTTATTTTATGATTTTTTGGACTGCTTTAACCTGGATTCTCACCCCGCTTTTGACCAAGACTTATAGCCTCTATGGTTTTCCCTTTACCTTGATTATTCTTTCCTCAACTTTTTTGCTTGTCATCCAACAGGCAAAAAAATATCTGGAATTCCAAGTGATAAAGAATGTTTTTCCTGCTTTTATTTCTTCCTGTCTTATGGTGGCCGCTACCAATCTCAGCTTCCGACTGCCTTTTAATTTAACCTTGACTTTGCTTGTTGCTATCTTAATCGGTATAATTACCTACGGATTGACACTTTTGCTGATTTTTAAGGTCAATCTGTTTGAGGAAATTAAACTGTTATTAAACAAAAATGGCTAAACTAACCAGCATCATTGTCGTCAAAGACAGTCCTCCTTTTTTATTAAAAACCATTGCTTCAGTTGATGACTTAGTCCAAGAAATCATTATTGTTGATATTGGCATCGATCCTAATCTTAAAGACATTTTAGTGAGAAACAAAAAAATTAAATTAGTGGAAATTAAAGAAGCGGTCCCTTATGTAGAATTAATAAGAGAAAAAACAAAATCGTTTGCCAACAGTGACTATCTGATTTTTCTTGATCCAGATGAAGTTATCCCTCCGGCACTAAAACAAATCATTGAAAAAAAGACAGAGTTTTATGACTATCTCTCTATGCCGCGGAAAAACATCATCTTCGGCCGCTGGATCAAGCACTGCCGTTGGTGGCCTGACTACCAAACTAGAGTTTTCAAAAAAGACAAAGTCATCTGGCCAAAGATTATCCACCGCCAGCCAAAAGTTAGCGGAACCGGTTTTAGAGTCGAACCAAAAGAAGAACTGGCTCTTATTCACCATAACTACCGAGACTTAGATGAGTACTTGGATAAAGCTAAACGCTATGCCAAATATGAGGCTAAAGAGTTTATCCTAGAAAAAAAGCTGTTAACCTTTGGAGAAACCGTTCGTCGCGCCATAAACGAACTTGTCAGTCGCTACTTTGCCGCTGAAGGATATAAAGACGGCATGCAAGGCTTTGTCCTATCCTGTTTTCAGATGATTTATTACTTTTTGGTCTATTTTTATTATCTTGAGATGATGAAGTTTAAAGATGATAAAACCATAAAACCAGAACTCTTCTTTAGACAAGGACTAAAAGAAACTCTTTATTGGAAAAAAAAGAGAACTTTGAAAGAATCGATTTTGAAAAAAATCCTATGATTGGTTTAGTAACCGTTAATTACAGCCAATATCAACTCACTCGCGAATTTCTTGATTCTTTAGCTTCTGTAAAAAATTCTCAAAATTGTTCAATCTTTATCGCCGATGTCTCTTCTAAAAAAGAGGATTTAAAACTCTTAAAAAAATATCCTTTTAAGATACAGGTAGAGCTACTTTCTAATCACGGTTATGCCTATGGAATTAATCAGGGAGTAAAGTATTTTTTAAAAAGGAAATTCAATCAGTTCTGTGCTATCAACAACGACATTTTCTTCGATAATAACTTTTTGCTTGAAGCAGAAAAAAGTTTTAAAAAGAAGGATATTTTTGGCGGAAAGATCTATTATGCTCCGGGATTTGAATATCATAAAAAATACAAAAAAGAAGAATTAGGAAAAGTTCTCTGGTATGCCGGCGGAGTTAATGACTGGAAAAATGTCGTCACCATTCACCGTGGAGTCGACGAAGTTGATATTGGTCAATATGATAAAGAAAAGGAAACAGATTTCATCACTGGTTGTATGTTGTTTTTTAGTAAAAAAGTCGTCGACACCATTGGTTTCTGGAATGAAAATTATTTTCTATATTATGAAGACTCTGATTTTTGCGAACGGGCCAAAAGAGCTAGATTTAAACTTTATTATAATCCGGGAATCATTATCTATCACAAAAACGCCCAGTCAACCGGTGGCAGCGGCTCACCTCTTCATCAAAAATATCAGCGAAAAAACCGCCTCATTTTCGGACTCAAATACGCTCCTTTAAGAACCAAAATTCATTTGATTAAAAATTATTTATTAGGAAAATAAAATGACAGAAATTATTTTATTCTTAATTTCTTTTCTTACTCGTTTCGTCTTTCTCTATTTTGGTTATCCTTCAGTCACCCACGACGAAGCTGATTATTTTATCAACAGTTATCTTTTGGCCAAAACAGGCTCTGACATTTATAATCAGAAGTTTTTTTTGACTTCTGGAATACTTAATGCAACTTCAAGTATTCCTGTTTACTTAGGTAGTTTTGTATATCTTTTTTTTGAAAAATCGGTTATCTCCGGGAGACTGCCATATGCCATTATGAATTCTTTAATTCCAGTTTTGTTTTACTTGATTTTAGTTAAACTTACTAGAAGTAAAGTTTTCTCTCTTATAGGATTTACTGTATTAAATTTTTCACCTTGGTTTTCCTTTCTTTCTTCGCTTTCGGCAATCGACGCGCCGACGGCTTTAGTCCTGTTTCTTATGGGTTTTTATGTTTTATTAACCGACATTAAACCCTTTATTAAATATTCGTTGTTCTTGGGTTTTTCTTTTTTGTCTTTTAATTCCTACATGGGCATAAAAACGATTTTTTTATTTATGGTTTTTATAGCTTTTATGTCTAAAAGAATCTATGAAAAAGAAAAACTTTTTTTTAAACAGATCTTAAAGGATTTCTTGATTTCAGCTGTAATTTTTCTAATTTTTTTTCTCATAAGTTTAAACACTCCTTCTTCAAAATTTTTCAAATCTCGACTAACCGACAAAATCTTTCTACTTAATCCATCTTTAATAGCAAAAAATGTTGATTCTCTAAGAGAACTGTCAAAAGGACCCAAAATCGTCCGTTATCTTCTTTTTAATAAACTTACTGTGACATCAAGTATGTTCTTAGAAAGATACATGCAGGTTTTTAACCCGTATCTACTTTTTTATAAAGGTGATAGTCATCCGATATACGGAACATATTATTACGGTCTTTTCTATTTATTTGATTTTGTCTTTCTCATTCTTGGTCTAATTTTTTTTACAAATTTATTCAAAAAAAACTGGCTGATCACTATTCCCTTTTTTCTTTTACTAATATTGACGCCTGTTGCTATCGGAATAACTATTGATGGGGCAACCATTTCCTTAAGAGGCTATCCAATGATTCTTGGTTATGCTTTTTTTATTAGTTGTGGAATCTATTATATTTATTTTCATTTACTTAGAAATAGAAGAATAACTTTTCCAATTATTGTTTTAATTTATTTACTATCTTTTGCTCATTTCTTCTCAACTTTTACTACCACCATTCGGTATACTTCCGCTGACCAGTGGCACATCAATGAAAAAATACTTGCGGATAAGATTAATGAAATAAAAACCAGATTAAATAAAAAAATTATTGTTTATGTTAACGGCCCAAGAGAAACCCTACTACTTTATCTTTTTTATAAAAATAAAAATCCGGAGGAAATAAAAAAAATTTTGTCTAAAAACAAATTAAACTACGAAAATATTTATTTTTCAGCAGAATGCCCCCAAAAAAAAATAAATAATATTATTCAAATCATTCACTCCGAAAGATGTCCAATAAATGAAAAAGTGTTTACAAGTAAACCGCTTTTTTTACCAGAAACTTCTCTTTCGTCAAAATACCTTCTTCTTGAATAATTTTTTGAAGATAAAAATGGCATTAATTACAAAGAAAAAAATATTTATAAAAGAACAGGTTGAGTCTTGGTCAATGTAGTTTATTTTTTTTGTCTTCCACCCAAATCTGCCATAAATAAGATTGAATATCTCCCTCATTAAAATTTATTTTATTGTTATTACGTATCCTCTGTCTGACTTCTTCCTTTTGTTTTTTCAAGCCATTAGTGTCATCTTTTACCCAAAGATCTTTGGTTTGAAAATAAGTAAAACCTAACCAAAAAACAATTAATAGTAAAAGTAGAGGTTTGAATTGGAATCTAAGTAACCTGTTTTGAATATAGAAAACTATATATATTACTAAAACCGAATTCATTAACATATAGTATTCCGAAGTTGACCCTCCGTAAAAAGAATAGCCAAAAGCAGGAACAAGAAACCACAGCGATATCAGGTAACCCAAAACTTTCTGCTTTTTATTTTTTTCAAAGAGAAGGAAAATAAAATATACAACCGGGACTATAAGGACAACAAATCTGTTTACCTTTGGTAATGACAAGATTGTCTGAAACTGGATAAAAGCATCGTAAAGCCTATATATAAAAAAACGGAGATGAAAACCATCGATGAGATAGTCTTTAAAAAAATTACTGAATAGGTTCAGATTATTGTATTTAGTTTGCCAGTCATAGATTATGTTTGGTGTCAGCCAGATAAAAAATAATGGAAAACTTAATAATGAATAAATTAAAGTCTTTTTTTTGTCTTTTGTCAGAATGAAAGAAAGAATAATAATCAAAGGTAAAAATATCACGGAAAAATGAGCGTGAAAAAATAACCCGGTCAAAAAACTGACTATGAAAATCCAGTAGTAGTTTTTTTTAAAAATAATTTGATATATTCCGTAAAAAATCAAAGCGGCAATCCCGGAAACAAGAGAGACATTCCATGGAGTTCGGTTTATTTCTATCAGATATTTATTGGTGGCGTAAATAAAAATTGTAAATAAGGCAGCTTTTTTGTTAAATATCTTTAGTGTCACCCAAAAAATAGCCAAAAAATTAAGAATATTTATCAGTATATTCAGATAATTTGCCCCTGTCGGATCGAGGTTGGTTAAATAATAAAATGGCACCAGTAAGTAATACCATAAAGGGCCAAGATGAAAATGACCGACTCCGGTTCTAGGACCATTCAAAACCCAAGTCTTTTTCACGATGATATCCCTCACTAACCAGGAATCTCTACCTTGATCCCAGCCAAAACTTTGAGCCGATTCTATACCCCAGAATCTCAGATAAAGACCAATAATTAATATTAAAAAGAAGATAGCCCAGTGTAGATTTTTTAACTTCATACTTTAGACTATTATAACAATTGTCCGATCTTAATAGTATAATTATACTTAATGTCTATCACTGTTGTTATTTTTACGCCTAAAGACGATGAAAATATTAAAGATTGCATTAAATCAGCTCAATTATTGACTCAAAATATTATTCTAGTTTTCCCCACATCGACCTTTGTCGAGACAGTCCGTGAATCTGGGATTAAACAAGTAAAAACTGATTGGGTTCTTATCCTTGATGCCGACGAGAGATTGACGGAAGAATTAGCTAAGGAAATAAAAGAGATCCTTCGCTTCGCTCAGGATGACAGGGTGGGATATTATAAAATCCCCCGTAAAAATATCTTTGCCGGTGTAAAATGGTTAAAACATGGCGGTTGGTGGCCAGACTATCAAATAAGATTAATCAATAGGAAATATTTTATTGGTTGGCCAAAACGAATCCATTCCACTCCTCAGATAAAAGGCAATTATGGTTATTTAAAAAATCCGCTGATACACTATTTCCATGGAGATCTTAATAAAATGGTTGAGAAAACGATTGTCTTTGAAGACATTGAATCCGATCTTTTATATAAAGCCGGAAAAACTGCTAATACACCGATATTCTTCAGAAAGTACTTTGCCGAACTTTATCGAAGAATGTTTAAAGGTTTGGGTTTTTTAGACGGGACAATAGGAATTATAGAATCGATCTATCAGGCTTTTTCAAAAACAATTACCTATTTATTTTTATATGAAAAAAATCGGTCTCTATAATCCATTCCTTGATACCTTAGGTGGAGGTGAAAAACATATTCTTTCGATAATGGATGCTCTAGCCGAACTGGGTTATGAAATAAGTATCTTTTGGGATAAAAACTTAAACCGTGAAATCAGAAATCGTTTTGCGATTCGTTCTGTTTATTTGTGGAAATGGTCACCTAATATTTTTAAGCATAGGTCTATTGGTAATAGGATCTTTCGACTCGCTTCGCTCGCTCAGGATGACCTAAAGGTCACTTATGATTATTTCTTTTACGTCACTGACGGCAGTTATTTTTTTTCTTCGGCTAAAAAAAACTTTGTTTTTGCCATGGTACCAGATAAGAAACTTTATAATTTAAATCTTTTAAACCGCTTAAAACTTTGGAACTGGCAATTTATCTCTAACTCAACCTTTACTCAAAAATGGCTGAAAAAATGGGGAGTCAACTCCATTGCTATTCCACCTTATGTTGATGATAAATTCTTTATTGATAAAGAATCAAAAAAAGAAAAAATAATTCTTTCTGTTGGTCGATTTTTTCCTCATCTTCACAGTAAAAACCAGGAAAAAATTATTGAAACTTTTAAACTCTTAAAACTTTCAAACCCTAGTTTTAAAGACTATAAATTAATTTTGGCCGGCGGATTAAAAAAAGAGGACGAAGAATACTTTAATCAATTAAAGTCAGTTGTTAGAAATGATTCTTCAATTATTTTCAAAACTAATATTCCTCTTTATGAACTTTATGAACTTTATAAACTTTCAAACTATTTTTGGCATTTTACTGGTTTGGGAGTTGACGAAAACAAACATCCCGAAGGGGTCGAACACTTTGGCATTGCTCCTTTGGAAGCAATTGCCTCTGGTTGCCTGACTTTTTGCCATTCTTCCGGCGGACCAAAAGACTTTGTTATTGAAGGTGAAACAGGGTTTTTGTTTGACAATCAAGAAAAATTAATAGTAAAAATGATTGCCGTTGAAAAAAATCCTCTTCTCCAAAAAAAAGTCAAAGAGAAGGGAAGGATTATAATTAAAAATAGATTCAGTTACCAAGTTTTTAAAGAAAAAGTATTTGAATTATTATGAAAAAATGTCCTGTTGCGATCATTATCCCCGTCTATAAGAACTATCAGATGTTTTATGAATATCTTGAAATTAACAAAAAATATTTTGAGGGTTGTCAAGTAATTATTATGAATGACTATCCGCAAGAAAATATTAACAAACCGGTAAAAAAGATTTATCCGCAAGCAAATATTATTAATAACAAAATAAATCTCGGCTTTGCCGGAAACATCAATAAAGGAGTGTTAAAAGCAAAAAAAAATTATGTTTTTTTAATGAACTCTGATGTGGTTTTAAAAGATAATTCTTTTTTAAAAGCCTTGGAATATTTTAAAAAAGATCGAAAACTTTTTGCGGTCGGTTTCGCCCAGAAAGAACGAGATGGAAAAATCGTCGGTGCCAATCGCGGCTACTTTAAAAACGGTCTTATCAACCATTCCTCCCGCATAACTCCTAACTCCTACCACCTAACTCCTAATTTCTGGGTTGAAGGCGGCGCCTCGATTTTTAAACGAAAACTATTTCTTCAACTTGGCATGCTTGACGAACTTTACAATCCTTTTTATTGGGAAGACATTGATCTGTCGTATCGATCATGGAAAGCCGGATACAAAATATTATTTGATCCGTTAATTATTGTTGAACATCACCATGAATCAACAATTAGCAAATATTTTGATAATTCACGGATTTTAAAAACTGCCTTTAGAAATCAATTGATTTTCCAATGGAAGAATTTAACCGATAAGGATTTATTAATAAAACATCTAATTAATTTACCTAGATATGTATTGATTCCTGGATTTTTTGATGCTTTAGTCAGATTACCGAAGGTTTTAAATTCAAGAAAGAAAATAGTAAAATTGTTTAAGAAAGGCGATAAAGAAATTTTAAGTCATTTCGAACCCGCTTAGCGGGTGAGAAATCTAGCGAAGCGTAAATTACGGGAAGAACTATGAAAAAATATTGGCCGATTATTCTGGTTTTTTTAATCAGTTTATTATCAGTAAGTTTATTCCTATATAAATTAACCTCTTCTCCCCCATGTCTCAATGCCGACGAAGCAACTAACGGTTATGATGCCTACTCGATTTTAAAAACTGGAAAAGATCAATATGGTAATTTTTTGCCATTGCGATTTGAATCTTTCGGTGATTACAAATTACCACTTTTGACTTATATCGCCATTCCTTTCATAAAAATATTCGGATTAAATGAATTCGGGATTAGAATGGTCAATTTTCCTTTTGTTTTCTTTTTTCCAATCGTAGTTTACTTATTAACAAAAGAACTGTTTAATAAAAAATCAGTTAGCCTTCTAGCGGCTTTTTTAGCTACCTTTTCTCCCGGCTTACAACTTCTCGGCCGCCAAGCTCATGAAGGATACATGACCGCTTTTTTCTTAACTTTATCTTTTTATCTATTCTTAAAATTTTTAAAAAAACAGACTCTCTTAAATTTTTTAATTTTCATTCTTAATTTTTCATTGACCTTATTTGGTTATCACTCTTCCCGTCTTTGGGCTGGTTTCTTTATTCTGATTTTTATCTATCTTATTATCAAAAAGAAAATAAAACTGTTTTATATTCTAGGAGTTTTGGCAGTAATTCTAATATTTGGGATTAGCGATTTAACCAATAGTCCCACTCGGCTTCAAAACCTCCTTTTTTTTAAAAATATTGGCTTTTCTTTGAAGATTAATGAATTAAGAGCAGAGGGTGGTAATCGCCTATTCTATAATAAACTGACCATTGGAATAAAAGATTTAATTTTTGAATATCTTAAATATTTCTCTCCTCAGTTTTTAGTCATAAACGGTGATGAAAACCATCGTTTTGGTTTCTCAGGTGTTTCACCAGTGACAACAATTGAGTATTTATTTCTTTTCATAGGTTTATACTTTCTTTTTAAGAATAAAGAAAAACAACGTTTTTTAATCCTATCAATGGTATTATTTTCCCCTGTATCTGCTTTTCTATCTTGGAATGGAGTATCAATTACTAGATCAATCTTTATCTTCATTCCTATTTTAATGATCACTAGCTATGGAATAATTTCTCTCTTAAAGAAAAAATCTCTAGGAGTCATTTTGTTATTTATTATCTGTTACCTGTTTTTTGTTTTCTACAGTTGGGATTTTTATTTAAATCATTATCCAAAAAGACCAACTGTTATTCGTGGTTGGCAGTGTGGTTATAAGGAGTTGTTAGATTATGTAAAAACAAACTATAATGGTTTTGATAAATTTTATGTCACCAAAAAAAATGGTCAACCTTATATTTTTTTTCTCTTTTATCTAAAATATCCACCTGCCCTCTATCAAAAAACCGCCCAGTTGACTCCTCCTGACGAATATGGTTTCGGCCAAGTAGAGTCATTTGATAAATTTGTTTTTAACTTGCCAAAAGAAGAGGTAAAAAATTCTGTAGTTATTGGGTTCCCTGACGATTTTTCCGCGATTGAAAAACCCTCTTTAAAAGAAATTAAATCAGGAAACGAAACAATATTCTTAATTAAAGAAGTTAAATAAAAGTCAAACCGATAATAATATTATAGAAAGCGTGAATAAATATAGGAATCGTTAGACTTCTTTTTTGTAAAAATATCAGTCCGTTAACCATGCTTAAAAGCATATCGGTTGCCATAAACATCAATAGCATATTGCCGGTTATTTTTATATTAGTAAAAAGAATCGGCACGTGAAGAAAGAAAAAAAGTAAACTGGCAAAAAAAATCGAAGACAAAACATTTTTAGATTCTTCGTAAAGTTTTCTCAAGATAAAACCTCGCGAAAGTATTTCCTCTGTTATGCCAGTAGCTAAAGCGGTAATAATTATAAAAATAAAACCCGAAATCGTCGGTAATTTACCCATAAAAATAAATTTTCCAGATCGGAAATAAGAAGATAAAATAGCAGTAACAAAAAATACTAGACCTATTCCTAAACTATATAAAAAATCATTTAATATCTCTCTTAAACTAAGTTTCAAACGAAAGTAGTCGAAAATTTTCTTTTTATCGATTTTTTTTACATAATAAAATACCGGCAAAACGAAAACAATCGGCTTAGCAATAAATTCGTCAAACCATAAAGGCATTTTTAGATAACTTCGATAAAAAGCCCAGACAATTAAAATCACCGCCCAGAGATTTAATGCTCGTTGAGTTGGAGTAATTTTTTCTTTCATAATAATATTATTCCAAAAAATCTTTTAATTTGCGAGCGCGGGTTGGGTGTTTAAGTTTTCTTATCGCCTTAGCTTCTATCTGACGAATCCTTTCCCGGGTCACCCGAAACTCTCTTCCCACCTCTTCAAGAGTTTTCGGTTTACCATCCTCTAATCCAAACCTCATTACTAAGACTTTTTTCTCTCTCGGAGAAAGTGTTTCCAAAACTTGATTGAGAGCATCTTTAAGAAGCTCACGAGAAACTTTATCATAAAGACTAGGTTGATTAACGTCAGCGACAAACTGTTCAAGGGTTGCTTCTTTATCGTCTCCAACCGGAGTCGACAATGATCTTGGTTGTTGAGAAATCTTCATTAAATTTTCTATCTCATTAGTAGTCATTTGCATCTCCCGGGCGACTTCTTTAACAATCGGTTCTCTTCCTAATTTTTGCGTTAGCCGTCTTTGCGTTTTGTAAAAACGATTAATATGGTCAACCATATGAACCGGAATTCTAATCGTTCTTGACTGATCAGCGATCGCCCGAGTAATCGCCTGTCTAATCCACCAAGTAGCATAAGTAGAAAATTTATATCCCCTTCTCCAGTCGTACTTTTCCACTCCACGAATCAAACCTTTATTTCCTTCTTGAATTAGATCGAGAAAAGACAGTCGACGGCCAAGATATTTTTTGGCAATGGAAACAACTAATCGAAGATTAGCTTTGGTTAATTTATTCTTTGCTTTTCTATCGCCTTTTTCGTATCTCTTAGCTAAAGAGATTTCTTCATCAAAGGTTAAAAGTGGCGTCTTGCCAATTTCTTTTAAATACATTTTTATAGGATCTAAAGACTCGCCATGCTTTAAAACCACCAACTGTTCAAGTTCTTTTTCTATCTCTTCGGCAGATTTTCTTGCCTCTGACTCTTCACGAGTGGAAACCGTCTCAAAAATATCAATGCCTTTTTCCAAAGCTTCATTAAAAAAATTATCAATCTCTTCAATATGTTTTTCCGGCTCAGTATAGACTAATAAAATATCATCTTGAACTAAAAAACCATCTTCTTTTCCTTGATTAAGGAGTTCCTTTAATGATCGTGGCAGCCGATGTTTGGTCATAAGAATAGATTACATTTTATAACGAAACCAGTTTTTTTTCTACCTCTTTTAAAGCTTGATTTAAGGAAATTAACTGCTTGTTTTTATCCGGGTTTTCTTCTTCCTCTAATAAAATTTTTTTCATCTGCCTTTTAAGAGAGAATGTTTTTATCTCATAGATTACTTTTTCTAAACTTTCTTCATTAAGTTTTTCTTCAATTGAGGCATAAAGATAAACTTCATCAAAGATTGGCTTTAACTCGGCGGCAAGTTGATTAATAAAATTATTGATTTTAAGACTATCTTTCTTTAAATTTTTAAATTCAACATACTGTCTGATAATTTTTTGATCAGCTGGTAGATAAAAATCGCCAGCTGTTAAAACGGAAAAGATTTTTTTAAATAGTTGTTTATTATCCTCCTCTTGGAATAAACAGCTTAAAAGATATTTCTCAATCACCAGCTCTCTTGCTTCTTTTGGTTGATGACTAACTATTGGTTTATAAGAAGCAAGAATTTTTTTCTTTCTTTTTAGTTTAGTAATTAGATTTTCAATGCTTCCTTCGGTTACCAAAAGTAACTTTGCTAGTTTTTTGACATAATGAGAGCGAACAATGGGATTGGAAATCTTTTCTAAATAAGGAATAATTTCATCACCGATTTTCTTTTTATCAAAAGCCGAGTCGCTCGGATATCTTTTTTTTGCTAAATTAATCAAATAGTCATAGATTGCTACCGGTTTTTCTAAGACTTTTTTGAAACTTTTCAAATCTTTTTTTATTGCCTCATCAGGATCTTTGGCAAAATCAAGACTAACTACTCTAATGTCAAAATCAAATCTCTCAGCCTCATCTATACCTCTTTTCACTGCTTCCTCTCCGGCCGTATCCGCATCTAAAAATAAGGTGATTCTATCGGTGTAGCGCTTCAAAAGCATCAACTGTTCAGAAGTCAAAGCAGAACCTTTTATGGCGACAAAATTGTTAAAACCATGTGAATAGGGAGTAATTATGTCAAACTCTCCTTCAACGAGATAGACGTTGTTTTCCTTTTTTATAGACTCGCGAGCTAAATTAATACCAAAAAGAGTTTCTCGTTTGTGATAGATCGCTGTTTCCGGGCTGTTAATATACTTTGCCTCTTTGGCATTTTCATCAAGTGTTCTCCCAGAAAAAGCAATCACATTATTACGGGCGTCTTTAAGAGGAAAGATTAGTCGTCCGCGGAAACGATCGTAATAACGTCCGCTTTCTCCCTTGATGATCAGTCCGTTTTCTAAAATTTCCTCTTCAGCAAACTTTTTTCTTTTTAAAAATGACTTTAAGGAATCCCATGAATCTGGAGCATAACCAAGTTGAAACTTTTTAGCGATTGATGAATTAACCTCTCTCGAATTGAGATAGTCTAATCCTTTCTTGCCAAATCTAGTTTTATTTAAGACATACTGAAAAAACTCAGTCGCTAGAAAATTCATGTTAAAAAATCTTTCTCTTTTTTTCCAGAGACGGTCTTCAAAACTGACTTTTCTTAAAACCACTCCGGTCTTTTTTGCTAGTTCTCTTAAGGCTTCAATAAAAGTGATATTTTCCCATTTCATCAAAAAACGAATTACATCACCACCTTCGCCACAAGCACCAAAACAATGCCAAATCTGCCGCTCGGGCGAGACGATAAACGAAGGGGTTTTTTCTTGATGGAAAGGACAGACCGCTTTAAAATTTCTGCCGGCTTTTTTTAAAGTAATAAAACTGCCGATAAACTCAATAATATCTAATCTCTTTTTTATCTCCTCAACTGGATTTTCCATCTATCTTATTCTATCACGATAAATAATAAAAATAATTGATTATTGATTATTATCAATTGATTATTTATTATTTTTATATGAAGAAAAACAACTCTATTTGTATTTCTAAGAAGTCAATTGGTTTAATTTTGTTAGGAGTAATATTTATTCTTGGAATAATTCTATTTATAAATTCTTCAGAATCCTGGGGTTATAGAACTAAAGCAGCTGAAACAAAACTCGGCTCTTCTTGCACGATAAAATATGAGAACGGAAAACAAGTACTTTCAGACCTCTGTTGTAGAAATCGACCAGAAATATCTTGTATGAGCGGAGTTGTATTAACTTATTCAATTAATTGCAAATCAAAGACTGCTAAACTCTGTTTTTTAGGTTGTGATCAAAGCTCTGGACTTTGTAAAGGAGAAAAAAACATTCCTTCCCCTAAGACTAAGTATGTGAGTAAATCAGGTGGTTTTATTAAAACTCCTACATCAACCCCTATACCTACTCCAACTTCTGCTTATGTTAATCGAAC
The DNA here is from genome assembly GCA_002788805.1 of Candidatus Roizmanbacteria bacterium CG_4_9_14_0_2_um_filter_35_15. Lineage (GTDB taxonomy): Bacteria > Patescibacteriota > Microgenomatia > UBA1406 > GWC2-37-13 > GWC2-37-13. The sequence continues at coordinate 21,768 of PFRZ01000038.1, read as the reverse complement.
CATTACTATAGATAGTAATGATAATGAAGTCAGTGGGGAATTCTATACAAATTTAAGGTCTGTTTTTTATATTTTTCATGATAATCCACCAAACTATAAAGTAAGAATAACTATTTATGCTAGCGGTGATTATGGTGTATCAAATACTTGTTCGTCTGAATTTAAATCAATATTAACCATTAATGAACCTATAAAGGTATTTGACAGCGTTAAAATTACAACTGAAAGAATATTTGATGGTGATCGCCAGTTTATAGAATATTATATTATTGATGGAGATAAAAAATATTTTATAAACAAAACTATTGGATCCATCCAGAATATTTATATTGAATTAATGGAATATGATAAAAACACCAATAAAACCGTTAAATACCTTGGAGAAAAAAAATATTGTTTAAGATTGAGTCCATAAATTAATTTTCTATCTTCTTTATCTTCTAATTTATATTTGATATTTAATATTTAATATTTTATATTAGATTATATGATCTATCTTTATCTAGACCGCAACACGATTAAACTACTTTATCTGAAAAAAACCCTTCTTGGCCAACAAGAAACTTCTTTTAATGAAAAAACCTATGAAACCGATCTTTTAAAAGATGGTCATGTGATTAATATCGATCTTTTGGCTTCGGCCATCAAAGAGGTAACTACTCTTTCAGCTGGTTCATCAAGCGATAATCAGGTTTTTCTTATCCTTCCTCAAGAAGCTTTTTATTTTTTCCGAGCCGAAGTGCCAGGAGACATCGCTCCCTCAGCTCTGACTTCTTTTATTAAAGATAAGGCACGTTCAATCTTTCCTCTTGATCCTGATCTTTGTTTGACAGGTTCTTTTATTCAGGAAGCTAACGAACAAAAAGTAGTCAGTTTTTTTGGTCTGTCTAAAGAAGTTTTCAATGAATATCAACAGGTCTTATCTTTGATTGATCTAAAAATCTCCTCGGTAATTTCTGAGACTCTTGCTTTATTCAAACTTTTCGAAAAGACATTAAGACGGGAAAAAAGGGAAATTATTCTTTATGGTAGTTTTGAAAATAACCGACTATCCGGCTATCTTTTTGATACTTTTGGTCTGTTAGAAGAAAAGAGACTGATCCTGGAGATTAAAGAAGAAGACAAGCTGGAAAAAGTTCTTAAAGAAGAAGTCGAAAATATGGCTGAGAACAAAATTAGGTTGAATCGGATTATTCTTTCTGGTGAAGCTTCAGAAAAAATCAGACAGGATACTTTTACCAAAGCAGTGGGGGCTTGGACCAATCCTCTAAAAAGAATTATTCCAAATTTTTATGACGAATATTTGAAAATGTTAGTGGTTGAAGGAAAAAAATCTTTTCCTATACTTCGTTTTGATGTCTGTTTTGGCGCTTTTATCTTTCATCTGGAAAATCCTGACTTTTCTCTATTAAAAGAGGCGGCTAAAATTTCTTTAAGAAAACCTCTTTTTCTGCCAAAATTAACTCTGCCCAAAAAACCAGTATTGCTTTTTCTAGGTTCTTTTATCCTTTCTTTTTTAATCTTTGTTATCATCTCTAATATTAAGTTTAATCTGAAACTTCCTTTAATAAAAAAGCCAGAGCCAACCGCCATTCCTACTCATACTCCCATTCCCACTTCTAGCTTCAAAAAGGAAGAGTTGAAGATTAAAGTGTTAAACGGCTCAGGTATCGCCGGTAAAGCCACCGATGTAAAAAATATTTTAAAAGACAAAGGCTATGGAGAGATTATTACCGATAATGCTGACAGCTTTGATTATGTAAAAACCGAGGTTCAGATTAAAAAATTTTATTCTCAGGCCGTCTCAATGTTAAAAACTGATCTTAAAGATTATTTGACAGATTTCAAAGAATCTGCGCTTGATGCCTCCTCAACCGCCGACTTAATTCTCATCGTTGGTAGGGATTTTAAGTAATCTACTTTATTATTGTTTCTCTTGACATTTTAGTTAACCTATGTTAACATTTTTTTATAAGTTAACAAAAAAACTATGGACAAAATAAACTTTTATTCAATCCCACAGATTTCATCCATATTAGGCTTGAGTCGGATCGCTGTTTATAAAAAAGTAAAAAAGGGAGAAATAAAAGCCAGTAGAATCGGCCGTAATTTTGCTATCGCAAAAAATGAACTAGAAAATATCCTTGGTCATAATCTTAATTCTTCACAGAAAACAATTATTAATGAAGGAGTTAAAAAAACCGTTAAAGAATATGGCGAGGTGTTAAAAAAATTAGGCAATGAGTAAATGAAAACTATATCGATTGCTGAAGTTGAATATCTAGCTTTTCGATTAGCTAAAGAAAAATTGGAGTTTAACGAACCGATTCCTGACTTTTCCAGCCGTTTTCCCAATATTCTGGAAAGTTGCTTAGCTGTCCCTTTTCAAAAATTTACTAAAAAAGACGTCTATTCGGGTTTAACAAAGAAAGCCGCGATTCTCTTTTATCTTATGATAAAAAATCATCCGTTTCAAAACGGCAATAAAAGAATTGCTATGACCACTCTTTTTGTTTTTCTTTATAAGAATAAAAAATGGCTCAAAGTAGATGGGCAGGAACTCTATAACTTTGCCGTCTGGGTAGCCGGAAGTCCGGCAAAATTAAAAAATGAAGTCGTCGCCGGTGTTGAGAAATTTATTAAATCTTATCTTATTAAGTCTTAAGCTTAAGTAATATTGACTACTTTGAAATTTACTATTTTTTTGTAATCTTCTGACTTCATTGCGATTGAATAGCGACGATCTCCGGCGTTGAAGATGATTTTTTTGATGGTAATCCATATTAAGATTTAATTTTATATAATATCTTCATTGTTGTCATTTCGAACCCGCTTAGCGGGTGAGAAATCTAGCGAAGCGTAAATAATAAGGTTACGAAGTCTTCGACTTCTAGATCCTTCGTCCCCCGCTGAGCGGGGTCCTCGGGATGACAAGAAAGGCACAATATGGAAAAAGAAGAATTAAAGAAAAAAATAGATAGTATTCTTGCTAAAGCTGATTTAAAAATCAAAAAGCAAGAAATTGCTGACTTGGAAAAACAGTCATTAGCTCCTGATTTTTGGTCCGACTCCCAAAACGCTTCAAAGATAATGAAAAAAATTAACGATTTGAAAAAAGAAATAGAAGACATTGAAATGATGCAGATTTTATTTGAAGAAAATAGTCTTAATGAAGCAGAGAAATTGATAAAAAAATACGAGGTTCTTCTTTTTTTGGCAGGCTCTTATGATCAAGGTGATGCGATTTTTTCCATCCATGCCGGCCAAGGCGGCACCGAGGCAATGGATTGGACGTCAATGCTTTTTCGCATGTATACCCGATACTTCCAAAGAAAAGACTGGAATTTTGAGGAAGTTGACCGGGTTCCTGGTGAGGAGGCCGGTATTAAAAGCACCACTATTAATGTCTCAGGTCAGTTTGCTTACGGATATTTAAAATGCGAAGCCGGCGTCCATCGGCTGGTTCGCCAATCCCCTTTTAATGCTGATAAATTAAGGCAGACCTCGTTTAGTTTAGTCGAAGTTTTGCCGATGATAGAAGATAAAGAAATTGAAGTTAGAGAAGATGAGTTGGAATGGCAGTTTTATCGATCCGGAGGAAAAGGTGGACAAAATGTCAATAAGGTAGCCACTGCCGTTCGTCTCATTCATAAATCTAGCGGTATCATCGTCTCTTGTCAGACAGAAAGATATCAAGGGGCTAATCGAGAAAATGCTCTAAAAATCCTTCGCGCAAAACTATGGCAGATTGAGCAAGAAAAAAAAGCAAAAACTATCAAAGGCTTTAAAACCGGTCATATTGCCTCTTGGGGCAGACAGATCAGAAGCTATGTTCTTCATCCTTACAAATTAGTTAAAGACTTGAGAACTAACTATGAAGAAACTAATACCGATAAAGTCCTTGATGGAGAAATTGAGGGATTTATTGAAGCATACTTAAAAAATCCTAAATCTTAAATCCCAAATCTCAAATAAGTTTTAAATTTTAAATATTTAAACTTTTAAAATTTATTTGTTATTTGTTATTTATAATTTGATATTTTCTTAAAATCTTGCTATTCTAATCTTATATGGAAAATATTAATAATAATTTTATTCACCAAATTGAAGAGAAAAAGGAAACTGGCGGAATGTCTTATCTTAGTTTTTTTCTTATTGTGGCTATCGCAGTCATTTTCGGAATCGCTATTGGTTTCATCCCCTCGAAGCTTTCAAGAACTACCTCAACCACAAAAACCGTTTCCAAGGAAAAAATGGTTGGTATCGCTGATAAAAAAACCTTTAAAGATCAAGCCGAAGGAGTCTTAAAAGAAGGAGGAATCGACGGCGAAGGAAATTTTCATTTGCAAAGAACGGGTGGAGAGTCGCAAAACGTCTATCTTACCTCTACAGCTGTTGATCTATCTAAATTCCTCGGCAAAAAAGTGAGAGTCTGGGGAGAAACTTTTCAAGGAGAAAAGGCTGGCTGGCTGATGGATGTTGGTTTAGTTGAGGTGCTTCAATAATCATGATTAAATTCGACAATGTCACCAAAAAATTCCTTTTAGGAACCGTTGCTCTTAATAATGTTTCTTTTGAAATCACAGACAACGAGTTTCTTTTTTTAGTTGGTCCTTCTGGCGCCGGAAAAACCACTGTTATCAAACTTATTCTTAGAGAAATTCTTCCTTCTTCTGGTTCGATTATGATTGATGACTTTGATATTGCCAGCAAAAATTTTTCTCAAACGACAGTTCTTCGAAGAAATATTGGCGTTGTCTTCCAAGACTTTAAGATTCTTAGCGATAAAAACATTTTTGAAAATATTGCTCTGGGATTAAAAGTAATGAACTCGCCTTTAATAGAAATAAAATCAAAAGTCAAAGAAGCTTTACAGCTCGTCGGTCTTTCCAAACAAGAAGAGGTTTTTCCGGTCCAACTCTCTGCTGGCGAATTGCAACGAGTCGCCATCGCCAGAGCGGTTGTCGGAGAAAGAAAAATCATCTTAGCCGATGAACCAACCGGCAATCTTGATCCAAAAACAGCTTGGGAGATTATGAGAGTCTTCAAAAAACTCGAAGGGCAAAGAACGATTGTTATCGCTACTCATAATACCGATATTGTCAACAGTTTTAAAAAAAGAGTCATTGCTTTAAAAGAGGGTAAAATTATTAAAGACCAAAGAAAAGGAGGTTATGAAATATGAAAGAACTTTTCACCTCAATAAAAAGGGCACCATACCAAACATTAACTGCTTTTTTAGTGTTGTTTTTAACGCTTTTTTTATCAATGATTCTTTTTGTTTCCTTAACCTTTCTTCATGGGGTCTTGGGTTATTTGGAAAGCCGACCGCAAGTGACCGTTTACTTCCAAACCTCGACTCCGGAAAAAGAAATCTTTAAAATCAGGGATGAACTCAATAATTCTGGGAAAGTAATATTAATTAAATATATCTCCCAACAAGAAGCCTTTAATATCTATAAAAATATTAATAAAAACGACCCTCTACTTTTAGAGATGGTTTCCGCTGATATTCTCCCCTCATCTTTAGAAATCTATGCGAAAAAGCCGGTCTATCTACCAGAAATTGCTGAGTTTCTAAAAAAACAGGGAGGGGTCGATGAGGTCCAGTTTCAAAAAGATATTGTTGATCGTCTCCTTAATCTTACTAATGTTTTGAGAAAGTTAAGCCTTCTATTTTTTGTCTACCTTCTTTTAATGTCGACTATTGTTTTAACCACGACGACTCTTTTTAAGATTGCTTTAAAAAAAGATGAGATAGAATTGATGCGTTTGATTGGCGCTTCTAATTTTTATATCCGTAAACCTTTTTTACAGGAAGGTGTATTCCTCGGCCTAGTGGCTTCTTTGGTTTCTTTTATTATCCTTCTTTTGATTTTTTTCTATCTTAATCCTTTTCTCTCTTCCTATCTTAAAGGAATTCCTGTTTTGGAGATTAAAATTTTTGACTTAGGTCTAAAAGTCTGGCCAATAAACTTTTCTTTTTTAATAATTGTCTTTTTCTTGTCTTCTTTGTTTGGCTGCTTTATTTCCATTATTTCATCTTTCCTTGCCACAAGGAAATACCTGAAAGTATAATTAAAGTATGAATCTTAAGAAAATCCTTGTCTTAATTGTTATATTGCTATATTGTTATATTGCTTTCTCCACCCTGGCTCAAGAAAATCCTCAAATATCAGATTTACAAAAAAAAATTGCTGAGTATCAAACTAAACTCTCTGAACTACGTCAGCAAAAAAATACTCTATCACAACAGATTCAATATATGGATACGCAAATCTATTTAACAACCTTACAGATAGAAAGTACTGAGCAAAAGATAATATCAACACAAAAAGAGATTGATATTTTAGGAACACGGATAGAGGGTTTAGATCAATCTTTAAACACTTTATTAAAGCTTCTTATCCAAAAGATTGTCGAAAGTTACAAACAAAGAACTCTATCTCTTTTCAGTCTTCTCTTTGATAGTGAAAACGCCAACGATCTCTTGACAAAAATAAAATATGTTAAAACCGCGAGAGATAATAATCAAAAATTATTACTTCAAGTGCAAGAAGCCAAATCTAACTATGAAGAGCAAAAAAAATTGAGAGAGGAAAAAAAGGCGGAACTCAATCAATTAACTCAAACTTTAAACAGCCAAAAACAGTCTCTTGATACACAAAAAGTCCAAAAGCAAAAATTATTGGCCGATACTCAAAATGACGAAACTAATTATCAGAGACTATTGACTCAGGCTCAAGCTCAACTGGCTGGTTTTAAATCATTTGTTACCAGTGTTGGAGCGGGAATTATTAGCGCTAATCAATTTGGGACAGGATCAGACGGTAATTATTTTTCTCAAAGGGATGAACGCTGGGCCGGTCAAACTATTGGTTACTCGTCAGAAAACATATTGAATGTAGGATGCTTATTAACCTCAGTGGCAATGCTCGCTAAAAAATACGGCGCCAATGTCACTCCTTTTGATATTGCCTCAGATGTTAATAGATTTTTTGGAAATACCGCTTACATGAAACTTCCTTGGGAAGCAGTAGCAGGAAGAAGTTACTCTGGAGGTGTAAACATTGATCAAGAGCTAGCTAGCGGAAACTATGTCATTGTCGGTGTCGGCAACTGCGGTAGTTACGGCGGTAGTCATTTTATCATCTTAACTAAAAAAGAAGGTAATGACTATATTATGCATGATCCTGTTTTCGGTCCAGATCTAAAATTCAGCTCTCATTACGGAAATATTTGTTCTGCTGCCACTTTTAAGTAGTTTTGTAGACTATAGTCCGTTGACAAATTAGTTCATAAAGTTTATAAAGAGCTTTATAAACCATGAAAAAAATAATTGTTATTCTTTTATTCTGTCTATTTGCTCGGAATGCTTGGGCAACAACTAAAGTAACTATTCAGGATTATCCCCTACAAATTTACCCTAATCAAGAATTTAGTGTTGTCTTTAACATAATCAATGATTTTATTTCCTCAGACGGTTATTATGTTAAAGGTCGGATTGGTAGCACTTCTGCTAATTTAAATAAAGGAGAAACCTATAATCCAACCACTAATAATTGGTTGTCAGATACTTCATCTTGGGACAGCTTTCCAATAATAAATTTTAATAACGACACTATTGCTACTGCGTCGGCTAAATTACGAGTTAACCAAACCGTTTTTATTGAAAATAATTTATTAGTTATTAGAATTAATAAAAATGGAAAAAATTATGATTCATCATCTACCGCTCTTTTAGTTTTTGAGCCAACACCGACTCCAACCGAAACAATATCTTTATCACCTACGATTACTCCCATAGTGAGTTTTGAACCGACAGAAATACCAGAACCAACGCCGATTTCCTACAATAATATTTTTATAAACGAAGTCATGGTTAATCCTGAATCTGGAAGTAATGAGTGGGTAGAAATTTACAATGATAACGATTTTAGTGTAACTTTATCTAACTGGTATCTAGATGATATTGAAAACGCCGGCTCATCTCCAAAATCTTTTTCTCTAGAAATCCCTGCTAAAGGCTACCGAGTCTTTAATCTTTCTTCTTCAATGTTTAATAACGATGCCGATAGCGTCAGTTTGCTGGATTTTAACAAAAATACCAAAGACAGTTTTGAATATCAATCCTCAACTAAAGAAAAAACTTTTGGCCGAACGACATTTGATAATGATGATTTCTGTCTTCAAGAACCTTCATACGAAGCAATAAACAATGGCTGTCTTAACCCTATTCCAACTGTTAGCTTAACAACAAAACCTGTCCCTACTCCTACTTTATTTTTTTCTCCAACTACTTTTTCTCCTCCTCGACCAGGAAATGTACAATTGATTAATCAACTGTACACTAATGATAGTCAAGTTCTCGGAGCTTACACTGAAAATAAACAGATTATAAAATCTACTAATAATAAATTAGTTAATTCTTTCTTAATAATTTCCTTTTCCTATTCTCTTTTGACTATCGTTTCAGTTTCTCTTAAAATTAAATTATCTTATGGAAAAGGTAAAAAAAATTTTTCTTCATTTCTTCATTCCTAACGAGCAAAATAACTACCGCGCCAAATCTCTTCACCCTGATTTTTTAAGCCTGTATTTAGTAATTGCTTTCTTTTTAGCGGTTGTCTTCAATCGAACTGGGATAACCAATGTTTTAAGTTTTGCTACTGATATTTCCATAGAGAAACTCTACCAATTAACCAATCAGGAAAGAGAAAAAAATAATTTACCGGATCTTGTTTATAATAATCAACTTTCCCAAGCCGCTTATCAAAAAGCCCAAGATATGTTCCAGAAAAACTACTGGTCTCACTATGCTCCTGATGGGAAAACCCCTTGGGATTTTATCTTAAGCTCCGGTTATAAATATGAATATGCCGGAGAAAATCTCGCCAAAAATTTTTTATTCAGTGATGGTGTAGTTTCTGCCTGGATGACTTCACCAGTTCATCGAGAAAATCTCTTAAAAAAGGAATATAGCGATGTTGGTTTAGCCGTCGTCAATGGAATTTTAAACGGAGAACAGACTACTCTTGTTGTTCAGATGTTTGGAAAACTTATCTCTTCATCTTTAGCCATCCAAAATCAACCGATGGTTCCTCAAGTATTAGCTAAAAAACAGCTGCCAGTTGAAAAAAAATCTGTTAACTTTCCTTATCATCTTAATTTTGTTTTCTTAACTTTCCTTTTAATTATTTTAGCCCTAGATTTTTATTTTGCTTCTAAATTCAATATTATTAGAGTCGCTGGTAAAAATATCGGTCATTTTCTCTTTATTATTTTTATTATTACTAGTTTGTTAATTATCTCTCGAGGAGTAATTTTATAAACTCTTATGAACCATTTAAAAACATATTTGAAAAAAGAACTTTATACTCATTTCTTTGATTATCTTTTATTGGTAACGGCAGGAATTTTTTTCTTAATCATTTTAAACAGTTTTAGAGGAGAACGTTTTCTTGAGTTTTTTATCGTTTTACTATATATATTTTTCTATATCATTTGGGGGGTTTACCATCATCTTTTTGAAGACTCGCTCCATCTAAAAAATGTGGTAGAATATATTCTTATTGGTTTTACCATATTGTTTTTGTTAAAAATCTTAATCCTGCCATAGAAGTATATGAAAGGAATCATTTTGGCCGGTGGACTAGCTACGAGACTCCGTCCCTTAACCTGGGTAACCAACAAACATCTGCTTCCTATTTACAATAAACCAATGATTTCTTATCCAATTGAGTCAATGGTCAAAGCTGGTATAAAAGAAATATTAGTCTCTACCTCGCCTGATCATGCCGGTGACTTTGCTAATTTATTAAAAGACGGTTCTGATTTTGGAGTTCATCTTTACTACTCAATCCAAAATAATCCTAAGGGAGGAATCGCTAACGCCATCGGCCTAGCTGAAGAATTTACCCAAAAAGAAAAAGTTTTAGTCATTTTGGGTGATAATATCTTTAATCATAATCTCAAACCGACAATAAAAAAATTCGAAAAACAGGAAAAAGGAGCAATTGTTTATGGTGTAAGGATGCCTAATACTGCTAAACAATATGGTGTTATTGAACTTAACAAAAAAAACCGTGTCTTTTCTATTGAGGAAAAACCAGAACATCCTAAATCCGATATTGCTCAGGTTGGCATCTATATGTATGATAATCGTGTTTTTGACTTCATTAGAAATCTAAGTCCCTCAAACCGCGGTGAGCTAGAAGTCACCGATCTAAACAACCTTTATCTAAAAGAAGGAACGCTAAAATGCTATCTTCTTGACTGGTGGGTTGACGCCGGCACTTCCTTTGACGAGTTATTAAGAGCTAATAATCTCGTCGCTGACAAGATTAAAAATCATGAATTATAAAGATGGATAACACTCAATTACTACTATCGGCAGCAATTGTTATTACTACTATTATTATTGTTTTTATTGGTATTCAATTAATCAGCGTTCTCCGCGCCATAAGAAAATTAATCATAAAAACCAATGATTATTTTGATGACGATGAAGATAATAACCCCCTTAAAGCAAAAAAAGTCAACAAGAAAAAAGCGGATAGTATTTTTTCTATTTTAAATAAAATCACTAGTCTTTCTTCTCCCCATGAAAAAACTAAGAAATACTTTGTAAAAGAATCTAAATTCAGTTGACTTTTTTAACTAGTTCTAGTATTATATTATAGTTTTTTCAATCTCCTCTTATAATTGGAGGAGGTTTTTCTTGTTAGTAAAACTATTTTTTCCTTCTCAACCGATGAGTAAACTTGACAAATCAAAGATTAAACTCCCAAAAAATATATTTCTAGGAAAGGGCGACCCTTTAATAAAAGAGTTTGACTTGATAGAAGTACAGAAAAAATCATGGAAAAAATTTATTGAGAAAGATTTAAAAGATATTCTTAATGAATTCTTTCCCATCGATGACTATACAGGAAAAAAATTCACTCTTTTTTTCGATGATCTTTATTTTGATAAACCGCGTTATCCGTTAGCTCTCTGTCTTCAAAAAAAACTCACTTACGATACCCCAGTTTATTTAAAATTTAGACTTTTGAATAAAAAAACCGGGTCAGAGAAAAAACAAGACGTCTATTTCTTTAATCTTCCCAAGATGACTGAAAGAGGAACTTTTATTATTAATGGTATCGAAAGAGCGATTATCAACCAACTTGTGAGGTCTCCCGGCGTCTACTTTACGGCTGAAATAGATAAAACAACTGGCCTGACTCTTTATAATGCTGAAGTAAGACCTTATATTGGAGCCTGGCTCGATGTCACCATTAATAAAAACAATCTTATTGAGATGAAGGTGAATAAGAAAAGGAAGTTTTTAGCGACGGTTTTCATTAAAGCTTATGATGGCGAAAACGACAACCAAATCTTATCCTACTTTAACTCCCTTGATAAAAGTCTGTTGGAAAAGTATTTACTACCAACTTTAAAAAAAGATCAAACTAAAAATAAAGATGAAGCTGTCTTAGAAATTTACCGTAAAGTAAGACCAGGAGAACCTTTAATCTTAGACAATGCCTATGAAACCATTAATAATCTCTTTTTAAATCAAAAAAGATATTCGTTAGCTGATGTTGGCCGATACAAAATTAATAAAAAACTAGGTCTTAATCTTGAGATTAATAAAGAAAATCATCTACTGCAAAAAGTTGATATTATCGAAACCATTAAATATTTGATTGATTTAACTAATAACCAAGGAACCTTTGATAATATTGATCATTTGGGTAATCGTCGATTACGAACGGTAGGTGAACTTATCGGAATGTATGGAATACGAGTAGGAATGGTTCGTGTTAACCGCGAAATCAAGGAAAGAATGAGTTTAATTGGTGGCGAAACCAATGTTGTTCCTTCACAAGTAGTTAATTCTAAGCCGTTAATTGTCGCGATTAATTCTTTTTATCGAACCAGTCAGCTGTCAACTATCGTTGATCAAACTAATCCTTTAGCTGAACTGGATAATCTAAGAAGAGTAACCGTCGGTGGCCCTGGCGGTATTAAAAAAGAAAGAGCTTCTTTCTCTATCCGCGATATCTCCTCTTCTCAATATGGAAGAATCTGCCCAATTAGAAGTCCGGAAGGACCAAATATTGGTGTGGTTACTTATATGGCCTTATACGCCAAAATTAACCAATATGGATTCCTTGAAGCTCCATATAGAAAATTAGAAAAGATTAAAGCTGGTGGGAAAACCAAGGTAAAAATATCCAATGACATCATCTATCTTCAGTCCGACGATGAAGAAGAACATTTTATCACTTCTGATAATATTAATATTGATAAAAAAGATTACTTAGTCGACGAAACAGTCGTTGTTCGTCACCATGGAGAGATTATTGAAATCCCGGTAGAAAAAGCTGACTTAATTGATGTTTCTCCGAGACAGGTGGTCGGTGCTTCAGCGGCTCTTATTCCTTTTTTACAAAATGATGATGCCTCACGAGCCTTAATGGGTACCCACATGCAATGCCAAGCAGTGCCTCTTTTAAAACCAAAGTCGCCTTTAGTAGGCACAGGAATGGAAGACAAAATCAGTCTTGCTTTAGGAAGAACGATTAAAGCTCCAGAAGATGGCTTAATTAAATATGTTGATGGTCAAAAAATTATTTTTAAAGGAAAAAGCGGCAAACTCTATTATTATCAACTAGAAAGATTTATTAGAACTAATAAAAATGTTGCTTTTGATCAAAAACCTCTCGTAGAAAAAGGCCAGCGAATAAAAAAAGGTGACGTGATTATTGACGGCCCATCAACTAACCAGGGCAAGTTAGCTTTAGGACAAAATCTTGTCGTTGCCTACACTTCTCTTAATGGTTTAGGCTACGAAGACGGCTTTGTTATCTCTGATCGTTTGGTAAAAGAAGATGTCTTAACTTCAGTGACAATGGAAGAGTTTGTTGCCGATTTAGTTGATACAAAACTCGGTCCGGAAGAACTTACTCGCGATATTCCTAATGTCAGAGAAGAAGTATTACAAAACCTAGATAATGAAGGAATGATTATACTGGGAACAGAAGTTAATGGTGGAGATATTCTTGTTGGTAAAGTTGCACCCAAAGGAGAAAAAGAACTAACCGCCGAAGAAAGGTTGTTGCGAGCCATCTTTGGTGAAAAAGCTAAAGATATTAAGGATACTTCGCTGAGAATGCCTTATGGAAAACGCGGCTATGTTGTTAATATTGAAACTATTGATGGAAAAAAAGATCCTAATGAACTTGAACCAAGTGTTTTAAAAAGAATTATTGTTAATACTGCCCAACTACGAAAGATCTCGGTTGGTGATAAATTAGCTGGGCGCCATGGTAATAAGGGAGTGATTTCGAAAATCTTACCTGCTTGGGACATGCCCTACCTTAAAGACGGCACTCCAGTTGACGTCATTCTTTCTCCACTTTCCATCCTCTCACGGATGAATCTCGGCCAACTGTTTGAAACCTTAATGGGAGCAATTGCCAGTAAAATTGGGGCGAATATTTCTGTTCCTGTCTTTGAGAAAATCAAAGAAGAGTTCATTATTTCTGAGTTAGAAAAAATCGGTTTACCGATTGACAACAAAATCACCCTCTATGATGGTCTAACTGGCCTTCCCTATGAAAGAAAAGTGCTTGTTGGCACAGCTTATATTATGAAGTTGATTCATATGGTCGAAGATAAATTCCATGCTCGTAGTATCGGCCCATACTCGCTTGTCACCCAACAACCTCTTGGAGGAAAGTCTCAACTAGGAGGACAACGATTTGGCGAGATGGAAGTCTGGGCGTTAGAATCACATCGAGTTCCCTACACCTTACAAGAAATTTTAACCATTAAAAGCGATGATGTCCGAGGAAGAACCAAAGCTTTTGAAGCAATTATCAAAGGCGTGGACATTCCCCAGTCGTCAGTGCCTGAATCTTTCCATGTCTTAATAAAAGAGCTTAATGCTTTAGGATTATCAATTGACTACATAAAGTAGTCCATAAAGTCATAAAGTCGTAAAGTCTATAAAGAAAAATTCTTTATAAACTTTAAAAACTAAATATTATGGATGACATCAATCTAGTTGATTTTTCCGGCCTGAGAATTAGTCTTGCTTCGCCAGAAATAATTATAAAGTGGTCTCACGGCGAGGTAATTAAACCAGAAACGATTAACTATCGCACTTTTCGTGCGGAAAAAGATGGTCTTTTTGATGAAAGAATTTTTGGTCCCACTAAAGATTATGAATGCTACTGCGGTAAATATAAAAGAATGCATTATAAAGGCATCGTCTGCGATCGCTGTGGCGTAGAAATCATTACATCAGCTGTTCGTCGCGAACGAATGGGCCATATCAAACTTGCTTCTCCAATCGCTCATATTTGGTATTTTAAAGGGTCGTCTTCGGTTTTAAGTATTATCCTTGACATCTCTCCTCAATCATTGGAAAGAATCGTTTACTATGCTTTATACCTAGTTCAGCAGGTTGATAAAGACAGGCAAAAAAACGCCCTAAAAACTGTCGAGGAAGTTAAAAAAACGGAAATAACAAAAATTGAAGAAGAGAATAAAAAAGAAGAAGAAGCCGTCAAGAAAAACTTTAATAAACAGTATTTGGAGTTCGAAAAAAAAATCAATAATAAAGAACAGTGGGAAATTACTCACCAAGAATTGGATTTTAAAGAAAGAGAACAGTTAAAAATTTTGTCCAATAATTTTATCGAAAAAAAAGCGAAAACTACGGCTTTTTTTGAAAGACTGACGAAATTAATCAAAACAATTAAATCTTTTGATGTCATCGAAGAAGATGATTATCTTTATCTTAAGGAAAAAAATGTTGAAGATTTTTTAACGGTCGGAATGGGCAGTGAGGTATTATATGAGATTCTATCCTCTTATAATCTGCAAACAAAATATGCCGAAACCTTAAAAAATTTAAGTGAAGCTAAAGGAGATAAAAGAAATAAACTTCTAAAAAAAACTCGTACTCTTGAAGCTTTTATTAAAGCTAAGATTGATCCTAAATGGATGATTTTAACCGTCCTACCAGTGATTCCTCCTGATCTACGACCAGTGGTTCAACTGCCAGGAGGAAAGTTTGCTACTTCAGATTTAAATGACTTTTATCGAAGAGTAATTAATAGAAACAATCGTCTTAAACAACTGATTGATTTAGGAGCGCCAGAAATTATTCTCCGTAACGAAAAAAGGATGCTCCAAGAAGCAGTTGACTCTCTTATCGATCTTCAAAAATCAAGAGGAAGAACAAGAACTGGCGGAGCGGCTTCAAAAATCCAAAAATCACTTTCTGATATTTTAAGAGGGAAGCAAGGAAGATTTCGTCAAAACCTCTTGGGAAAAAGAGTTGATTATTCCGGTCGATCAACGATAATCGTCGGACCGGAGTTAAAGTTGGACCAAGTAGGTATTCCTAAAGAAATGGCTCTTGAGCTTTTCAAGCCTTTTTTACTTCATGAAATAATTATTCGCGGCTTAGCTCCTAATATTAAAAGCGCCAAAAATTTTTTGGAAAAAAAGGAGCCGGTAGTTTACGATATTCTTGAGGAAATCACCAAAGAGCATCCGGTGTTACTAAACCGAGCGCCGACTCTCCATAAACTTTCTATTTTAGGTTTTTATCCTGTTTTAACCGATGGCTATGCCATTAAACTTCATCCAACCGTCTGCGCTGGCTATAACGCTGACTTTGATGGTGATGCTATGGGCGTCTTTTTACCACTATCGAACCAGGCGATCACTGAAGTCAAAGAAAGAATGCTTCCTTATCATAATCTATTAAAACCAGCTGATGGTTCTCCAATTGTTCTTCCTAATAAAGAGATGGCTCTTGGTTGTTATTACCTAACGACTCTTGATAATAATTTCGTTAATAGAAAAGATGCTCAGTTAAAGATCTTTGCTAATGAAGACTTAGCTATCAATGTCTATCTCTTAAGAAAAATTAATCTAAGAGAACCAATTCTACTCAAAATAAAAAATCAAGTGATAAAAACTTCAGTTGGTCGAGTTATCTTTAATGAAGCTTTACCTGATGAACTAAAATATATTAATCAGGATATTAAAGCCAGCGATTTAAAAAATCTGGTCATGGTGGCAATGAAGATGTTCGATAAGCAAAAAGTAGGCGAATTAATAGATCGTCTAAAAGAAATCGGCTTCTGGGCAGCCACTGTTTCTGGTGGATTATCAGTTTCAATTTTTGATTGTAAAATCATCAAAGAAAAACAATCGCTTCTTAGAGAAACAGAAAAAGAGATTGATAAAGTTAGAAAAAATTATGAACAGGGACTGTTGTCTTATGAAGAAAAAAAACGTTATTCAAATAAAATCTGGATTGAAGCGACTGAAAAATTAGCTAATAAAACTTGGGCGGCTCTAGATGAAGAAAATCCCGTGAAGATTATCATTAAATCAGGAGGAGCTCGAGCTTCTCGCGAACAATTAAAACAACTTTCTGCTATTAAAGGATTAGTTGTTGATCCTTTAGGAAAAATTATTGAAGTACCCACCAAATCAAACTATCGAGAAGGATTGTCAATCTTTGAGTATGTCATCTCGGCTCGAGGAGCAAGAAAAGGTCTAACCGATTCTGCTCTGAAAACAGCTGATGCTGGTTATTTAACGCGAAGATTGGTTGATGTTAGTCACGACATGATCGTTAGAGAGGAAGACTGTGGAACAAAAGAAGGATTATCAATCTTCTTTGAAGGTAGTCGCGGTGAAAAGTTTAAAGAAAGAATTAAAGACCGTTATCTTGCCTTTGATGTCGTCTTGGCTAATAAAGAAGTACTTATTAAAGCTGATGAACTTTTAGATAAAGAAAAGATTTCTCTTCTTGAAAAAAATAAAATTAACCGAGTAGTGGTACGTTCACCTCTTTACTGTCAATCTCCTTATGGAATCTGTCAGAAATGTTATGGAACCGATCTTGCCACCAGTAAAATCGTTGAGATTGGTGTGCCTGTTGGCGTCATTGCCGCCCAATCAATTGGCGAACCAGGAACGCAACTGACGATGAGAGTAAGACATTTTGGAGGAATTGTTATTTCTGACGTTACTCAAGGTTTGCCTCGAGTAGAACAGTTGTTTGAAACCAGGACACCAAAAATTGTCTCCCCAATTGCGGAAATTAATGGCAAGGCGACCGTTCAAGAAGATACGGAAAAAGAAGTTTTTAATATTAAAATCACCTCAAGCAATAAAGACTCATTGATAAAAGAACAAGAATTTATTATTCCAGTTTCTCAAAAACTTAAAATAAAAGATGGTGACTTAATTGTTGCCGGCACACCTCTTTCTGAAGGTTATCTCGATGTTAACGATATTTTAACTATTAAAGGATTGAGGGCGGCACAAATCTATCTTTTGGACGAAATCCAAAAAGTCTATGAATCTCAAGGAATCACTATTCATGATAAGCATTTCGAAGTGATTATAAGAAAGATGAGTGATAAAGTTATTATTGAAGATGAAGGTGATACCGCTTTTATTAAAGATGAAGTTGTTTCCAAGATTCGTTTTAAAGAAGAAAATAAACGGGTTTTAGCTAAAGGAGAAAAACCAGCGACAGGAAAAATCTCTATTTTAGGGATTACCAGAGCCGCCATCTATACTGATTCATGGCTGTCAGCTGCCTCCTTTGAACAAACAACCAGCGTCTTAAGTAGTGCGGCAATTAAAGGCAATATTGATTACTTGTTGGGTCTAAAAGAAAATGTTATAATTGGCAGATTAATTCCCGTTACTCGTGAGTTAATCGAGAAATATTATGGTAAGTTTTTAAGTAAATATGCCAACGATCAACCAATTGGTGAAAAAAGGGAGAAAGACAAGAAATAAAAAGTCCAAGTCAATTGCTTTAAAAAGCGATTTTAACTCTCTAAAAAGAAGGTATGTCAGAGTAAATAATCCTCTTAAAAGGGGTGTTTGTACTATTGTTCGCACTATGACTCCGAAAAAACCAAACTCGGCTTTAAGAAAAGTCGCTAGAGTGAGATTGTCAAATAAAATGGAGGTGACCGCCTATATCCAAGGAATTGGTCATAACTTAGCAGAACACTCCATTGTCTTAGTCAGAGGTGGAAGAGTAAAAGATCTTCCAGGAGTCAAGTATCATATTGTTCGAGGAAAGTTTGATACGGCTGGAGTTGAGGCAAGAAAATCATCAAGAAGCAAATACGGAGCCAAAGCAGAACCAACAAAAACAACATAGTAAATTTTAAAGTCATAAAGTCGTAAAGTCTATAAAGAAAACTGCTTTATAAACTTTAAAGACTTTATAAACTTTATAGACTAATTTTATGCCAAGACATTCTTATAAAAAAATAAAAATCAAGCCAGATCAGTGGTATAAAAGTTATGAGGTAATGAAACTGATTAATTATTTGATGATTGATGGTAAAAAATCCGTTGCTGAACGGATTGTTTATCAGACCTTAGAGGATATTCAAAAACAAGGTCATGAACCATTAAAAATCTTGCGTCAAGCCATTGACAATGTCTCACCGCTTCATGAGGTCAAACCCCGTAGACTAGGCGGCGCTTCTTATCTCGTGCCGATTGAGGTAAGACGGGAAAGAAAGCTGTTTTTAGCCTTAAATTGGCTTATTGAAGCGGCTCGATCAAAAAGCAATAAAGAATATCATAGTTTTGATAAAAAACTATTAACGGAAATCTTGGAGGCAGCGAAAAATCAAGGTAATGCGGTAGCTAAAAAATTGCAAACAGAAAAACTCGCTGAAGCCAATAAAGCCTTTTCCCACCTAAAATGGTAAGGCTTGACGGTAGATAATAGAAAGTAGAAGATGGTTTTTTGAAGTTGGAAGATAGATGATAGATTATTTTTTTCTACTTTCTACCCTCTATCATCTAGTTTTAAATTATGGCACAACTATCGATTATTACTAAAAACAGAAACGTCCCCCTTGATAAAATCCGTAACGTCGGCATTATCGCCCATATCGACTCGGGAAAAACCACTACTACCGAACGGTTTCTTTTTTATACTGGCCGTACCTATAAAATTGGGGACATTGACGAAGGAACAACCCAGATGGACTGGATGCCTCAAGAACGAGAAAGAGGAATTACTATTGTTTCCGCCGCCACCACCACCTTTTGGAAAGGCGTAAGAATCAATATTATTGATACTCCTGGTCATGTTGACTTTACTGCTGAAGTGGAACGGTCTTTGCGCGTTTTAGACGGTGGCGTGGTCATCTTTGATGCTGAAGAAGGAGTGCAAAGCCAGTCGGAAACTGTTTGGCGTCAAGCTGATAAATATAGAGTGCCAAGAATCTGTTTTATTAATAAGATGGATAAACTGGGAGCTGATTTTGAAGCGACTGTCAAAGAAATCAAGGAAAGATTGGGAGCTAATCCAGCAGTAATGACCTATCCCATTGGTAAAGAACAGGATTTTAAAGGAATAGTAGATCTTTTGACTTTAAAAATTCTTGTCTGGGATAAAGATGATCAAGGAATTGAGTATTCTATCTCGGATCAAATTCCTCCTGATCTAAAAGATAAAGTTTTAAAAATGAGGGCTAAACTAGTTGAACACGTAGCTGAAACTGATGATAAGCTTTTGGATAAATATCTTAATAACCAGGAAATATCAGTTGAAGAGTTAAAAAAAGCCTTAAGAAAAGCAGTTATTTCTTATAAATTGATTCCGATTTTTTGTGGAACATCATTAAGAAATAAGGCGGTCCAACCAGTCTTAGACGCCATCATTGACTATCTACCTTCACCGGCTGACCTAAAAGAGATTAAAGGTCTTCATCCAGTAAACGCCGAAGAGGAAAAAAGAAAGCTTACTCCTGAAGAAAAATTCGCTGCTTTAGCCTTTAAAATTCAACTTGATCCTCATGTTGGTAAATTAACTTATACAAGAATTTATTCAGGTGTTCTTAAATCTGGAACCTATGTTTACAACATTAATCGAGATAAACAGGAACGGGTTAGTCGGGTTCTTCTCATGCACGCCAACCAAAGAGAGGAAGTTGATGAGGCTTTTGCCGGAGAAATTGTTGCCCTCGTTGGACCGAAAGAAACCCGAACCGGCGACACTTTAGCCGATCCCGCTTATCCTCTTATCTTAGAAAAAATTATCTTTCCCGAACCAGTAATTTCTTTAGCGATTGAGCCGAAAACTAAAGCTGATCAAGAAAAACTTTCTTATACTTTACAAAGACTGTCTGAAGAAGATCCAACTTTTAAGGTAAAGATAAACCATGAAACCGGCCAGACGATTATGTCTGGAATGGGTGAACTTCACCTTGAAATCCTAGTTGATCGGATGAAACGGGAAATGGGAATGAATGTTAATGTTGGTAAACCCCAGGTTGCCTATAAAGAAACAGTCACAAAAATTGTCGACGATGTTGAAGGTAAATATATTAAACAAACCGGCGGCCATGGCCAGTATGGTCATTGCGTGATAAAGATCGAGCCTTTGGGTCGAGGTGAAGGTTTTAAGTTTGTTAATAAAATCAAAGGTGGCGCTATTCCTTCAGAGTTTATCCCCCCGGTAGAAAAAGGGGTAGTCGAGGCGATGGATAAAGGAGTGCTCTTAGGTTTTCCCATGGTTGATCTTCAGGTTACTTTGCTTGATGGTAGCTATCATGACGTTGACTCATCGGATATTGCTTTTAAGATTGCAGGGAGTATTGCTCTTCAAGACGCGGCTAAAAAAGCCGGCTTAACTCTTTTAGAGCCGATTATGAAGCTTGAGGTGACAGTGCCAGAAAACTTTATGGGAGTGGTCATCGGCGATATTTCCTCAAAACGAGGAAAGATTATCGGCACTGAAAAAAGAAGCCGCGCCGTTATTATTAAAGGCTATGTTCCTTTAGCTGAGCTATCAGGTTATGCTACTATCCTTCGTTCTCTTACCGAGGGCAGGGGAATTTTTTATATGGAACCTTCTCACTACGAAGAAGTACCAAGGAATATTATTCAAACAATGTTGAATAAATAAAATCCTAAATTCTAAATCTCAAATTACAAATAAATCATAAATCCAAAATACTAAATAATAAATAAAGTTTAGAATTTTGAATTTAGATATTAGAGTTTATTTGGAGCTTAGGATTTGGAATTTAAGATTTAACAATGAATATCTTAGTCTTTTCCGACACTCACCTTTATCTTCCATATGAGGAAAGAAAATTTAACTTTCTAAAAAAAATTATCTCTTCAGCTGACCGGGTAATCATTAATGGTGATTTTTTTGATGGTTATATAATAAGCTTTAATGATTTCGTCAAGTCTCAATGGAATAAACTTTTTCCTTTGCTAAAAAAAAGAAGAGCTGTTTATATTTATGGAAATCATGATCCGAAAAAAATATCTGATAAACGTGTTAATCTTTTTTCTGATATCCAAACTGATCAGTATAAATTAAAAATTAATAAAATAATTTTTTATTTTGAACATGGTCAAAAGATTAGAATAACACCAGAAGTCTTATTAAAAATGGATTTTTTTAAGTTAAGTTGGATTATTCCTTTTTTTGTAAAAATAAGCCACTTCTTTCGTCAACTTTTAATTAAAATATTTGGAAGATTTTTTATCATCTGGTTTGCTTACCGAAATTACCTCGCTAAGATAAAAATTAAAAAACTGTATAGTCCTAAAGATAATGAAATTTATATTATTGGACATAATCATTTCGGCGAAGTTGATGAAAAAAATCACTTTGCCGCTACCGGAATAATTCTCTATGGATTTGCTCAATATCTTACGATTGAAAACGGAAGGTTAAAACTCCAT
>PFRZ01000053.1 GCA_002788805.1 Candidatus Roizmanbacteria bacterium CG_4_9_14_0_2_um_filter_35_15 | reverse complement strand
CATGAAGACGATGGCGAGAAAAAAGTCAATTATTAGGAAGCTATCAGCCATTGAAGCTTTAGGCAGTATTACTTTAATTGCCACTGACAAGACAGGAACATTGACGACGAATAAAATGCAGGTGAAGGAAGTATTCGTCGATAACAGTATAAAATCCCAAATCCTAAATCCCAAATCACAAATAAATTATAAATCTCAAATACAAAATTCTAAACGTTTAGGATTTGGAAATTCAGATTTATTTGGAACTTGTAATTTAGAATTTAGTGCTTCTAACTTATTATTGCTAGATGGTATTCTTTGTTCGACCGCTTCTTTAGTATATATCCACGACCACGGCCGCTGGGATGTCTTGGGCGATCCGACCGAAGGAGCGCTTTTATATCTGGCGCAAAAAATAGGAATAAATTATGAAGAGGAAAGAAAAAAATGGCAGATAGTTGATGAGAAACCGTTTGATAGCGTTAGCAAGATGATGACGGTGGTGGTTGAATATGTAGGGGCGGGGTCGAAGACCGCGCCCGTACATCAATTTTCCAAAGGCGCTCCGGAATCAATTCTTAATATCTGTAATAAAATGTTAATTAATAATAAAGAAGAAAATCTAACTGAGGAAAAAAAAGAGGAAATAGAAAAACAAGTTGCCAAATGGGCAAGTAAAGGACTGAGAGTCTTGGCTTTTTCGTTTAAAAATTGTAAATTGAAAATTGAAAATTTCCAAAAAGACAACGTCTTTTTGGGTATGGTTGCCATTCACGACGCTCCTCGGCCTGAAGTGGAAGAAGCTTTAAATAAAGCAAAAACCGCCGGGATCAAGGTAGTGATGATTACCGGTGATAATGAAAAAACAGCTGAAGCAATCGGAGTTTCCAGTGGTTTAATAAAAGAAGGTGATGAAATCTTGACCGGTGTCCAAATTGATGAATATTCTGACGAAGAGCTAATTAAAATTCTACCAAAAGTCAAGGTTTTTGCCCGGACCAATCCGTTTCAAAAACACCGGATTGTTAAACTTTATCAGAAGCTAGGCGAGGTAGTGGCGGTGACAGGGGATGGTGTAAACGACGCCATTGCTTTAAAACAGGCCGATGTTGGCGTGGCCATGGGACTGGTTGGCACTGATGTTGCCCGCGAAACAGCTGATATGGTGATTACCGATGACAACTTTGCCTCAATTGTTACCGCGGTTGAAGAAGGAAGGGGGATTATTAATAATCTGAAAAATGCCATTAAATATTTACTGTCGTGCAATGTTTCTGAAGCGCTGTCGTTATTAATTGGTTTGACTTTGGGTCTGCCGACCTTATTTTATCCAATTCAACTTTTATATATTAATCTGGTGACCGATGGTTTACCAGCCTTAATGCTTTCTTTTTCGCCAAGAAGTTCTCATCTAATGAATCTTTCTCCGGAAAAAGAAATGGTTCTTTTGAAGAAAAAAGATCAGGCCTATATTGGCGCGGTTGGCTTGGTTGGAGCAGGGTTAGTAATCACAGCTTATTTTCTTTTTCAAGGTTTTGGCAAGACCGCTGCCTTTACTGTTCTCACCTTAATTCAATCCTTTGTCTTTGTTGATCTTTGGTTAAGCCATCGCCATATTCACAAAAATATAGCGCATCTTCTTTCTCCTTTTTTTCTCTTAGCCTTTATTATTCCTCTTATTTTACAATTAGTAATTTTAAGCCATCCTTTTTCCGCTGCTATTTTTAAAGTCAGTCCGGTTTCACCCTTAACCTATCTTCAATTTCTACTAATTTCATTTTTTGTTTTAGCAGGGATAAGAGTGGTGAAAAAAATGGTAAAATTATAAAAATATGTTAGAAGGAAATACTGAGGGACAACTTAGCGCAAGACCACCCAGATCTGTTCAGTTAAAACATTTGACTAAATTTAGACAACAACATGAAAGAAGAATCCAATTAGAGAAGCAGGCGCTTACTGATCCCTTAATGAATATTTGGAATAGGCGAGCTTTACTAGGTGATGAAGATTCCAATGAAATAAAAGGTGGTAATTTTGTTCCTCACTTAACCCGAGAAATTGCAAAAGCCAGGGTGGGGGAAAGGAGAACGAGTCTCAGAGAGGGAGAAAGAAGAACAGAGATACCTAAGCCTTTAAGCGTTTTAATGCTTGACTTAGACCACTTTAAAAACATAAACGATGATACTGATTTGGGGCATGACGGAGGAGATTTTACATTACAATCAATTTCTACATTATTAAAACAATCTATAAGAAAAGCTGACATACTCGGAAGATACGCGGAGGGAGACGAACTTTTGATTATTCTACCAGAGACCAATCAAGAAGGTGCAATTAAAGAAGCAGAGAGGCTAAGAAAATTAGTGGAAAAGTATCAATTAAAATTTAATGGTAAGAAATTTAGAGTTACTATTAGTGTTGGCGCAGCTGAACTTAAAGATTCTCATAAGGAACCAAAAGATCTAGTTATTGAAGCAGACAAAAATCTTCTTAAAGCTAAAAATAATGGAAGGAATAGGGTTTTTCCTCCACCCCCAGTAGATCAATCTTCCAGCGTCGAAACTTAAATATGCCCTTGACAAAATATGAATTTCATATTAATATGAAAGTATGCAAAACATAATTTTTGAGGATATGGTAAAGGTGATGGAAAGAGGTCAGATAACTATTCCCCTTAAGTTAAGGGAGATTTTTAATTTACAAAAAGGATTTAGGCTCTGGATTAGGGTTGATCAAAATAGAAAAATAGAACTTGAACCAGTAAAAGAAGATAAGGCAAAAAAATTAAGCGAATGGTTGAAGAAAATGATGAAAGATAAGAAACAATATTTTACTGATTTCGACGAAAAAAAATTAAGACAGATAAGAGAAAAATCAAGGAATAAACTTTTACGATTATATGGAAAAAATCCTCGTTGACACCGATATTTTAATTGAGTTTTTTAGAATAAAAGAAAGATCGCGATGTCTTTATTCAAAAATATTTAGAATCAATACTAATATTCCGGTGATTTCTTCAGTAACAGTAGCGGAGCTTTTTGCCGGAAGAAGTATAGAAGATAAAAAAGAAGAGTCAATTCTAAAAGAATTTTTAAGCAAAGTTGAGATTTTGTATTCAAATTTTGAGATAATGAAACTTACAGGAGAAATAATGAGAGTTTCTGATTATAAAATAACATTTCAAGACGCTGAAATCGCAGCCTGCACTTTGTGTCATAATTTACCACTTTTAACAAAAAATACAAAAGATTTTAAAAAGATCAAGGGATTAAAATTATTTAATTATTAACTCTCCAAAGTTGAAGTGTCTCCTACAGGAAGACCTAATTCCTGAGCTTTCAGAACCCTTCGCATAATTTTCCCTGAACGGGTTTTAGGTAATTTATCAACGAAGTCGATTTCATCAGGCGTGGCGATCGGGCCGATGAGCTTACGGACGTGAGCTTTTAATTCTTGTTTTAATTCCTCACTTGGTGTTTGTCCTACCTTTAAGATGATAAAAGCTTTTATTTTTTCTCCTTTAATCTCATCAGGTTTAGCGATGACTGCTGCTTCAGCGACTGCCGGATGATCAACAAAAGCGCTTTCCAGCTCAGCCGATCCCAACCGATGACCAGCCACTTTAATGACATCGTCGTTTCTGCCGATGATCCAAAAATAGCCGTCTTCGTCGATTTTGGCTGAATCACCGGTAAAGTAAATGAAATCATCTAAGCTCGATACCGTGTTTCTCACTTCCGTGGGCGTGCTCGCCTCACTTTCGTTCGGCTGCGCACCTCCCAAGTCGTTCGAAACAGGTATCTTCGCTTCTTCATTTTTGATTTTCTCAAAATACGTCTCTCTGTATTTCTGCGGATTATTATAAACGTCTAAAAGCATAGCTGGCCAGGGAGTTTTGATAACCAGATATCCTTGTTTATTAACTTCGACTTTATTATT
This sequence comes from Candidatus Roizmanbacteria bacterium CG_4_9_14_0_2_um_filter_35_15, assembly GCA_002788805.1. Taxonomy (GTDB): domain Bacteria; phylum Patescibacteriota; class Microgenomatia; order UBA1406; family GWC2-37-13; genus GWC2-37-13. Next base: position 5,602 of record PFRZ01000053.1, on the reverse strand, counting down.
GTTTTCGTCAACCACCTCGGCTTTGACGCCAAAAAATGGTTTGAAACAACTGCCTGGTTTTAAGGGAACCGACGGCAGTGGTGAAAGAGTATGCATGCCGGTCTCGGTCTGCCACCAGGTATCCATAATAGGACATCGTTCACGTCCGATATTCTTGTAAAACCAAAGCCAAGCCTCCGGGTTGATCGGTTCGCCAACGCTACCTAAGATTTTCAAAGAACTTAAATTATATTTTTTCGGAATCTCATCACCTAGACGCATCAGAGCGCGGATGGCAGTTGGGGCAGTATAGAATTTAGTGACTTTGTATTTTTCAATTAGCTCCCACCAGCGGCCAGGATGAGGATAGTCTGGGACACTCTCATAGACGAAAGTGGTTATACCGTTAATCAACGGTGAATAAACAATATAGCTGTGACCGGTCACCCAGCCGGCATCGGCGGTGCACCAGTAGATATCGTCCAGCATTAAATTGAAGATCCATTTCAAGGTAATGTAAGTGCCAACCATGTAACCGCCATGACTGTGTAAAATTCCCTTCGGTTTTCCAGTGCTTCCTGATGTGTACAAAATATATAAAGGATCGGTTGCTTCCATGACTTCGGTTGGACAGATGGTATCTTGCTTGGCGACTAAGTCATGCCACCAGTGATAGCATTGCGAATTTTGGTCGCTTGATACCGTGTTTCTCACTTCGTGGGCGTGCTCGCTTCGCTGCGCACCTCCCAAGTCGTTCGAAACAGGCATCTTCGCTCCCTCAATTCTTTTTACAACAATTACATGTTTAACAGTTTTATTTTCTTTCAAAACTTCCTCAACATTTTTTATCGGTGTTAAAGTTTTTTCTTTATAAGGATACCAGTCAGTGGTAATAACCGCTTTTGACTGGGCGTCTTCAATCCGGTTTTTTAAAGCGTCAATGGAAAATCCGGAAAAGACGACCGAGTGGACCAGGCCGATCTTGGCGCAAGCAAGCATGGCAATATCCTGTTCAGGAACACGGGGAAGATAGATAGTGACATGGTCGCCTTTTTTTAGACCTAAAGATTTTAGGCCGTTGGCAAATTTGCAGACTTCCTCGTTTAGTTGGCGGTAGGTGAATTTGCGTTCGCTCATATCCTGGCCGACCCAGATTAAAGCAATTTTATCTGCTTGACCATTACCACTTTGTGACGGCCGCACAAGAGTTGTATCATTTTTTAAAGTTCCTAAGTGGCGGTCAAGACAGTTAGCAACGATGTTGGTCTGTCCGCCAGTAAACCAACGGGCATATGGCCATTTCCAGTCTAAGACTTTATTCCAGGGTTTAAACCAGAAAAGTTCCTTGGCAATTTTTTCCCAGAAGCTCTCAGGGTTTTCAATCGACTCTTTATAAAGTTTTTCGTAGTTTTTGACGTAGAGACTATCAATTAATTTTTGATCAGGTTTGATAAGCATAACTTTAGTTTATACCCCTCTGCTTTCAAATTGCAAGGGATTATACCTAACGAAGCTTTGATTTTAAATTATCGCTTTGACTGTAATATTAATATTTAAACTCTCATTTGAAAGCTATGGTTGGTATATACCAAAAAAGTTGCATAATCAAAGCGGAGTAGTATACACTTTTTTAAGAAGAAAAAAATTACAAATTTACCATTTGTCTTTCAATCGCACCCATAAGACCAGCGACTTCATCATTATCCATATCAGCCGGCGGAGCAAATCTAATAGATGTTTCACCAGCAGTAAGTAATTTTATATATTCATTATCAAACATAAATTTTTTAAATTTATCTCTTGTTGCTTGATCCTTAAAACTCCAGGCCATGTAAGCGGTGTTATCCGCTTTTCTTACGGTATTAATTAATTCGGGAAATACACTCGATAGATTCTTTATTGCTTGATATATCTCATCAGTTTTATCTAAAGCGTTTTTCCATAATTCTTCTTCCATTATTGTTTTCATTATCATTGCTCCTGATAACATGTTGGCAAAGTCAGAGGTATGAGTTCCGCCATAATGTAAAGCATGATCTTTAATATATTTGGGGCTTAATCCTTTTTCCTTTATATTTTTTAAATTATAAACGCTTCCGTTAGCATGAAATACTTTTCCGAAAGTAACAATATCAGCCAGTTCAATCACTTCTTCGGCAAACGGGCTGACAAAATCTTCTTCTACCGTCCATGTTCTTCCTCCCATCTGAACATCATCAACAATAAGAAGCTTTCCGTATTTTTTACAAAGATCAGAAATTTCTATTAATGTTTGTTTGTCAAATATATTGACCCCGCCTTCTGCCTGAATAGGATACTCGACGATTAAATAAGCATATTCGTCTTTTACCAAATACTTTTCCAATTCTTCGAAGGATATTTGTTTTCTTCGTTTTGTTAACTCTTCATTTATAGAGCCATCAAGATTATATTCTACAGTCGGTGTAAAAACATGTTCGACATTTCCCTGCCATTTATGACCGGTTTTAGCTTGGTTTGCAGTGGCTTCTGCCGCATCATCAACTCTACCATGAAAACCACTTTCAAATGCTATTCCTTTGAGATGATTAGTAAATAATCCATTTTCCCTGTCTTTTAACAGATATTTTTCCGAAATTAAACCTTTAGCTGTATCAATCGCATCTGTCACTCCCAAGCTTCCCGTACTGACAGGGAGAACAACAAAGTTATCTTTTTCTACTTCTTCTTTAGTGAAAAAAGACTGCATTATATCAACAAATGCCATTTCTATCCAGGAAACATTTTCTGTTGGAGTTCCTTTTTCTTGAGCAAGAACGCCAAGTAGCCAGAGATAATAAGGATCGTTTAAATTAGCATGTTTGAATCTATCTAAGATTGAGGTAAACCAATGGCTGGTAAAGTCTATAAATACATTTACTATTTTACCTTCTTCATTAGTAATAATATCATATATTCCGTGTGACAAAGCATGATCAATTGGCCCTGTAGCGTCTCTTCCGCTAGGATGGCAGACGTGTTCCAATCTGTCTGGTTGTTGTTCAAGAAGATAAGTCCCATGTTGTTGTAGTGAATCTAAAGCAGAATTTGGCTTTTGTTCTGGTGGAGAGACTGACTCGATAGGTCTACGATTTTTTGCTAATTCTAGTAATTCAGTTGGTGCTACTGCCATATATTAAAAAAACTACTGACGGGAATTATATAATATACTTTTGAAAAAGTCAAAAATATACATTTTTTGTAAGAGTTCAGGATCTTTGACAAAACCATATCACAGTACATCAACTATTATTTTGTGTCATCCCCGTGAAGACGGGGATCCAGTCAATGACAATCCGTGTCAAGACTCGTGAACTCTTTCAAACTCCAGTGCTTCTTGACAAAAAGAAGAAGTAGAAATAAAATAGCGTTATTATGTTTCCCATTGAAGCTCGCCAAGCAATTCAATGCCTCGAGTGTGCATTAAGTCCTTCTCATTTAGACGCTGTGCGGTATGATACAGAAAGACGATACGCAGGTATAGAACATGGCTATGAGTCTCTAGAAGACCAAGCTAAGGCTAGGAAAAATATTGGTCTTGAATATTAAATACTTTTTTTGTCTACTTAAATAACAGGACTTACGCATTTAACTCTGGCTTAGATTGTCATCCCGACCGAACCCTTCGATTTCACTCAGGGTAAACTCCGTGAGTGGAGGGATCTTTTGTAAGGTTCCTCGACTCCGCTTCACTTCGCTCTGAATGACAGCGGGGTGCGTAACTTCTGTTATTCACTCATGTAAAAATAGAAACGAGATGAATAAATTTGCGGTTGATTTTGAAATTTTCCGGAGTATAATATTACTTATCTTATGAAAAATTTGAGCAATAAAAATTTTTATTTTTATTTTACCCGTCAAGCCGGCGGTTGTTGATTTGTAGAATAAAATTAAAAATCATACCCGCCGAGAGGCGGGCTCATTTGTTATATGGATATAAAAACTAAATCATTTTCATTTTATTTCTATTTTTATCCGCTTTAGGCGGGAGATATTTTAATGATTTAAAACATTAAAAAACTACAGACCCCGCCACAAGCGGGGTTTATTTTTAAAAGTTATTTTTATTAAATATGTTAAAAAAAACCAATAAAATCATCATCGCCGGGCCTTGCGCGGCCGAATCACAAGAACAGGTTATTAATTCTGCCAAAGAATTGAAAAAAAGAGGCATTAAGATCATGCGGGCCAGTCTTTGGAAGCCGCGAACAAACCCTGGCTTTGATGGAGTAGGAGAAAGAGGTATTTCTTGGTTAGCTGAAGCAACAAAAATAGGTTTAATCATTGCCAGCGAAGTTTTATTTCCAGAACAGGTAAATCAAGTCATAAAAGCTATTGCCAAAAAAGGCGATCCTAGAAAAATTCTTTTTTGGCTTGGTAGCCGCAACCAAAATCATCAGATTCAAAGATTAATCAGCCTAAGAATTAAAAAAGAAGCACCCAGCCAAGTTAAATTACTGATAAAAAATCAGCCCTGGCTTGATGAAGATCATTGGCTGGGAATAGTTTGCCATGTTTTAAGTTCTGGGATCTCGCCTAATAGAGTTATTCTCTGTCACCGAGGATTTTCACCTAATGGAGGAGAAAATCCTCATAATATGCGCAATATCCCAGATTATGAAATGGCAATGAGAGTAAAAAAACGAACCGGTTTATTGATGATTATCGATCCATCACACAGTGGCGGTAGCGTACCTAATGTTTTTAAAGTGGTGAAGGAGTCACGAAAATATAATTTTGATGGGATGATGGTTGAGGTGCATCCGAACCCAGAAAAGGCAAAAACAGATAAAAAACAACAGTTGAATTTTTCTCAGTTTGATCGGTTGTTAAAAATATTTTAATCATATGGAAAAAATTTTTATTGGAAACAATTTCTTGTCAAAAATTAATCAGCTGTTTGATTTTAGCCGATTTTCCAAACTTGCTATTTTAACCGATACTAATGTGGCTAAACACTGGTTATTGCCGTTAAAAAAATCCTTGAAAAAAAAGACATCAGAGATAATCATTCAACCAGGAGAAAAAGAAAAAAATATCAAGACAGTAAAAAATATCTGGAAAAAAATGTTTGATTTTGGTCTTGATAGAAAATCTCTTCTTATAAATTTGGGTGGAGGCGTGATTTGTGATATTGGTGGATTTAGCGCCTCGACTTTTATGAGAGGAATAGAGTTTTTAAATATTCCAACGACTCTTTTAGCTCAGGTTGATGCCTCAATTGGTGGAAAGACAGGGATTGATTTTGAGGAAATAAAAAATGGAATAGGAGTTTTTAAAAATCCTATTGGAACAATTATTGACGTTGAAACTTTAAAAACCTTACCGAAGCGGGAATTTGTATCGGCCTTTGGAGAGATTATTAAACACGGAGTTATCTCCGGACGTGAATACTTTAACTTTGTTACCTCAAAAAAACCGGAAGAATTTAACGAAGATGAATTGGTAAAAATAATTAAAGGTTCTATAAAAATTAAGTCTGCAATTGTAAAACAAGATCCTAAAGAGAGTGGCCTCCGTAAAGTTCTTAATTTCGGCCACACAATTGGTCATGCTGTTGAATCTTTAAGTTGGAAAACTGATAGTCCATTATTACACGGAGAAG
>PFRZ01000059.1 GCA_002788805.1 Candidatus Roizmanbacteria bacterium CG_4_9_14_0_2_um_filter_35_15 | reverse complement strand
TTTACGGATCACTTCTCCTTCTATTTCCTTTTCTTTGGGATATTTTTTTTCGATCTTTTCCCATGGATCAGTGGTTAGTCTTTTTAAAGAAAGATTAAGTTTTAGATCGGTCTCGTTTTTTTCCACCACATAGACATTAATTGTTTCTCCGGTGGTCACATAGTTAGCAGCATTGGAGACCTTTTCCCAAGAAATTTCCGAAATATGAATTAAGCCCTCAACCCCCTCTACCTCACAAAAAATCCCAAACCCAGAAGCGCCTAAAACTTTTGCCTTATAGATTTTTCCAGTTTTTACCGCGGCAAACTTTTTCTTTAGCTCTTTTTGAGAAATTTTTAAGACGGCCGCCTTTTGGGAAACCACCAGTCGATTCTTCAGCTTGTCCACTTCAAGAATTTTTACTTTAATCTTTTGTTTTTCTAGTTTTTCCGGATGACTAATAAAGGGCTCTGTTAGCTGAATTTTTGGAATCACTCCTCTTATTCCCATAAAGTCAACAAACACCCCTCCTTTTCCATATTCACCACAGAGAACTTCAATCTCTTCTTCTTTGTCTTTTTTCTCAGCTAAAATCTCCCATTTGCCTTTATCAAAAAACTTGCGCAAAGAGACGACGGGAAATCCATTTTTCGACTCTTCGGAGATAATGCGAACAGCGATCGTGTCTCCTTCTTTTAAGTATGGTAAATAGGTAGAAACTTCTCTAATCTCCAGTTCGCCTAAAACTGCATGGGCTTTGGCGCCAATATCAAAAACAATCCCTTTTTTTGACAAAGAGACAATTTTTGCTTTAATCTCGGCTCCTTTTTTTAATGAAGCTGGCTTTTGTTTTTTAAGCAGCTCTTGCATGATGTTAGTAGTTTTTTTGGTCATCGATCTGGTTCTCCTTTTTTTCTAAAGTTAAGTTAATAATATAACAAATCAAACCAGTTTTCGCAAGAGCGCTTGAATTTAATTTCCCCTTATGATATATTATAGGGCGTTATGGATAATGTTCTATTACCATCTCTTGCTGAAAGATTTATTAAAAATCTTCAAAGCCAAGAAAAATCATCTTTTACCATTGTGGCCTATAAAAAAGATCTTGAGCAGTTTGTCGGCTATCTCACCAGTCAAGAAATCGCCGATATCCGAGAGGTAAAAAAAGAAACTATTGATGGTTTTATTAATAAACTTTTATCGGAAAACTATACAAAAAAATCTGCTTCAAGAAAGCTTAACTCAATTAGAACTTTCTTTCGTTTTCTAAAACAAGAGGGAGTGATTAGTCAAAATCCTTCACTTGATGTTTCTCATCCTAAATATGTTTCCTCTCCTCCTCGTATCTTTACTAAATTAGAATACCGCGCCTTAAGAGACTTTGCTCGGGAAGATCTAAGGACCTATGCACTGGTCGAAATTCTTCTCCAAACCGGTGTAAAAATCGGTGAACTAGCCAATATTAGAATTAATGATATTAAAGACGCCTCGCTTTTTATTCGTTCTTATGGCAAAACTCCGGAAAGAAACATTCCTCTTAATAAAGTGGTAAAAAAAGCCGTTGATAACTATTTTAAAGTCAGACCGAGCTCAAAAGACGACCATCTTTTTATCACCCGAACCGGCCATTCGCTTCTTATCAGAAATATCCGCCAGATTATTTCCCGCTGTTTTCGCGAAATAGGAATAGAAAACGCCACTGTTAACGATCTCAGAAATACCTTTATCGCCCACCAATTAAGAAACGGTACCTCAATTGAATATATCGCCAAATTGGTTGGCCATCGAAGACTGTCTTCTACTGAACGCTTCCTCAACCTCGTCAAAGAAGAGGTGCAGAAGAAGGAAGGCCTAGGCGAACTGTAAACCTTCATAATGTCAGAATAAGTAAATAATTAAATAAATAAATGAGGCTGTCCCTCATTTATTTGCTTATTTCTTTATTTGTTTATTTAATCATTGAGTTTCCCCCTTGACTTCCTTTGTGGATTTGTTTATTATTTGTGGACAAGTTATCCACATCAATTATTTATGTCTTTCTTATCTTCTCTCTGGAACGGTTTTTTAATTAAACTGGAAAAAAACCAGGCTGATAATCCTGTTCTCTACTCTGTTTTAAAACAATTAACGCCAATAGAACTGACTGAAGAAAAGATTGTTTTAAGTTGTAGTAGTCAAGGAGTCAAGTCTTTTTTAGAAAAAAGAGTTTTGGAAATCGAAAAAGAACTCTCTTCTCAGCTGCAAAAAAAAATCACAGCTGAGTTTATGATTGCGCCAAAAACTAAAAAAAAGACTGAGTCTCCTCTTTTGTCTTTTGAGCCGTCAAACGAAGATGTTTTTATCAAGGCCGGCCTAAGTAAAAAGTACAGTTTTGACAACTTCGCTGTCTCTCCTACTAATCAGGTCGCCTATGCGGCCAGCCAGGCAGTGGTAAACAATCTAGGCACTGCCTACAACCCGCTTTTTCTTTACGGCGGAGTTGGCGTTGGCAAAACCCATTTAGCCCAGGCGATTGCCAAAAAAATTCTTGAAAAAGATAAAACAAAAAAAGTCAATTTTTGCCCGGGTGACAACTTTACTAACGAGTTAATTGAGTCGATTAGGGGGAAATCAACTGGCCGCTTCCGGAAAAAGTATCGTTATTTAAGTTTGTTAATTGTTGATGATATTCAGTTTATTGCCGGTAAAACCCATATCCAAGAAGAGTTTTTTCATACCTTTAACTCAATTATCTCCTCTGGTGGTCAGATTATCTTAACCTCAGACAGGCCGCCTTCTGCTATTAAAAATCTTGAAGATCGGCTGAGATCCCGTTTTTCCGGAGGATTAATTGTTGACATCCAGCCACCTGATTTTGAACTGCGCAGCGCCATTTTATTAATTAAAGCCAAGGAAAAGAATATTACTATTGATATTGAAGCGGCAAAAATCATTGCTGAAAGAATCACTGACTCAAGAGAGCTTGAAGGAACTCTCCTTTCTGCTTACGCCAAGGTTATCGGTAAAAAAGAAAAGATTGATCTGGAAGCGGTGGAGTTTTTTTTTAACAATCAGCAAAAAGAAAAGGAGAAAAAAAGACTAACACCTCAAGAAGTGATTAAGGCTGTTTGTACTTATTTTAATGTCAGGCAGTCACACCTTAAAGGTCCCAGTCGGGTTGAGTCGATTGTTCTTCCTCGACAGATAACCATGTATCTTTTGCAAAAAGAGCTTGGTTTAAAACTGATGGAAATTGCCCATATTTTAAAAAAGAAGGATCACACAACAGTTCTTCACGCAGAAAAAAAAATCTCTTCCTTGCTTATGAAAGACGTTAATTTTAAAAAAGACGTTGATAATATCATCCAAACCCTAGAGTCATCAACATGATATCCACTAGTTTTTCACAGGAAAAAAATGTCATTTATTCTGTCTTGAAAACCCTCCTCTTTTTTTATACACTTATACACAATCTCTATGACTACTATTTATTAATAACTATATGAAAATCACTTTATTAAAAGATATTTTTTTAGAAAGATTAAACCTGGCTTCAAAGTTTACATCAGCTAAACTTTCCTCCGCAACCTCTTTACAGGGAGTTTACCTAAAAGGAGAAAAAAACATGATTCATCTTTATTCAACTAATCTTAACTATTTTTACCACACCAGCCTTAAAGTAGAAAACAGCTCTCAGTTTGAAATAGTAATTGAACCAAGAAAGATTACTGAATTTTTAAGCTTGTTAAACTCAGGTAAAATAGAGATTGACATTAAAGAAAAAGAAATTATTATCAGCCAAGAAAAAACCAGAGGAGACTTCCCTCTTTTTTCTAAAAGCGACTTTCCTCTTCCTCCGAAAATAACCAGTGAAAAACAAAAGATAAAAACCAGTTTTTTAAAAGAAACCTTTCCCCTAGTTTTATTTTCTACCTCTTCTGATGAAACCAGGCCGATTTTAACTGGTATTAATTTTGTTTCCCAAGGAGAAGAGATGCAGCTTGTTGCCACCGATGGTTTTCGTCTATCACTATTAACAGTTAAAAAAGAGACTTCTTTCCCTTCCTCAATTATCCCTGGCGGTTTTTTAGCCGAGATCTTAAAGATGATTAAAGAAGAAGAAGAAATCTCTTTTAGCTATTCCAATGAAGAAAAACTGATTGTTTTTTATTTAGCTGACCACGAGTTTTATTCCCGTTTAATTGAGGGAGAATATCCCCCTTATGAAAAGGTTATCCCTTCAGAAAAGAAAACAACCATTGTTTTGGATCGGTCCGAGCTTTTAAGAAAGGTTAAGCTAACTTCGATCTTTGCCCGTGAGTTTTCCAACGTGATTATTCTCAAAACAGAAAAAGACGAGATTCAACTGACTCCAAAAACAGGAGAAGGCAAAGAAAACGTTGACTATCTTGAGGCAGAGATTACCGGCGAACCGCAAAAAATTGCCTTTAATTTTAAGTTTTTAATTGATTTTTTAAATAACATCAGTTCAAAAAAGATAATCATCGAGCTTTTACGAAGCGACGCACCAGCAGTCTTTCGCAGCGAAAACCTGAAAAACTTTCTTCACATTATCATGCCTGTGAGAATACAGGAGTGAGTTCATAAAGTTCGTAAAGTTATAAGGTTTATAAAGAAAAAACGCTTTATTAAACTTTAAAAACTTTATAAACTTGATAAACTAGTTATATGGATAACTTTATTCTCGATACCAATTTGTTTTTTAACATGGAGGCGGGTTTGGGGCTTGGGAAAAAAACCGAGGAAGTAACCATAAACCTTACCAAAATAATAAGAACTCTTAAAAAAGAAAAAAAGGTCGAGTTTTTTCTGCCGCCAAAAGCAGTTGACGAGTACCTCAGCTTTTTTGATGATAAAAATCAACCATTTATCAAAGAGTTTTTATCGGTGGTGACAGTTAAGTCTCCGGAGATTTCTCAGGTTAACTTTCCTGCCAGTGTTTTTTATCAACTGATTGGCGACATCCGCGCCAGAAGTTATCGCGGCTTAAACATCGCCGAGGAGGAGATCGAAGCGGCAGTCAATCAGTTAGCGGGGAAAAAACCCGGCTTAAAAAAAGACTTCCAGATAGCAATTGGTAAGTTTATCAAAAGCTTTCGCGAACGTTATCGCCAAGCGACGCGGTTTGGTTTTTTAGATAGCGTTACTGATTTAGATCTAATTGTTTTAGCTAAAGAGATAGATGGTTTTTTAGTTTCCACCGATGAAGGAGTAATAAAATGGGGCCGGGTTTTTGGCGTTAAAGAAATCCTTCCTTCTTCTTTTAAACAGAGGCTGGACGAGCTTCTATCTCGTCGTCAGGCATAAGAGAGGATAAAAAATCAAGCATTTTGTCAGTGATTGTTTTTTGGGGTTTTTCCTGATAAATAAGATGATTTGACAAAATCTTCACAAGATTGTTTTTTATTTCTTCACTGGGAACGACCAGATAAAAATGGTAAAAGTAAGGCGGTTGACTGACAACGGTTAGAGTATAAAAGCCAAATCTTTTGCCAAAGTAAAAATGGGAAAGCATCTCAAACCGCGCCGTTACCCCAGCTGCTTCAATACCAAAAGTAGTGACTTTGTTGTCTACTTCTGGTGGCGGAGTGATTGTTAGGACATAAAAAAGAAAGACCAAAGCCCAGATGGGAATAATAAGGATTTTATCACCGAAAAAAAACACAATAGCAGAAAGTAAAAAGGCAACGGCCAGATAAAAACGAAGAATAAGAGCTGATCTTCTTTTGTATGGTCGAAGCGGCGCTCGCCACTGGTAAACTACCTGGGGGTTTTTATCCATATTTTGATTTTCCCTCTTTTTTTCCAAAAAGTCAAACCAATGTTGACTATAGGATAGTGTATGGTATAATATATAACATATGGACAGTTTTAATAAGGTGATTTCTTTTATCTTAGGGCTAGTTGTGGTTCTTGTCTTTTTCGCTGTTATCACTGGCAAATTAAATCTTAGTAAAATTAAAACCTCTGTTTCTAAAGGAGCAACACCGACTCCCAAAGTTTCTCCTTCACCCACTCCAATTTCTACGGTAAAGATTCCTAGCGGACAAACAACCAGTACCAATAATTATGGCAGTTATAATACCAGCGGAAAAACCATGAGCACTTCTCAAATTCCCTCAACCGGTTTACCGGTAATTTTTATTCCTACCTTGTTAGCTGGGGTTTTGGCTGGAAGCTTCTTAAGGAAAATAGGAAGGAAAAATTAACTCCCGAATCCAGGTATCTTCAACACCTGTCCAGCGATGAAGTTAACAATCAAGACCGAGGTCAAACAAAAAACCAGACCAATAATTGCTCCCCAGACAACTCTTTTTCCATAATTTAACCTTTCTGGATCTGACTGTGAAGCGGCGATAACAAACGAGCCGTATAAAAAATAAAGAAAAGCAATCCCGCCAGCTATAGAAAAGACGATATTTAAAAGTTTTTGGGTGACACTACTAACTCCTCCTTCTTGAGAAAAACCAGCCTCAGTTGAGATGCAGCCTAAAAAGGTATACTGGCGACCAGGATAAGGGCTAATTGCTTGATTAGTATCAGCGTCAACCTTTAAAGTGTCTTGAGCGCCTGGGTCGGTTGAGGCGTCAGGATAAAGACATTGCCGGCATTTTTCCCAAGACGAAGGTAGAGTGTTAGGCGGACAGTAGCCGCAGAGATCGCAGGCGGCATAACGATCCCCACCAATAGGTGTTTCTGATGGTGTTGGAGCTTGAGCAACTACCAAGGGACAAATAACAAGGAACAAATAACAAACGACAAATAAAAGAAAAAAGCGTTTCATAAAAAAAGTATAATAATTAAATACAGAAATAACAAATCATGTATGAAAAAACTGATTATTTTCTTTTTATTAACAGCCTTAATTTTGCCTATTTTTTTTGTCCGGGCTGATGAGCTGGAAGATATTACTAAAGAACTGGAAACATTAAAAAAAGATCTGTCTTCCAAAGAAGCCAACTATCAAGAGCTAACAACAAGACTTAATCAGATTAAAAATCAGGTCAGCCAACTGGAGATAGAGATTGTTGAAAAAGAAAACCAGGTTAAAAAAGGCGAACAGGCTCTCGCCTATCAAAAAAACCTTCTTAATGAACGGTCAAAGTCTTATTACAAAAATATTCAGCAGTCGTCCTTGACCCTGTTATCAATGCTGGTGGCTGATAATCTTTCTGACTCTTTCCGCAAGTTTTCCTACCAGCGGTCTTTGGTCAACGAAGACAAAAACACCATTATCAAGGTGGTTTTATACATTAAAAATCTTGAGGAGATAAAAGCCAGTCTGACCACGGAAAAAAACCAGTTGACCTATGTGAAACAAGAAGTTGACACCCAGTCAAAGGTTTTATCATCACAGATCAGTCAGACGCGGTCAAAGATCGCCCAGCTGTCTACCCGCCAGCAACAGTTAATCTCCGAACGGTTAGCCGCCCTAGGAATTTCCCGGTCAGCCGCTTCCTTAGGCAGATGCGATAGCGACTTAACCAATGGCCGCGATCCGGGATTTTCTCCGCGTTTTGCCTTTTTTACCTATGGCGTCCCCAATCGGGTGGGCATGAACCAGTTCGGCGCTTATGGAAGAGCCAAGGCCGGCCAAAACGAAGAGGAGATTTTGCGAGCCTATTATGACAACTTTGAGCTAAAAAAAGACTATGATAAAAGCATTAATATTAATGTTAACGGCTACGGCAGTTATAACATCGAAGACTATGTAAAAAGGATTTATGAAGTTCCGGAAAGCTGGGGGGCTGACGGAATGGCCTCTCTTAAAGCTCAAGCGATCGCCTCCCGCTCTTATGCTTTGGCATATACCAATAATGGAAGCGGATCAATCTGCGCCACTGAACAGTGTCAAGTGTTTCATTCCGATCCAAAAGGAGGAGCATGGGAACAAGCGGTCAACGACACAGCCGGCTGGGTAATGGTGCAAGGAGGATCTCCTATTAAAGCTTGGTATTCCTCAACTCATGGCGGCTATATTCTCAAGTCGTCAGAAATTGGCTGGTCAGATACTTCCTGGACCAAACATGCGAATGACTTTGATGGATCAGTGGGAAGTTTTTCCGATCTTTCTTCAAAAGCTTATGACCGCGAGTCGCCCTGGTTTTACTGCGACTGGGGTTCAAGAAGCGAATATAACAAAACCGCCTGGTTAAAGACGGAAGAGTTAGCGGATATGGTTAATGTGGTTTTACTAGCTAGGGCTGATTCTTCCACCCAAGAGCATCTTTATCAAGTAGATAAACCTCATCCATATGGAGGCGAGGTCTGGAATCAGGACAAAGTCAAACAGGAGTTGAAAAACCGAAACATCAGTTATTTTAACCGAATCGATTCTGGCAGTGTTGGAGCTGACTTTTCTTATGGGAAAACCAGTTCAATTAATTTTTCCGGCGATAGCGGCAGTGTTAGTTTTGACGGTGCGGAATTTAAAAACTTTTTCAATCTTCGGGCGCCGGCCAACATCCAAATCGTCGGACCATTGTATAACATCGAAAAAAGATAAAAATTGGGGTTGACGAAGAAAAAAAATAGGATTATGATTGATTGTTATTTTTAAATAATATGTCAGTGACCCAGATAAATAAAGACAGTTTTCAAGCTGAAGTTTTAGATCAAAAAGGGATAGTCTTCGTTGACTTTTATGCTGACTGGTGCGGTCCTTGCAAGATGACTGGGCCGATTCTTGAGGAACTGGCTAAGGAAAAAAAAGAGATGAAGTTTGTCAAGGTCAACGTTGATGAAAATCCCGAATTAACCAGTCAATACCAGATTTTTTCCATCCCCACCTTTGTTGTTTTTAAGGAAGGAAAGATGGTCTCCCAGTTTGTTGGCGGCCACAGCAAAGAAGGATTTCTCCGAGAAATAAATAAAACCATGAGCTAACTTCTTAAGACTCTAATTACCTTTCCATGAACAACTTTCAGTCCTAAATGAACTCTCGCCAAGAGATAAACCGCCAAGGTTGCCAGCCATCTGATTGACGAGGTAATAGGCGCGTGCAAACCGACAACAATCTTTTCGTCAGGGATTGGTAGTGTGATGTTTTGATATGAGGAAAACTGGGTTGATGACGTTGGCTGCAGCCCCATTTTTTTCAGATCAGGCGGTAGTTCAATCGTATCCTGGCGGGGAGAAATATAGGGCCTAACTTCTTCTTCGGCTTTATGTTCAACTACTTCTTTTATTTCAAATTTTTCCGCGGCCACCGGCTCCGCCTCTTTATGCAGACTAACAGCCCTGTTTTCTTTTTTAAGTTTTTTCACCAGATCATCAATTGCTGTAAAATTCTTAGCCATAATTTGATTATAGCCAATAAAAAATTATAAAAAAAGGGGTCAAATTTTGAAGATTGGCTTCGTCACCCTACGGGTTTATTCCTAAACAATGGGCAAATCTCTTGGTAACCACAATAGTTACATAGAGAATTCCTTTTGGGTTTAAATTCTTTATCATTTTTTATTACGTCGGCATAATTTAAAATCTTTTCTTCAACTTTGTTTAAATCTTTATTGTTTTTTTCTTCTGCTATCTTGTTTTCCTTTAAATAAAAAAGAACTTTTTTAGCCGTTTTAAATTTTGGGTAAATCTTGGAGAGCAAATATTCATAAAAGTCGAGTTGAAATTGATTATCTTCTTGTTTGTTTTCTTTATATTTCCCGGTTTTATAATCAATCAAAACTAATTTATCATCAACTAAATCAACCCGGTCAAATTTTCCGCCTAGTTCTAGTTCATTACTGTATAAATATCTCGGGAAATCTTCTGTTACCATGGGTTCTGTTTTGGAATATTTACTTGAAAGGAAGGTCTTAAATTGTTTCTTTGCTTCTTCAACATATTTGATTATGTTTTCCTTCGTTTTAAAAATTCTTCTATGTTTTTCAAAGTTCTT
>PFRZ01000003.1:11870-12104 GCA_002788805.1 Candidatus Roizmanbacteria bacterium CG_4_9_14_0_2_um_filter_35_15 | reverse complement strand
GCGCAATGTTGCTAAGACGATCAATCTCTCCGCTGAAGGTCTGCGTCGTTTAGAATGGATCATCTTCTATTATGCAGTCAGTAAAGAAAATGTTGTTTTTACAACTAAACATTTTAATATTTCCCGACAATGTTTCTACAAATGGTTTAATCGATTCGGCAAATCTGGGCAGAAAATCCAGTCATTAGAAACGCAATCTCGAGCCCCTAATCATCTACGTAATTGGACTGTCAC
>PFRZ01000003.1:0-11759 GCA_002788805.1 Candidatus Roizmanbacteria bacterium CG_4_9_14_0_2_um_filter_35_15 | reverse complement strand
GAAAATTGGAGGCTTTTTTGCAATCTTAGCCGCCCTTGGACAGGCGGTTTACTTAATCTTGAGGAAAAAATTGTATAGTTATTCGTCCGCATTTTTGATGCTGTCAAATACTTTTATTGGAGTTATCACATTGGGAATTTTAAGCATTATCTTTGAAAAGAATCTATATTTCAAAGGAGGAATAAATCACCTCTCCCTTAAAACTTGGATAACTACTTTGATATTTGGTGTCGATAATTTTCTTGCTTGGTTGACAATGACCAAAGGTTTTGAATATTTTAAAGCTACGGCAGGAAGTCTTATTTTACTGTCAGAGTTATTATTTGGGATTTTGTTTGCTTTTATTTTCTTCAAAGAAGTACCCACAACTTTAACTGTTATTGGTGGAATGCTACTTCTATTTTCCATTTCCACAGTAATTTTAAAAGGAGAAAATTAAATTATAATCTATCTTTTTATCTTTCTTGCATGTTTTTTCAGCCAAAAGGAAATTTTATTAGTACTTAGCTAATTCTTTTAGCAGATCTTTGTATTTTTCAGTATATTCTTCCAACCAAGTAAAAAATTCAAACTGTTTAGTAATTTTACTTTTATGTTTTTCTGGTGTCATAAATATTACATGATAAGTTTTGTTATACATTACTTCAAGTTTGTCTCCTGCTTTCAATCTGACTGATTTAATAAAATCTGTCGGAAGAATTACTCCTTTAGAATTTCCAACCTTGATAATTTTTTGCGTTTTCATTTGTTTAAAAACTGATAATGTTATAACGATGTTATAACATTAATATTTTAAAGTCAACTTGTATGTTAAAATTAATAATTATGTTGCTGTTACGAATTGAAAAACTTCGAAAAATCTTGCAGGAAAAAAATCTTGACGGGTTTTTGGTGAGTAATTTTTACAATGTTCTTTATCTTTCGGGATTTAAAACTCTGACTGAGAACGAAAGAGAAGGGTGGCTATTAATAACCACGAAAAAATACTATCTTTTTAGTGACTCTCGTTATTTGTCATTCCCGCGAAGGCGGGAATCTAGAAAACTGGATCCTTCGATCAAGTCGGAGGATGACGTGTTTGTTGAGAAATTAATAACAACTGAAAAAGGATTAATAAAACATTTACAAGAAATCGTTGTTGAGGAAAAGATAAAGAATTTGGGAGTTGAGGGAGATGATTTAAAACTGAATGAATTTAATAAATTAAAACAGGAATTAAAGAGTGTTGAGATTGTCCCAACGGAAAAATTAATTATTAAACAACGGGAAATAAAAGATAAATTTGAAATTGAGAAGATAAGAAAGGCCTGTCAGATAGCTGATAAGTGTTTAGAAGATGTTGTTAAAACAATTAAAATCGGTTCTTCAGAAAAAGAAATTGCTTTTAAAATCGAGTTTTGGCTCAAAGAAAAAAATTACGATCTGGCTTTTTATCCGATCATTGCTATTGATGAAAACTCCAGCGTTCCCCATTACAACACCAGGTCAGGCAATAATAAAAAAGTAAAAAATGGCTCAGTAATTCTTATTGACTTTGGCGCTAAATACCAAGATTACTGTTCGGACATCACCAGAATGATTTTCGTCGGTAAACCAAATAATGAAGTTTTAAATATCTATCAAAAACTGTTATCTGCTCAACAAAAAACAATAAAACAATTTAGCAATGAAACAATCTGTAAAAATCTTGATTCTTTTTGCCGCCAGCAACTAACTAATAGCTATTCTTATCCTCATTCCACCGGCCATGGTGTTGGTTTACAAGTTCATGAGTATCCGAAAATTTCTCAGACTTCAATTGATACCTTACAGCAAAACCAAATTTTTACCATCGAACCCGGAGTTTATAATGAGGGAAAATGGGGAATGAGGATTGAGGATACGATTTTAGTAAAAGAAAATAAGCAAATTGATGTTCTAACGAAGTTTGGTAAACAACCATTGATAATTTGAAATTTTCAATTTTCAATTTTCAATTCTTCCTTCATTTCCATTGTTTTTCCTGCTTCTTTTTTCTTTGGTTTAAACACATCAATTAGCTCTTCTTCACTTTTAGCTTTTAATTTTTGGGTAATTTCTTTTTCTTTTTCCCCTAGTTCTTTAACCTGCTTAGCCGCCTCAACCTTAGCTTTTAAATAGGTAATTAACTGTTCGCCATCAAGATTGTTTACCATAAAAATTGGTAAAATGAAACCCACTTCATCCAACCCTTGTTGTTTCATCTCTTCTTTATCAGAGAGAAGTTTATTTAAAGTATTAATAATTAAAGTAATATCTTGATCAACCCATTGATTTCGAGTTTTAATATTTTCGGTCACTGGTATCTCGCCTTTTTCATAATGATTAATCCACATTTTTTTTACCTGTTCATATTCGTCTATGGAAACTGTTGAAGGGACAATCACTGTTTGTTCGATATTTTTTTCTGGCTCGGCAATAAGCGGCGCTTGAGCAGAGATAACCTGCTCAACCTCTTTTTTATCAACTCCCTGTTTTTTGGCCACTTCTTCAGTTAGTTGAGAATCGGTTTTCACAATCAAACCGAATTCTTTAATGATGGTGGAGACTTTTTCTTTATCTATTTTTGTTTCTTGGGAAATTTGGTCGACAATCTGATTAATAGGACTATTAATCTTTTGTGCTAGGAGATTTAATACCTGTTGGACTTTTTCTATCGCTACGCCAGTCTTTTGAAAAATATCATTAGTTAATTTAATATTAGTAGAAACATATTGACTAACTGATGAAGAGATTAATTGGACCTTTTCCTGAGGAAGTTTTACTTTAATAGAAATAACTTGAGTAATAGGAACTGTTTTTGGAATAGTTTTTAAAATATTCTGTTTTTGGCTAGTCATTTCAAATTTAGGAGTAATAATTGATCCTAAAAACTGGCGAGCGACCGGGTCAGCTTTAGTGGCTCGATTAGCTATCTCTGTTCGGATATTCATATAATGAAGTTTTTCATTAGTGGTCGTTGCCTGAGTGGGATTTTTTAAATAGTTAATATTTTTTGTCACCGTTTCTGAAAGGGTTTTATTAGTTTCAAAATGGGCCACATCGGTGATTTTTGAAGCTCGCATATCAAGGGAGCGGACAATTTCTTCAGTTTTAGCTTTTTTAATTTCTTCCACTGTTTCTAGTTTAACCTTAATGGGAATTTCCCTTACCGCGCCAAAATTACTAATTAGAGAAGGAGCAACTGGGCTAGGTGATGGTCCGCCTGGTCGAGCTGGATTAAAGCTGCTAAGGAGAAGATTTTTTATCGCGTTAATTCCTTCACAACAGTAGTCACGGAAATTTCTCAGAAGCCAC
This sequence comes from Candidatus Roizmanbacteria bacterium CG_4_9_14_0_2_um_filter_35_15, assembly GCA_002788805.1. Taxonomy (GTDB): domain Bacteria; phylum Patescibacteriota; class Microgenomatia; order UBA1406; family GWC2-37-13; genus GWC2-37-13. The sequence continues at coordinate 8,444 of PFRZ01000003.1, read as the reverse complement.
CAGGGAAAGATAGTCACTGCCCAAAGCATAAGTAGTGTAATAATATATTCAGCAAAAGTGTCAATATAGTTGCCATTATTTAAAGCAGAAAGCTTTTGTGCTGGTCCGCCATATAAAATATTAATCGCTGTCGGATAGATATAACCTTGAGCCGTGTCAGTTCTGGAAAAGTCAAAAACAAAGGGTAGTCCGACCTTCCAAACAGTAGCGACCGCTCCTAAAAACAAAGCTAATAATGGACCATAAAAAACCCATTGAAAAAAAACACCGATCCAAATCCAACCGACATTTTTGATAAAAGAAAAAGCCATTAAAATCGCTAAAAAAGGCGAAACAAAAAGCAAAAACCAGAGAACTATTTTTCTTAAAAGAAGCATTCCTCCCATTAAGTAATAGCTAATATTGGTTAGTTTCAGCAAAAAAAGCTCTGTTTTTACTGCTTCCTGGACGCGAAAATTAAGATCGCGGCAACCGACAAAGTCTAAATAATTTTTTTCTTGACTGATACCGGAGAAATATATATTAAAGAGATCTTTTCCTCCTAAATTTTCAATAAAAAACTTCATTAAAATTTCCGATAGTTGAATTATTGTAATCACCAATGAAGCAGAGAAAGAAATGAAAAGAAGAGACATTAAAATTCGAGTTACGGCTGGCCAGAGTTTAACACCGGTGTCAAAATTAGTTCGTTGACCAATGATAATCCCCAAACCCAATAAAGCCGCGGTCAGAATAGTGAGAAAATAGGCAAGATTCCTGGTCGTTCCCCAGATTTGGTATAAAACAGGATGATTATCAATCGCCGAGTTTGTCATCACCCAGTAGATAAACTGGCGGGCACGATCATTAGCTTTTCCTTGAGCGGTAATTTCTGGATCTTCAACCCAAAAATGGCTAGTTTTTGGATTAGCTTTAAAGGTGTCAAAATCTGTAGCGCATTGTTCACCTTTAGTTTGATAGATCGTTTCCAATTCTGGAGGACAAACACCGCATAGTTGATAAGGAATTTCAGTCGAAGACTGTTGAGCCAAAGTTGTCGTTATTGGCAACAATAAAAAGACTAAAAAAACAAGAAAAAAACTTAAAAAAAATCTTTTCATATTTTTTTTACTAAAATCAGTCCGGCGCAGGCCAGAGTAAGAAAGATTAAACCAGAAATAATTCCTTGGGTAGTTTTGTCAACTGAGCCAGATTTTGGCAGACTGGTTGGTGAAGGAAGAGTGGTAGAAGTAGTAGGAATAGTAGGAGTAGGAGTGACCGCTGGATTAAAAAGAGCGCAGACCTGGGTTGATCCTGAAGATTGAGCAATAATTTTAAAGGTGACATAGGCATAAGTGTCAGATCCAGAAAATCCTTGGGATGAACTACCGGAAATAATTAGTTTTCCGCTCCCTTGAGGATCAGTGCTTATTGTAGTAAAAGTATTACCAGGAGAGGTGGAAATGTATTCAAGCACCGCTTCGTCATAAGTCATGCCAATCTGGGTTGAAGCAAATGATTGTTTCTCCGTATCAATATTGACAGTAAATTTTACTTCTTGACCTCTTTGCAGCTGTTCTGATGGTGCAATGAGATCAAAGGTAAGAGCATGGCTGGGAATAACAAATAACAAATAACCAATAACCAATAATAAAATCGTTAAAACTTTTTTCATATTTTTATAATACTTGATTTTTTTCCAATTAACAATATAAATAAGTAAATTTACCTTTCCAAAGCTAAAAACATCCCCTTTTGTAGACTATAGTCCGTTGACAAAAGAGTCTATAAAGTTTATAAAGTCTTTAAAGTTCATAAAGCCTGTCTGCTGGCAGGCAGGTATTTTTCTTTATAGACTTTATGACTTTACGACTTTATGGACTAATATATATGTTAGCCAAGGTTTTATCAGGAACGACCATTGGTCTTGACGGTGTGTTGATTGAAGTTGAGGTTGACGTGGCGGAAAAAGGTTTCCCTCATTTTAACATTGTTGGTTTGCCTAGCAAGTCAGTTGATGAGGCCAAAGAAAGAGTCAGAACCGCGATTATCAACGTCGGTTATGAAATGCCTGACTCAAGGATTACGGTTAATTTAGCGCCGGCTGATATCCAAAAAACCGGGGCTGGATTTGATTTGCCAATCACCATTGGTATCTTAACCGTTTCAGGGAATATAAAAAAAGACTCGATCATCAACAGTTTGTTTATTGGCGAACTTTCTCTTGAAGGAGAGTTAAGAACCGTGCCGGGAATTATTTCTATAACTATTTTAGCTAAAGAAAAAAGGATTAAAAATATCTATCTTCCTTGGGGTAATGTTTACGAAGCTTCATTAATTGATGGCATCAATATCTATCCGATAAAAAATCTCATCCAATTAATATTACATCTCAATGGTGATAGACGCCTTAGCCCATTTCCTCATCAACCAATTAATCAGTTAGTTAAAGAAGAAAAATATGAATATTTATTTGAGGATGTTAAAGGTCAAGAAATGGCTAAACGGGCCTTGGAGATTGCCAGCGCCGGTTTTCATAATGTGTTATTAAAAGGGCCGCCAGGAACAGGTAAAACCTTTCTTGCCCGTGCTTTTCCTTCAATTCTGCCGGCAATGGAAAAGAAAGAAGTGTTTGAGGTGACGAAAATCTATTCAGTGAGCGGTCTTCTTCAAGAAAAATTTTTTATTGTCAATCGGCCATTTCGTTCACCTCACCACACAACTTCGCGGATTGGTCTTATAGGCGGTGGTTCAATCCCGAGTCCAGGGGAAATTTCTTTAGCTCATCGAGGAGTTTTGTTTATGGACGAACTAGCGGAGTTTCCTAGAAATATTCTTGAGTCACTCCGTCAACCCTTGGAGGATGGATTTATTACCATCTCGCGGGCGGCTGGTAGTTTGAGATTTCCCTCAAGATTTATTTTACTAGCAGCCTCCAACCCCTGTCCCTGCGGCTACCTTGGTCATCCAAAAAAATCTTGTTGTTGTTTACCAGGGGCGATTTTAAAGTATAAAAAACGACTATCCGGGCCGCTTTTGGATAGAATTGATATTCATAGTGACGTTCCTTTTCTTGAGGAAAGCAAGTTGACTACCGATATTTCTTCTGAGACCAGCAAAACGATTAGAGAAAGAGTAATGACGGCTCGAGAAAGACAGAAAAAACGATTTCTTAAAGAGAAAATTTTTACCAATGGTGAGATGAATTCGGTCCAGATTAAAAAATACTGCCAAGTTGAAGATAGAGCCATTAATCTTTTAAAGCAGGCAATCAACAAATTCTCTTTATCAGCGCGGAGTTATTTTAAAGTGATAAAGATTGCTCAAACAGTTGCCGATCTTAGTAATAAAGAAAAGATAGAAGTTTCCCATATCAGTGAGGCTTTGCAGTTTCGACCGCTTGATGAATAATCTTTTTTGGTATTGACAAGGAAAACAAAGTTCTTTATACTTTTTTCATATGTTGACCCTATTTACTCTTTTAGCTCAAAATCCAACAATTGGAAGCGTTACTTACTCTCCGGTTAATTTAGGCTTTACTATACCTCCTTTTAATGCAGTCTTGACTTTTATAATCAGGCTTTTCTTTATTATAGCTGGAATAATTGCCATCCTCTATCTTCTCTTAGGCGCTTTTGCCTGGATTACCTCGGGCGGCAATAAAGAAAATGTTGATAAAGCCAGAGACAAAATCATGAATGCCATCATTGGTATTGTTCTCATCTTTGCCGTTTTGGCAGTCGTTGGCGTGGTTGAACAGATGTTTTTCCCAGCTGACGTCGGTTTAGGGATTACCAAACCAATTGTGTTTCCCAAGTTGATCCAGTAAAGCCCATTGTGTTAAATCTACTTCTTTTTACTATTTATGCCCAAGGAATTCAAGAGTGGGGCGATTGTGTTACTCCTGAAGGAGTGCCCACTTTAAAATGTCTTGAGGTGGTTTTTGGCAACATTCTTTTTATGTCTTCAGCTTTTATTATTTTGGTTTTATTTATTATGTTTATTATTGGCGCTTTTCGTTATCTCACCTCATTTGGCAATGCGGAAAAGATGAAAAAAGCCAAAGGCACTCTCACCTATGCGCTAGTGGGATTTATTTTATTTGTCAGCGCCTTTCTAATTTTGAAAATCATTGATGTGATATTTTTAGGAGGAAATAATCAAATCTTTCAGTTTAATATTGGAGAATAATTTATTTACTTGGAGTGACAAAAATCACCTTCACCCCTTTTTCTTCAGGAATAGGCGAAGCCATTTTTGATCTTTCTTTTAAAAAATTAAAAAGAACAAAGGCTAAAAGAGCAAGACCGATGGCAATGAGGATAAAACCAAAACGTTTCATAGATTAACTTTTTCTTTAATTAAATACATTGGTCGTTTTTGGATTTCTTTGTAAATCTTACCAATATATTCGCCAATAATACCAATGGTAATCAGTTGGATGCCGCCTAAGAACATAATGGCGGTAAAAAGACCAGCCCAGCCAACAGTAAACTGCTGGGGATAGAGAATTTTTTCAATTAGTTTATAGATAATACCAAAAAAGCCAAAAATACCTGATAAAAATCCGAAATAAGTAGCGATTCTCAAAGGTTTAGTAGAAAAAGAAGTAATTCCTTCAAGAGCGAAGTTTAACATCTTTAAAAATCCATAATGAGTTTTTCCAGAAAATCTTTTTTCTCTTTCAAAATAAACATAAGCTGAGGGATAACTACTCCAAGAAACCAACCCTCTTAAAAATCTTGAACTTTCTGGTAGATTGTTTAAAAAATTAACTACCTCTTTATCTAAAAGGCGAAAATCACCCACCTCTTGAGGGATAAGGACATCGGAAAGGAAATTAATTAACTGATAAAAAAAACTGGCGGTTAGCTTTTTAAAGATGGTTTCTCCTTGTCTTTGATTTCTTTTGGCGTAAACTACCTTGGCTCCTTTTTCCCATTGGTTAATCATTTTAGGAATGATCTCGGGAGGGTCTTGAAGGTCGGCATCAATTGAGACAACAGCATCGCCTTTGGCATTTTGATAGCCAGCACTTAATGCCATCTGGTGGCCAAAGTTACGGTAAAAACTAATGAGTTTTATCTGGCTATTTTTTTCAGACTGTTTTTTTATTTGTTCACAAGTTTTATCTTTTGAGCCGTCATCGACAAAGATTATTTCGTAATGGTATTTTTTTATAACCGGGATGAGGCGTTTTAAAAGAGGAATAATATTTTCTTGTTCATTATAAACAGGAATGATGATGGAAAGGAGAAAGTTATTGTTCATGATATTAAGTATATCATTTGCCCTCCATATCTTCCTTCAACACTTAACTCATCGCTATTCACTCGTCGTGTTGAAGAGCGATATTTGGAGGGCATAAGAAAGCGTATCCCGACTAAAGTCGGGACGCTTTCTAATGTTACGGGGCCGGGAGTCGAACCGCGGTCTAGGAGATTATGAGCCTCCTGTGCAACCGTACACTACCCCGTAATATTAAAGAACACTACAATTATACCTGAAAAATACAAACTTTTTTGCCAAACTGTCATTGCGAGGGAGCGAAGCGACCGAAGCAATCTCTAAATACTTAAATATAAATCCTTAAAATCTGGATTTTTGTTTTTGATTAATTCTTCCTTTATTATATTTAGAACTAAAACTAGAGACTAATTTATTCTTATGTTCGTAAATCCTTCTTTTAAAATTATTAGTTACTCCTATATATAAGACAGTATTTATTTTATTAGTAGCAATATAGACAAAATAATTATTTTTGTTCATTAATCTTAATTATAAGAGATTGCTTCTCTCCTTTTAGTCGCTCGCAATGACATTTTAGACATCCTCAGTTTAGACACCCTAAGGGTGTCCAGGCACGAAGTTACTTAAAAAATAACTGCCACCATTGTTGCCAATTAGGTGCGGGAGTCGGAGTGACAGAAATCAAAGAAGGGGACGGAGTAGGAAGAATAATTGCTATTTCATTAGGTTGTAGTAAATTAAGCTTGTCTCTGATGGTTTTTTCCACTTCAGTCAAACTTTTTTTCTTGACTACTTCGGTCTTTAACTCAATATTTCTTTTCTTTTCTTTTTCATAGTCGTTTTTATAATCAAGATAAAACTGGTATTTATTTTTATAATCAAGAATATTTCTTAAAAGCGAAGAAAAAAGAAAAAGCAAAAGAAGAACAAAACCGATCTTTCTGATAAGTTTCATAATTACATTATAGCTAAGCAGTTATGGGTTAGGAATAAGGAAGGAAGAGAGAACTTTCATAATACGCGCTGGATCAGCTTTTGATTTTAATGATTTCATACAAATGCCGATAATTGCCTTTGGATTATTTTCAAAAACTTGTTTATTTTCTGCAATAATTTTATCAACCTCTTTTTTTAACTCTTCGTCAGAAATCTCAGCTGGTAGATAAGAAGAAACTATTTCCAGTTGTTTTTTGTTCTTTATCACTAAGTCGTCTCTGCCACCTTTTTCAAAAGCGTCAATAGATTCTTTTAGTTCTTTAGCAATTTTTTTAAGAACGACGATAGTTTCTTCATCTGAAAGAACTGCCTTCTTTTCAATTTCTTTATTTTGAATCTGTGCTAAAATAAAACGGAGGATGTTAAGGATGTCTCTGTTACCGGCCTTAAGAGCAGTTATCTGATCATCTTGTATTTTTTTTCTTAACATTTCTTAATTATACTTTAATTCTATGGAAAAAAAAGAAACAAAAGACGTGATGGAGGTTTTATCCAACCTGAGGGATATTATTGACCATAAACCGTCGACTCTAAAAATGTATGAGGAAATTCAGATGATGAAGTTTAAGATAAGACCGCTTCAAGGAGATGTGCTGGCGATTAATCTCAATAACGAAAGATTTTTAGAAACCCTTTGGAGTCTAGGTAAACTTGACGAGTTTTTTCAAAGAGAGTATGGGAAAATGTCAAAAAAAGACCAAGAAATTTTTATTAGGTATTTTGATAATTTCTACAAAAACTTACAGCAGGAATTAAATAAGATTAAGCTTTATAATAAAAAAAACCCACCAAGAACTTCCATTTTAGAGATGGAGATCTTTAAAGAAAAATTATTAAAGAAAAAAGTAAATTAATCAATGAAAAAATTTCCGCTGGTTTTTGATCTGGAGACCAAACATAGCTTTCGCGACTTTAGCGACCCAAAAAAACTAGAAATTACTGTGGCTGCCATTTTTAATTACGAAAATAATGAAACAAAAGTCTTTACTGAAAAAGAAATTAATAAACTTTTTCCTATTTTTGAAAGCGCTTCTTATATCATCGGTTATAATGTAAAAAATTTTGACTTAGCCGTGTTACAGGCTTACTATCCAGGCCGGGTTGAAGTTTTTCCTACTTTTGATATTTTGGAAGACATAAAAGAAAAAATTGGCAAAAGAATTTCTCTCAATGAAGTCGTCATCGCCACCTTAGCTAAGAAAAAAACCGGTCATGGACTCCAAGCAATTAATCTTTTTAAAGAGGGAAGAATTGATGAGTTGAAAAAATACTGTTTAGACGATGTCATGTTGACTAAAGAACTATTTGAATATGGAATAAAAAATCAAGAGATTTTCTATCTCAATGAAAAAGGCAAGGTAACAATAAAGGTTGATTGGAAAAAGTATCTAGAAGAAGAAAAAAAAACCAGTGATACGCCTTTGACTCTGCCTTTTTAATTTTTAGCTCACTAATCCTATCGGCATATACCAGGTGAAAGGTTTGGTGCAGACTGGACATTGTTTGGGAGGAGTTTTTCCTTTATAAATATTGCCGCAGTTAAGACACTTCCATTCTAGCACTGTGTCTGAATCGTATAAGGTTTTACTGTTAAGTTTTCGGGCAATGATTAAATATCTTTCTTCATGTTTTTCCTCAACTTTTTTAACATTGCCAAATAGTCTGGCTGCTTCCAGTTGTTTTTCTTTGATGGCGATTTTTTCAAAGTCTGGATACATGGTCGTCCACTCATAACGTTCTCCTTCGGCCGCCAACTTAAGGTTGTCAGCGGTCTTTCCATAGGCTTTTATTTCTAAGATAGTCGGTGTGACTACTTTACCTTTGATCTGTTCATAGAGTTCTTCGGCATGGGCTTTTTCGTTGCTGGCGGTTTCTTCAAAAACCTGGGCAATCCATTCATAGCCTTCCTTCCGCGCCATTTTAGCAAACTGGTTGTATTTATTGCGGGCCATTGACTCGCCGGCAAAAGCTTTAAGCAGATTTTGTTGAGTTAGTAAATTTTTCATATAAGATAAGTATACAACATGCCTGAAAAATCTTTGTTTTTTTGATATTATATAATCTGCTCTTTGATCCCGCTGAGCGGGATTGGCACTTTGACATTTTTCATTTATTTATTTGTTTATTTGATTATTGGTTTATTTTTATATTCCCCTGTAGCTCAATTGGTAGAGCAAATCCCTGTTAAGGATAAGGTTACTGGTTCGAGTCCAGTCGGG
>PFRZ01000055.1 GCA_002788805.1 Candidatus Roizmanbacteria bacterium CG_4_9_14_0_2_um_filter_35_15 | reverse complement strand
CTCTTTTTAAAGAGCAAACCCAGGAAGACTTTTTCTATGGATCAGGCCAGGCAAAATTCGCTCCTTCTCACCATATGTTTACCGCTCCTCATCCAGATGATATTCCACTTTTAGATAAGGATCCTTTGAAAGTGCGGGGACTTCAACACGATCTGGTTCTAAACGGATTTGAAGTCGGCGGCGGTTCAATTAGAATCCATCAACCAGAGGTGCAGAAAAAAGTCTTTGAACTAATTGGTTTTAGCGAAGAGCAGAAAAAACAGTTTAACCATATGCTTGAAGCCTTCAGCTATGGTGTACCCCCTCACGGCGGCATTGCTCCTGGAATTGATAGAATGCTTTACGTTATCTTAGGTGAACCATCAATCCGTGAAGTGATGGCTTTTCCAGCCTCATCTGGAGGAAAAATTTCCGTTATGGAAGCTCCGTCTGAGGCAACAGAGGAGCAGTTAAAAGAACTTGGTATAAAAATCCAAATGACAAAATCCAAATTCTAAATATGCGCCTCAAATTCTACTTTCTCTTTACGTTCTTTACGCTACTTTTTTTGTTTTATCCAGGTGATTCATATTACTTCCACATCTTCGCTTATAACCGTGACCTTTTTAATAAAAAAGGGGCTGTCTCTAATTTAAAAATTCTTCCTGTCCCTTATCTTAAATCCGCTTATTATCCGGAAGTTTCCGCCGAGGCTATCTATGTCGTCGACCTGCCTTCTTTTACTCCAATTTTAGAGACGAATAAAAAACAAAGATTCCTTCCCGCTTCAACCGTAAAAATCATTACCGCCTTGGTCGCTTATGATGTTTATAAACTCAATCAAATCATCACTGTTAAAAAAACTATTAGCGAAGGTCAATTAATGGATTTAAATCTCGGAGAGAAAATCACCGTCGAAAACCTTCTTTATGGAACACTGGTTCATTCAGGCAACGACGCCGCTTATGTTTTGGCAGATAATTATGGCTACGACAAATTTATAGACCTGATGAATAAAAAAGCCTCTCAACTGAAAATGATTAACAGTCATTTTATCGATCCTTCTGGGTTGAAAGAAACTAATCAATATACGACTCCATTTGATCTTGCCTTAGCGGCAAGAGAACTTCTTAAAAATCCATATCTAGCAAAAATCGTTTCTACCAAAGAGATTATTATTTCCGACGTTGATTTCAAGCATTTTCATAAACTTTCCAATGTCAACCAGCTTTTAGGAGAGATTCAGGGAATCGGCGGACTAAAGACCGGTTACACTGAAGCGGCGGGAGAGAACTTAGTTTCTTTTTATAAAAAAAACGGTCATCAATTCTTAATTGTTCTTTTAAAAAGTCAAGATAGATTTCAGGATACAAGGAATGTCATTGAGTGGATTAATAACAACGTAGAATACTTAAATCCTAAATCATAAGCACCAAATTCCAAATAAATATTAAATAATAAATTACAAATACTAAATGGTTTAGAATTTAGAAAATTAGAATTTATAATTTATTTGTGATTTAGGATTTAGTATTTAGAATTTTATTTAGTTATATATTCTTCTCTCACAGCTGGTACATAAGCAACAAAGTAATCATCGCCTATAAAAACATAGACCGGTTGAAGATATGATTGATACTGATCCGGGTCAAGATAATCTAACTCCATTTTTTTAATGGTAATATCTTTTACTCCTTTGATCGCTGCCACTACCATTGCTTGACCGCTTTTTAATTTTTCCCAAGCTTGATCGCCGGTAATTAAAGGATAAACGCCAAACTGATCTTCTGCTTTTTCAAAAAAAGAAACCTGAGCTTTAATAATCTTTTCCTGACTGTTTTCAAAAGTCATTATCACATAGTTTTGCGAGTTAAAAAATCGCGGAGTGACAACAGAAAAACTGTCGATATTGGGTCGGTAAAAATCTACTTCTACCGCTTGAGCATCGTCAACATTTTCCACGTTGACGAAATCGGAAACTCGCGGATCATATTTTAGATAAAGGATATTAGTTGTTCCTCTTGTTAGTTCATCTGGATAGCGACTGATTGATTTTAAAAAATTAATGGCTTTGTTCTCGATCTCCTGTTTGGAAGGAAAGCTAACCTGATTATTTAAAACTAAACTATTTTCATAACTAAAGTTAAAACTACCAATATCAACGGTTAGTTTTTGATGATCGTCAGTAAAGGTCGCCTCTCTGTTATCAAGACGATATTTTGTTTGATTAGTGTCAAACCCAAAAGTCTTTGCCATTAAAAAGGTTTTTTCTCGATAGCCGAACTTAGGGGCGATCTGGGAAAGATAGTATACTTTAGCTGTGTCAGTGGCGGTTACAGGCACTCCTTCGATCGTGTCAAGAGTAAAGTTGAAATCAGCACTTGAAGTCGAGGTTTTTATTTGCGGAACACTGATCTTTCCGAAAATTGGATTAGTATAGATAATCTTTGGCTTATTTGATTCTAAAACTACTAAATAAAGTTTGATGGAATAAAAAAATATTAAAAATATCAAACCAAAAAGGATGATAAACGGCAAGGCGCGACGACTATAGTAGGAAAGCTCGGTTAAGGTCATAGAATAATGATAGCATGTTATTCACGACAGCAGTCAAACATTTTTCCTATTATCCGACTTAAGTTGCTTAAAAAATCATTTTTGACATAATTAATTGGAGTCTCCTTGTTTTTTTTAATTTCATTCTGATTAATCTCTTCCGGTTTAACTACTTTAAGATTAATCCCCCAGAAAAGATTATAAAGATCGTAGGCTTTTTTGAAGAAATCATAAGCTTGTTTTTCTTCGCCTCTAGTCAACGCTTTTGTCCCAACCTCCATCAACCTCATTGAGGCGGCTAACAGATGTTTACTGAGACACCAAGCCTCACCTTCGTAATCTTTGATAATCATCTTTAAAAGCTCTTTTCTCATCTCACGAACTTCTTGAAGCAGTTGATAAAACTTGACTTTACCAGTTTTTTCAGCGGAAAAAAACAAATGTTCCTCAATGGAAATCAAATTCATTATGGCGATAGATAGGTCTTCATCAGAAGAGAGATCGAGCGGCTCGCCTTTTTCCAGTTTTTTCAACTTGTCCATTAAATCTTTAACTTTTTGATCGATTTCCATAGGTTTCTCCTGTCATTCCTTAATTATAATAATTTTTTAAAAATCAGTGTTACTAATATTAATAGTAGTAAAGGAATTGTCACCTTTTGATATGGAAATAACACTTTTCCTTTTCTTATTTTTTTTATTAGTTTATCAATAAAAATCGCTAAGAAAAAGGTTAATAGTCCAATAGTCATTCCCAAAAATACCTTTGGATAATTCAGTTGTCTAGTATATGTAAGATAGACTATCGTTAATCCATAAAAGATTAAAGACCATAAATACGGATGTTTTTTAAATATCAAGAAAGCCATTGCCGAATTCAGCCCGGACAGCCAGATAGAAACCAACAGGTCGTCAATCCCTAATTTTTTGGCAATTAGAAGTCCTCCTCCAACCGTAATCACACAAACCGGACAGCTGGCATAGACTGGTTTAAACATAGAATAATATGATAAAATTTAACAGTTATTATTTTAATTGAAGACATGATTAAGAACAAGATTATCTATAATAATTTTTCTGACTATCAGTTTAAAGTTGCTAAAGCTAAGGGTAGTTTTCTTTGGGATGATCAAGGAAAAAAGTTAATCGATTTTACTTCTGGTTGGAACGTTACAAATCTTGGTTGGAATCATCCGGAGATAACTCAAGAAATGATTAAACAGATAAAAACTAATACTTATATTCCTCAATGGACCGCAGATCCAATCCAAGAAAGATATGCTGAAGAGTTGTCAAAAGCACTACCAAAAAGACTCAATTGTTTTACGAGAGAAACTGGCGGCGCTAGTGCAAATATCATGGCTTTGAAAACCGCTAGAGCCTATACCGGCAAGAGAAAAGTAATCAGCTTTAAAGATGCTTTTCATGGATCGTTATATAGCTTGTTGGAACTGGGCTATTCTCCTGAATATACTGTAGCAAAAGCTGTTTCTTTAAATTTTCAAGATAATATTCATTTAAACTATCCAAGAGTTAAGTCTATTGATAAAAATGAAAAACAAATTTTAGTCTCTTTTGAACAAAGCCTAGAAAAAGTTTTAAAAGAAAATAACGATATCGCCACTATTGTTTGTGAGGCAGGAATTATTACCGGCTGGGGATCAACTTTTATCGCTCCTAAAGGATTTTTAACTGTAATTAGAAGGTTAACAAAAAAATATGGCGTGGTATTAATTCTCGATGAAGTCGGAACAGGTTTTTCCCGCTGTGGAAAATTATTTGGTTTAGATATCGAAAATGTGATTCCTGATATTATAACTTTTGCTAAAGCAATGGTTAATGGTGCTTCGGCGATCGGTGCTATGGTGACGACTAAGGAGATTGCTAAAGAAACAATTAATAAATCCAATCCTCAAGCTACTTTCGGTTGGATGCCCGATGCCTGCGCTGCAGCCCTTAAAACATTAGAAATTCACAAAAGAGATAGAGTCTGGGAAAAAGCAAAAAAAGACGGAAAATATTTGTTAAAAGTTCTTCAATCCGAGCTAAAGAATAATCATCTAATTGAAGATATTAACGGAATTGGTATGGAGATTGGCGTTCACTTAAAAAAGAAAGAAAACAAAAAAACAAAAATGAAACAGATGATAGAAAAAGCTAGAAAGCTTGGTCTTCACCTTGCTTATGCCGACGATTACAATTTCCAAATCATGCCACCTTTAACAATAGAAATAAATGTTTTGGATAAAGGAATTGAAATTTTTCTTAAAACAATAAAATTCTTTTCTTAGTTATCTCTTAGTCACCCTCAGGGTGTCCAGGCTCGAAAACCTTAATTATTGATGGTATATTGAGATTTTTAGATTGCTAAAATAAGCCAAAATGGCGGTTTTGTAGGTTATAGTCACTTGACATTTCTCTTAGACACCTTTAGGGTGTATCTATGACTACTCAACGACCTATTCTATCTGTAGGAGAAATATATCACATTTTCAATAAATCAATAGCTAACCAATCAATTTTTAACAGTCTTGAAAATTTAAAGAGGATATTAATTCTGGTAGATTATTATCGTTTTAATCAAAGAATTAAATTGTCTAAATTCTACACCTTACCTTCTTTAATTCAGCAAAGCTATTTAAAAGAAATTAGAAAAACTAAACTACTAATTGATATTTATGCTTTTTCGTTTATGCCTAACCATTATCATTTTTTGCTAAAACAGTTAGAAAAAAATGCAGTTAGGCAATTTATTAGTAATATACAAAACAGTTATTCAAAGTCTTTTAATTTAATAAATGAAAGAGAGGGATCATTATTTCTCCATAGTTTTAAGTCAAAAATAATTTATAACGAAGAAGCTTTTATCCATGTTTGTAGATATATTCATTTGAATCCAGTTATGTCTCATTCCAGCGAATTTGAACAACTAAAAACTTATCCTTTCACTTCTTATTCATGGTATTTAAATAATAATTTAAATAGATTTGTCAATACGGACTTAATAATGAATCGCTTCAAGACTAAAAACAATATTATTAAATTTCACAAAAATCAAGTTGACTATCAAAGAAGGTTAAAGGAAATAAAAGATTTGTTAATGGAATAGTTTTAGACTTTAGACACTTTAGACACCCTTAGGGTGGTTGAAGCTAAATTAAAAAAGCTCGTGCGTAGCCACCCTTAGGGTGGCTAAGAAGTAGCTAAGGAAAATATGCTTTATTATTCACCAATCTTTAGTTTTTACGAGAAATATAAAAAACATGTTCATGATTTTTTAGTACAGTTTTTTATAATTGTGAGCGTTTATTCTATAGATGTTTATTTTTTATTTATTAAAAAGCTTAATTTGCCAACTTTGATGTTTATTTTATTCTTCTCTGGTTATTCTATTGCTTATTTTCTTATCAAATACAAAAAGCAAGAGGATCAATTTGGGGGCTTTATAAATTATGGATGGTTGTATAGGTTTTTTTTATCTCTGGGTACTTGGATAATTTATCTGATTATGATTAGATATAAGCTTCCCAAACCTTATTAGTAAAAAAATTAAGGCTAGCCACCCTTAGTAAGGCTAGCCACCCTTAGGGTGGCTGAAGAACCAACTCGTCTTTTAACCAATCCTTTGCTCCATAAGAAGACTTAATTACAGGAAGAGCTAATAAGACAAAGGTCTCGTAACTGTGAAGTTTTTTTATTTCCTTTTCTATCTCTCCAAAATTTTCTTCTAACGACTCCATTATTAATAGAATTTCCTTATTTTTTTCGATTTTTCTTTTCCATAAATATTTTGAGGATACTTGAGTTTTTTTGATACAAACAACTAATCGTTTCTCTAAAAGACTATCAGAAATTTTATTAGCTTCTTTTTTATTAGCACAGGTTAATAATAAAATTATTGGTTTCATATTATTAGTTATTAATTATAAAATAATTGGGAGTAATATTTATTTCAAATCATTCTCATACCACCCTAAGGGTTTCCAGGCTTGAAAATCTCAATTTAATGGTATATTGAGATTTTTAGATTGCTAAAATAATCCAAATAGATTGTTTTGTAGGTTATAGTCTATAGACAAAAATTACATATTTATTTATCATTAAAAAATGGCTATTATTACGATAAACATTTCTTTTTTGAAAATTGTTTCTTCATTTTTCAATAATATTGGTGCAGCTCTTTTTCTATCTCTTTTTACTATTAGAGATCCTTGGGTGTTGTTTAAAACTTTGCTTTTTGTTATTATTAGTTTATCCTTCGCTTATGTATGCGAAGAGTTTATTAATCAATATGCCAGACTTAACTGAATTCTTTAAAAAATTTGACGTAGGTTTTGGTTTAGCGTTAACCGCTTTCTTTTTAATGTTAATTTTTTTTGCTAAAATAGATCGCCAACCTCGTAAAAGATAATTATCTTAATTAATGATATAATTTCTTCTATCTTGCCGGGGTGGCGAAACTGGCATACGCGCAGTCTTGAGGAGGCTGTGGAGTAATCCGTGGAGGTTCAAGTCCTCTCCCCGGCACTTATTTCCTTCTAATAGTATAAACGTAAGGATAGTACAAGAAGATGGCCGGCGGGTCGTCGGCCATGATTTTTTGTAGGTCAAAGTAATATTTTTCCCTTTCTTCTAGGTTAATCGTCGATCTTCCCTCTTCCAACAATTGATCTACCTTGACATTTTTATAACTACCGATATTCCCTCCTTGACTTTCTTTGGCCTGGGTTGAGTGCCAAAAATAATATTGATCAGGATCAGGAGGAACCTTCCAATAAGCCAAAAACATGTCAAAATCTTCAGGAACGTTATAAGAAATAATTCTTAAGTCAATTGATAAACCAATCGCTTTAAATTTATTAATCAGTTCATCGGCGATATCGTAATAATCATAATAGGTAATTAAATTAATCTTGGCGGAATCGCTGGCGGTGATTTCGTTTTTAATGATTTTTTCTGCTGTCTCCAGATCATAAACATTGCTTTTTAAATTAGGGTTGTAGGCCCAAGAATTCGGAGGAATCGACCCTTTGGCAACCTCACCAAAATTAGCTAATATTTCATAATCGACCGCCATCATCAAAGCGTCTTTGGTATTTTTATCAGTTAAAAGATTGTTTTTGCTGTTGAGAAATATCACCATTTCCTTAGAATAATCGACCTCTTTTTGCACCTGAGAGTTTTTCCAGTTAAGAAAAGTGTCAGCTACCGCTTTTTTATTAATCGTCATTTCACTAATTTCTCCTTTCTTATAAGCGTCAACCAATTGTGATTCGTTATTGTAAAATTTATATTTGATTGGAGAAAGATTTTTAACATTAGGGATTAAGGTTAATTCCTTAAGATAGCCTCTATTCAATTTGATTTTCCCTACTTTATAAAGACCAGCCACTCCATTTAAAGGATATCTAATCAAAGGCTTATTCAAATAGGTAGGAAAAATCGCCAAGGGTTTATCCAAATAAAAATCAATTGTTTTATCATCAATCACTTTTAAGCCAATGTCTTTAAATCGGTAATCAATGTCGCCAGCTTTAAATTTCTTCCCGTCATTCCAAACTAATTCCTCCTTTAAATGCAGTCGATATTCACGCCCTTCCGATCTCGCTTCCCATGAGTTAGCTACAACCGGAATAATCTCTCCTTTTTTGGTAATCGTCACTAAGCCATTGGTGATTTTTTGCAAAATCTCGTCGGGAACAGTGTTAAAATCATAGCTACCAACAATGCCGATAATTTCCTGTTTGGCAGAAATCACTTTTAGATAAGGAGATACTGATAAAAAACCAATAATGGAAATAAGACTGAGAAAAAAACTAAAGGTAATCAACCGCCCATGTTTTTTAACAAACTCCAATAAAAGCCAATAATAATAGCGAAGATTACGTTTTGCTAATATCATAATTACTTAGCAAAAAGATTAAAAAGTGAGACGATAAAAAAAATCACTATTAAAATCGTCGTCAACCAAAGAGTCAGTTTTTCCACTCCCCGCCGCGTTTGAAACAGTTCGCCCCCACCTCCCCAGGCACTTCCTAGTCCGGCTCCTCGACCTTGAATTAGGATAAAAACGACAATCAAAATGCTTAAGATAATATTTAGAACAAGAAGAACATTCTTCATAAAATTTTTCCTAATAAATTAATAATCGTTGAGACGGAAATAGCGGAAACAAAAATATTAGTCATCGAGTTTAACTTGATTGATCCCACTCCAGAAAAAGTCCAACCTTTAATGATAATTAGAGAAAAATAATTAGCTAAAAAATAGAAGAGAAAACAATAAAAAACAACTGAGACAAAACCTAAGGTTAAAAGATTCAAGGGCAAAAGAATCACTTTGCTTAAAGGAACGATTAAATAATAAATAAAGGCAATAAGAAGAGTGGCTTTAAGATAAATAGAAAAGTCTGGTTTAATGATAAATCCTTTATTCCAAAGAGAGGTTAAGAAAAGGGCGATTGCCGAGAAAATAATCATACGGAAAAGCTTTTTCATAGTTTCATTATACCAAAAAATCCCTCTCTCTTAAAAATAGATGATATTTACGAGCAAATCGATGAGACTCGTCGCGAATCAACTGAATAAGATTAAGACCGAGATTGTTTTTTAACGCTCTTATAGTTGGCCAACCATTAACTCCTATCACTAACCGATCAGGATTCTTGGCGATTCCTATCAAAGGAATTTTTTTATTGATTTTTTTCATGGTTTTTCCTATCTTTCTCAACTGTGGCCGGCCACCATCGACTACGATCAAGTCTGGATCAGGCCAGGGTTGTTTAAATCTCCTTTTTAATATTTCTTCTAATCTAGAAAAATCAGAGCTGGATTTAATATTTTTAATTTTGAATCTCCGATACTCATTTTTGTCAAAAATCCCGTTTTGAAAAACCACCAGCGATCCGACCGCTTCTTTTTCTCCCAGATTACTAATATCATATCCTTCTATCCGACTAATTTTTTTGGGTTGAGGAAAATAGTCACTAATAAGCTCCAATAAAGCTTTAATAGTTTTATTTTGATTAAACAAACTTAAATCTTCATTAAAGAAACGGGGATGAATCAATTTTTCCAAGCGAAAGATTTTGTTTCTCACTTTGATGGCTTCTTCAAAAAGTTCTCTTTTTGTTAAGGTTTTTAGCTGGTGATTGAGATTCTTTGTCAAACTGGAAATATTACCGGTTAATATTTTTATTACTTTTTTAATATTGCTTCGATAATTTCTTTTTTCTTTAATAAATAAGTTTCTATTTTTTAGTTGGTTGACGTAATTAGGACAAGGTTGACAAAGCCCGATTTTCGAATAGAAACAAGGGTTTTTGGTCACTTTTTTTTGAGTGCAAAAAGGAATAATCTGTCTAATATCTCTGATTAAGGTTCCGGCTATTCTAGTTGAAGAAAAAGGACCGAAGTATAAAGAGTTTCCGTCATCCTCCTTACGGCAAAGTAAGACTTTTGGAAACTTTTCTTTGACTGTAATCTTGATGTAGAGAAAATTTTTATTATCTTTCCAGATAACGTTGTATTTGGGCAAATATTTTTTAATTAACTGTGATTCAAGAATCAAGGCTTTAAACTCCGATTGGCTGGGAATTGATTCAACCGTGGTCGCTTGACTAATAATTAGGTTTTCTTTTTTATCAAGCCGGGCGTTTTCCCAATGAGAACGGACTCTGGTTTTAATATTAATTGACTTACCAATATATAAGACTTGATTCCCCTTTTTAAAAAGATAGACGCCGTAAGTGGAAGGAAGGCTATCAATCTGTTTTTTTGCTAACATATTTTTTGACAAGGAATAAGACGATAAAACTTCCCGCGAAAATTAAGACAATCTTTATTGCTAGTCCATAAAGATAGGGAAAGATAATAATTTTTTCTTCTAATAATTTTTTTTGAAAAACGTTAACTTCTAAACGAGCACTTGTTTTTTTATTTTTGACAAGGGGATTTATCTTTATCTCAATCTTTTTTTCTTCATATGGAGCTAAAGAAGTGATGTTTATTTTAGTCTTATCAGAA
>PFRZ01000056.1 GCA_002788805.1 Candidatus Roizmanbacteria bacterium CG_4_9_14_0_2_um_filter_35_15 | reverse complement strand
TTATTAACTATTTTTTACTCAATCAATCCCTTTTCCTCCTCTGGCGCAATGACTTTGAAGCCGACGTGGGAGTGGGGACAAAATATTAGGATGATTATTCGGCTTGACAAATAGACGTACAACTATTAATATAAAGTTGTTATGAATCTGTACAACCTTGAAGAGTTATTGGTTCAACAAAATCCACAATGGATTTCTAAAAAAATAGTTGAAGTTGGTTTTGAACGCGATTTTTTTGTCAGTTTTTGTCAAGAATTAAACAAGAAAAAACTTATTTTGACACTATGCGGGCCAAGAAGAACTGGAAAAACATTTCTTACAAAACAGTCAATGCGTTGGCTTGTAGAAAACAAGCGTATTCCCCCAAAAAATATCTGCTATTTTCAATTTTCAGGAAGTTTGAATGAGAATAATGTTATATCTGCGATTTTAGATTTGTTTTTAAAAAAATATGCCGGCATTGGAAAAAAATATATTTTTCTTGACGAAATTCAATATGTTGATTATTGGCAAGATCAAATCAAATCTTTCTATGACATTTTAGAGGATGTCAAATTTGTTGTTAGTGGTTCAACCTCTTTATTTTACCGACAAAAATCAAAAGAAAGCTTGGCGGGGAGAATTATAAAATGTAACCTTGGAGCATTAAATTTTCATGAATATTTGAGGTTCAAAAATATTGAAGAGCCGTCGTACAATCGAGCAAAATTTGTTTCGAACTTGGCTATTTACAAAACAGAGTTTAAAAAATATTTAGCCTTAGGTCAATATCCGGAAATAGTAACCAATAAAGAATTAAATCCTAAAAAATATATTATGGATTTAAGTGATCAGATAATAAATTTTGACATTCCTTATTTTTCTGCAAAAATTAATAGACAATTGTTTTTGAGCGTCGTTAAAACATTATCTTTTGATTTAGCGCAAGAATTTAGTACAAATAATTTAGCAAGAACCTTAGAGACAGACAGACGAGAAATAGCCGAATATGTAAAAATTCTTGAAGAAATTGGCCTGTTTAGTATTTGTTATAACGCAGGCTTTAAAAGTATGAGGAGAAAATTATCTGGTTCTAAAAAAATTTATGGACTCAACTTAAATTTATCACTTCATCTTAACGGATTTGATATCTCTTACTTAAACGATACAAGGGTTTTTGGTAAATATTTCGAAAACTATGTTTTTATGAGAATTTTGGAAAAATACGGGAAAATAGAATACTACAGAATTGGAGACAAAGAATTGGATTTTGTATCTAAAGATATGGCTTTTGAAATAAAATCAGGCACAAAAACGGATTTAAATAAATACCAAGAACTATCCTTAGAACTTAAAAAAAAGTTTTATTTAATTTCTGAAGAGGAAGCATATTTAATCTAAAATTAACGAATTTCTTCCTCAAAAAGAAAAACCAGTGATGTACCGATAAACTCTGTTTATCTAGTCTAAAAGTTTATAAAGTTTTTAAAGTTCATAAAGTATTTTACTTTATAAACTTTACGACTTTATGACTTTATGAACTATTCAATCAACCCTTTTTCCTCCTCTGACGCAATGACTTTGAAGCCGACGTGGGAATGACCGGCAAAAAAGAGTCCTTCGCCAATATCAGCCGATAAAAGAAAGTGTTTTTCACCGCCAGTGAGGAAAAAAGTCTCGGAAATTTTCTCAATGGCAGCGGTTGACTGTTTGAGAATAATCTGGAGAGATGAGTTGGTAATAATGGCTTTTCCTTCATCAGTAGCCAAAAAGTCCTCCACGTCTTGAGTAATTGTTGTTAAACCAAGTTGATACTTTCTCGCCCTTTTAGCGAAAGAATGTAAATAGGCGCCGGAGTCTTTTTGTTTTATCAGATACCAAGCCTCATCAACTACCAGAACCCTTTTTCTTTTATCGATTCTCACCCGGTTCCAGATATAATCTAAGACAATATACATGGCCACCGGTCGCAAATTCTCCTCAAGGTCGCGAACACCAAAAACAGTAAAAGGATTTTTAATATCAAAGTTGGATTTTTGATTAAAGATGCCGCTGGCCGAGCCTTGGACAAACTTTTCCAGACGATCAGCCAGCTCTTTAGTTTCAGCTGTTTCCATACCAATAAAAACTTTGTATAAATCTTCTAAAAGCGGAGGTTCGTTTTTAAAGGTTTCCAGATCATTAGTGATTCCTTTTTCTTTATAGGTTAAGACTAAAGCTTTGTCTAAAAGAGCGTCTTGTGAGGGAGTCAGTTCACCCATAATAACCTTCATTAAAGAGTGAAGGTCAAGAATTTTATTGGAAAGCTCGTCTGGTCCCGCTCCAGCCGTTGTCAGGTCAAAAGGATTAATTTTATAAGAAGAAGACGAGGAAAAAATAACAAACTCGCCGCCCATTAATTTAGTCAGTTTTTCATACTCGTTTTCCGGATCAACAATAATCACATCAACTCCCATCATTAAAAGTCTTAAGGCCTCAAGCTTGACTAAAAAGCTTTTTCCACCACCAGACTTACCCAAGATCACCGAATTAGCATTTTCCAGAGTAAACCGATCAAAGATAATCAATGAGCCATCATGTTCGTTAATACCATATAAAATACCTTCGTTTTTAGTCAATGAAGCAGTGGCAAAAGGAAAAGTAGTTGCCAGCGAGGTGGTATCCATATTGCGCCAAACCGAAAGCCTATCGTAAAAAATCGGCAGAGTTGATTTGAAACCTTCCTCCATTTCTAAAGTTGCCTGGCGGGCAATAATAAGAAGCGACGATAAGACCGAGTCAACCTCTTTAGTAATTTGATTTAGCTCTTCAAGATTGTCAGCGGGAATGGTGACATAAAGACCAAACTGAAAAAATCTTTCCGCTCCTTTAGCCAGTTCCGCTTGTAAAGCCAGAGCGTCGTCTAAAGCAACCTGAACGGTTGGATCAACTACTTTACCGGCTTTTATATCTCCCTCAATCGTTGCCTCCATTTCGGCAATCTTTCTTTTTAGGTCGTCAAGAACATTTTTGCTTTCGGTCGGGTAGATATACATAGAAATATATAAAGGATGGTCAAAGGTAACTAAAGAATAAAGCCAGTTGGCTGAGACATAGCGAGGATAACCAACCACATAAAGAGTACGGTAATACTTTTCATCAATTTTTAGATGATTAAAGTCAACCTCGATATATGAAGGAGCAATCAGGTCTTTAATTGATACCGACCCTTTAGCTAGCGTATCACCAATTTTATTAACCATATTAAGTGGTGGTTGAGATAACATCGGTATAACTTTCCACCGGTGCAAGTCTGCGTCCGGTAGCCGATGGGTTGTAAAGATTAAAATAAAGCTCAGTTAGCTGTTGTTGTTGTAAAACCGTTCCTCTAAGACCGATCTTAGCTAAAAGCCTAATTAAATTGTCTCGTTTTGGATAGAGAGAGGTTTTAGCACGACTTAACACATACTCTTTGTTTAACGATGAAGTATTAGCTCCGGAAATTCCCAGTTCTAAAGGCGAAAAAGGGACAACAAAAAAGAATCTTTTTTCCAAAACCGTGTTTATCTTTACAATCGCCTTAATAAACTCTCGATAACTAGCGAGACGGTTTTTTAAAAGCTCGTTCATTTGTTTACTGATTCTATTTTCCAAGTAGTCAAGATAGGAAGAGATATCCATTCGTTTAGAGATAATAAGAATCTGTATCGGGAAAGACAGCGAATTCAAAAGACCGGCATAAGAATAGATGATCGAGCCTTGCTCTTCTTGAGATAAAAGCCAAAAGTTGACGGCGGAGATTTCCACGACAGTCGCGGCAGAAAAATCTTTCATTAAAATCACATCATCCTTAATCTCTTCTATTTCAATAAAGGATTGAGTAGAGGCCTTAACTGGTGATGTTGGTTTTTTATTACTCATATTAATTCCTTAGATATTATTTCAATTGGTTGATTGTTATTTTCTTCTATCTTAATTTTCATTGTATCAAAAAAGTAATGGTTGCTTGGGTCTTTAATCTGAAATAGATAGTCGCCAAGAGTCAGGGGATTAAAGGTGGCAAAGATTCCATGAGAGTTGGTCTTTAAAATTCTTAAAGGAGGGGAATTTTCTTCTTGTTTTATATAGATAAGAATATCAGTGAGCGGTGTGTTTTTTTTATTCTTGACCGAGCCGGTTAAAAATGGATGTTTAGGACCATAGGAAAAGTTAGAAACTGGTTGTTGGAAATTGGCAACTGGTTGGTTCTGTTTTGGCTTTTTGCCGACAAAAATCGCAAAGGTGTCTTGGATAAGATTGTTAATATTCTGTTTTTTATTATTGGTTGATTGAGAATTTTTGGTTGATAAATAATTGGAAAGTTTTTTTTGCGAATCAAGATGAGTAGTAATTTGGCTAGGATTAGAGGAGAAAGTCATATCCTGGAGGAAGTAAAGTGGTTTATTATTTTTTTTATAAAAATATTGAGTGGGTGAGATTAATCTTTTAAAAAGATTTCTTATCCAGACCTCAAGCGGCCGGTCGTTAACAGGAACAAAAGCTAGAGCAACTCCGATTAAACCAACCATCAGTCCGGCTAAAATATTTAAATAGGGAATAGGAAAAATATAGTAGACGATTATTCCTGAAACAATAAAGATCAAAAGATAGATAAACTGCTTGACAGTCAAAAAACCGATGAGTTTAAATTCAAAGGTAGTGATCTGTCTGGGAATAGAATGTTGGTCCATAATTTTAGTATAACTTATTATGTAAAAGCTCGATACCGAAATTTTTTAACGCAATTGGGGCCCCTACCCCAGAAGCGCAAAAAATTTAATATCTTCGCTTTTTCCCTACGCCATGTCATTGCGAGGACCCCACCTTTGACGGGGGACGAAGCAATCTCAAAATCTTATCGTCGTCAACCTGAGGAAAACTTTCATAATACTGAGAAATAGCGGATAAAAATGGGTCGCGGTGGAAGATAACTGTTTGATCAAATAGATCTGGATGAAAATCAGTTGGCGCGACTGGAGAAGCCAAAATCAGTTTTTTTGGTTTTTGCGACTTTAAAAAAAGAGCGGCCGCTTTAACAGTTGAACCAGTGGCAATGCCGTCGTCAACCAATACCACGACTTTGTTCATCAATTTTTTATAAAGCGTTTTTTTTAGAGAAAACCTTTTTAAGTAAGAAGCAAATTTCTCTTTGGCCAGTTTAATTTGAAAGTTAATCTCTGAGATGTTTTGATTTTCTAAATATATTTTAGAAAAACACAAAGCCCCAACGGCTAGTTCAGGATTAAAAGGATGGGAGATTTTGGCAACGGGAAGAAAAAAATGAGAAGCTTTAAATTTTCTATCAATTTCTTGACCAACAATCACTCCGCCGCGAAGAAGGGAAATAACATAGTCAACCTTTCTCAATTTCTTTTTAAGAAGATTGGCCAATTTTTTCCCAGCATCAGTTCGGTCTTTAAATAACATAAACATTATTATAAAATATTAAATCTTGGGCCGGTAGCGTAATGGCCATCGCGCTTCCATGGCATGGAAGAGATTAGGGGTTCAAATCCCCTCCGGTCCACCACTTCGTCCCGACGACATTTTTCAGGTCTTTTTCGATTTCGTTTATTAGTTTTTTGATTCCGTAATTTGTTGTTGCCGATATGAATTGCGGCGAGAAATAAGAGTATTTATTATTTATCTCCTTTAATATCTTCTTGCCGTCACCCTCATAAGCATCTATTTTATTAAAAACATAGATGATTCTTTTGCTCTGAACCCGGATTTCGTAAAGGATTTTTTCGACGATTTCGATTTTCTCATTCATCTTGGGATCGCTGATGTCGATGACATGAAGGAGGATATCGGCATGGATGGATTCCATCAGTGTCGACTTGAAGGAATTTATAAGCGAAGACGGGAGATCCCTGATAAAGCCAATCGTATCGGAGACGATGGTTTCTTTTTTTATCGTCGGCAGGTAGAGTCTTCCGGAGACGCTGTCTAAAGTGACAAACAGGGCGTTCTCAACGATCTTCTTTTTTTTTGTCAAAAGGTTAAAAAGCGATGTCTTCCCCGCATTGGTATAGCCGACGATCGAAATTGACGTCAGATTGTTGTTTTTTCTCCGCTCAAGCTGGATCAGATGCTGGCGGGAAATTTTTTCTAATTCTTCCCTTTTTTTTCTGATCTGATCGCGCCAGTGGCGTTTCATCAGTTCAATATTGGTTTCACCTATGCCTTTGGTGCCGATTCCGCCAGCCTGGCGGGAAAAATAAGTCACGCCGAGCCCGTACATTCTCGGGCCCATATGCTGCATCTGGGCGATTTCAATCTGCAGTTTTGCCTCGGTCGTATGGGCGTGCAGATCAAAGATATTCAATATTAGATCGACTCTGTCCCAGACCTGGATATCAGGGTTTTTGGTCCAAAGGATCTGGGTCAGGTTAAAAAGTACGCTCGGGTTGACTATGGCGTTGACAACGACAATATTAATCTTTTTGTCGGCTACGATATCCGTCAGTTCCAGCGCTTTTCCCGATCCAATAAACGTGGCTTTGTCGGGATGAGTCCGGTGCTGGATAATATCGATGACGTCAATGCCTTTATAGGTCTCCACCAATAATTTCAGCTCCTCAAGGTTTTTTATGGCATCTTCTTTGTGCAGGTGTGGATCAACAACGTCAATAAGAATAATACGATGGGCTTTTTTCATAATAAAACTGATTATACTGGAAAACACCTATAAAAGCCCTAAACCTGCTCTTTTGTAGACTATAGTCCGTTGACAAAAGAGTCTATAAAGTTTATAAAGTTTGTAAAGTTCATAAAGCCTGTTTGCTGGTAGGTAGGTATTTTTCTTTATAGACTTTATGACTTTACGACTTTATGGACTTATTTATGCCAATCTTGCATGATTTACCGAAACAAGATCGTCCGCGGGAGAAGTTAATAAAATATGGTCCGAATAAACTTTCTAATCATGAACTTTTAGCGATTATTTTGGGGTCAGGAAGAAAGGGAAAAAATGTTTTAGAACTAGCCAAAGAAGTCTTAAGAAAAATCAATAAGGAAGAGTTATTGACAACTGATGTTTTGACTTTAAAAAAACAAGCGGGAATAGGTTTGGTTAAGGCCTGCCAGTTAATTAGTTGTTTTGAGCTGGGAAAAAGATTTTTAAAAGAAAAAAAATCAACCTTAATTATGAAACCAGAAGATATCTGGCGAGAAATGAAGGAAATAAGAGGTAATAAAAAGGAATATCTGGTAATTTTTTATCTTGACGTGAGAAATCAGGTAATTAGAAAAGAAATAATTTCTATTGGCTCATTAAACAGCAGTCTCATTCATCCGCGCGAAGTATTTGAGCCGGCTGTTTCTCATCTGGCGGCCCAAATAATTATTTCTCATAATCATCCGTCGGGCGACCCAAGTCCTTCAGAAGAAGACATAGAAGTGACAAAAAGATTAATTCAGGTGGGAGAAATTTTAGGCATAGAAATTATCGATCATGTGATTGTCACAGAAAAAGAATTTTTTAGTATGAAGGAGAAGAAAATCATTTAAGAAGGAAAATACAAACTACAGAGAGATAAAGTATCGTAATAAATAGTGTTGTGGCAGAGCAGCTGTTTATTTCCACTCTGCCACATTAGATATTCTCATTAATTTTTTTAAACTCCTAAAGCTGTAGTTCTTACTAAATTAGCATCAACTTCATATCCTATTCCAGGAGTGTTGATATTACAATGAGCTCCTTTTAATGGCCATTTTTTACCTTTTTTTGATTCAGGATTATTTAAGGCGGATAATGCTTGAGCTAAAACAGCAACCATAGAAGGAAGTTGGTCGTTTTGTTCTCGTCTACATATAGTTTCCATAAAAATCACCTCCTTAACTAAAAACCCCGCCTTGTGGCGGGGAAAATTGTTTAATAAAAACAATAAATTATCCTCCCGCCTAAAGCAGGGTAACAATGACAAGAATAAAATTATTTTTTTGTTTCATACTAAAAATCCCGCCTTTCGGCGGGTTTTGTTTTAATTGGCCTTTATCAATTATTACATGACGTCCGCCTAAACGGGGCAATAAGAACAATAATTGATAAAACCTGATTTTTCATAAGATAAGCAAATATGTTAGCAAATTTTTTTTCAATTTACAAATGAAAAAGTTTATCGAATTATTTTGTAGATTTTCGGAAAACCATAATTGCTAAGAAAATCGTTATTAAAACAAGGGCTGTGGCAATTTGAACATTAGCGGTAATATTCCAGAGATCAAAGTTTTTCATAAAAGCATTTTTTCTAATTTATAACTAAACCACAAAAATAATATACCAAATATTATATCAAACAGCAATAAAAATAACTCTTTTGTGCCAATAATTCTTGAGAAATTAGGAGTAATAACAGCTACTCCAAACCAACCTGCTGAAAGATTAATTGCTAAACCACTTAAAGATCTTATAACAGCTATTTTATCCTTCATGTTTATAAATATAGAATATAGTTCTGATTTTGTCAGTCGCTTATAACCTACAAAAGTATAAATTTAGATTGGTGGAGTAATAAAAAAATAACGATAGATACCCTAAAAACAGAAGACTTATTTTCTTATTTCAAACTCATCAAACATCTGCTTTGGTTCCTGCCAGATAATTTCAACTTCTTCCACCCGGGAGACAGGTGAGCCTCGTTTTAAAATTTCCATTATCTGGTTGACTTTTTCTTCATCGCCTTGGATAAGTGTTTCAACTCCGCCATTAACACCAAAAACCTCTGGTTTTTGAAAATTATTTCTCACCCAGCCGCTAACTCCGATGATCTTTGCCTGGATTTTCGTCCAAGCGCGGAAGCCAACCCCGATGACGTCACCCTTGATGTAGAGATGGGCTTGTTTTAACATAGAAATTAGAAATTAGTTGCTAGTGATTAGTTACTAGTTATAGAAAATGGAAAGTAGAAATTTGGTTTTTTCTATTCTCTAATTTCCATAACCAGTAACTATTTTCCAGCAACCATTTTCTAATTACTATTTTACATCAGGGTCTACCTCTTTTGCCTGCTTCAAATATTTCCCTGCTGTTATTTTATCTCCTTTTTCTAAATAAAGTTGGTAAAGACCATATAAAACATCGCGTGCTTTAGGATTTATTTGTAAAACTTGTTCAAGTTTTTTTATCTGAAGATTTCGACCGTTTTCTTCCTGGAAAACATCTTGCTTAAGTTGATTATCATAGATATTTTCGAAAATAACTAATTGAGTATTAAAACTCGGCAGGTTTTTTATTTTCTTTAAATACTCAACTACTGCTTTTTTATTTTCATTGACAAACTGAGAGTATAATGGCGAAACTGATTGACTATAGAATAAATTAAAAATTAAAAAGGAAAAAGTAAAAAAAATTATAATTTTGACCCGTTCGATTCCACTCAGGGTCATCCTGAGCGAAGTCGAAGGATTGACTTTTTTCTCGTGTTTTTTCTTCATAGATTTATTATATACTTTTTTTATGGATCAAATTTATTTTCAAAGCGTTATCGATAGAATTATTACCGTTAGTTTAGCAGTCCTAGCAGCTCTTTTAGCTGCGGGATTAACCTTTGGATTAATCTACTTAATCATCATCTATTTCCGTTTGAAAAAAAGAGAAGAGATCTCCTTAGAAATGCTGACTTTAGAGGTTAAACTGCAAAAAGACAATGAGATAAAAATCGATGCGGCTGAACAGATGTTTGCTTCCTTTTCTTCTTTAAAAAAATCCGGTTTTTTTTCCGTTTTTGATTTAGACGATGTTTTGGCCTTTGAAATTATGGCTAAGAAGGCGGAAATTAGATTTTATGTCTCGGCGCCGGCAAAAATTATTGATCTGGTGGAAAAGACAATCTATGGCTATTATCCTAATGCCGATATTAAAAAGGTTGACGAACCAAATATTTTTAATGAAGAAGGAAAGGTGGCTTTTGGTGCCCTAGCTATTAAAGAAACTGTTTATCTTCCTCTAAAGATTTACCGCGATCTTTCTACCGATCCTTTATCGGCGATTACTTCTGCCTTGTCTAAAATGGGTGATAACGAAGGAGCGATGATTCAGATTTTAATCAGACCAGCCAGTGACAGTTGGAAAAAATCTGGTAAGTCTTATGTCTCTTCAACAAAAAAAAACGAAGCTAATCCGGAAAAAGCTACCTTTAAAACCGATCCAAAGCTATTAGAACGAATTGATGATAAATGTTCCCGTCCTGGTTTTGAAACCACTATCCGTTTTGTTGTTTCTTCATCTAATAAAGAAATGGCAGAGACCCATCTAAAAAACATAAAAACTTCATTTGCCCAACTTACCTCTGATCTTAATATCCTGAAGACAGTCAAGAATCTTTTTAAAGGAGGCTTCATGATTAACTTTATTTATAAGTTTTTTCCCGTTCTTGATCTGCCTTTTTTTAAATCAATTTCTATTTTATCTTCTGATGAGCTGGCGACTATCTTTCACTTTC
>PFRZ01000057.1:444-11313 GCA_002788805.1 Candidatus Roizmanbacteria bacterium CG_4_9_14_0_2_um_filter_35_15 | reverse complement strand
TAATTAAAGTGACTAAAGTAATTGACGGCGATACGATTGTTATTAAAGGCGGACAGAAAGTGAGATACATCGGCATTAATGCGCCAGAAATTTATCGAGATACAACCGGTAAAAAAACCGGGGAACAGTGTTTTGCCAAAGAAGCCACTGAAGAAAATAGACGGTTGGTTGAAGGCAAAACTATCCGGCTAGAAAAAGATGTTTCGGAAACCGATAAATATGGAAGACTCCTTCGCTATGTTTATGTCGATGAAACTTTTGTTAATGACTATCTTGTTCGTCAAGGCTTTGCCAAAACAATGACCATTAAGCCCGATACTAAATATTATTTAAACTTCAAACAAGAAGAAATAGAAGCTCGAGAAAATAATCGAGGATTATGGAAAGATTGCTCTACCGTGACACCAACCAAGCCCCAATAAAGGCTAAGGTATTATTGATATTGTTTTTCACATTACGGAGTCATTAATGAAAGAAACGGTGCCAAAAAAAGCAGAAATATTGAGGAAAAAATCCAATCAGTTTCAATGCCGCCAATCTGTTCTGCTACTTCTTTAGGTACAAGTAAGACTAACTTACTAATTATCTTATTATAGCACAATGCCGTCGCGTTAAAAATTATCAAGCAAATTTTAAGAGGAATTTTTTTGACGGTAAATAATTCTTATTAACTAACATCATAATATTTTTTGATTTTAATAGTTTCGCTAAATAATTAAGAATAAGATTAAAAATAAAATAACTTAAATAAATTCCTATCGCAAAATTAACTCTTTCTACAAAAACAACTGGGATTAAGTTCTTCCAAACTTGAGGTGGTAATTTTACCGTATAAAGAAAAATAACCGATCCGACCGCATGGGCAGTAAAAGTACTCCCTAAAGATTTTAACAATAATCGTTTTGGGAAAAAACTAGCAAAGATAGGAATAAGCCAATATAAAGAATATGCCCATACTTGTTTTCCAATTGGATGATTGATAAAAAGAAACATGCAAATTAAAGCTATTAATCCTTTTTTTTTACTCATCGAACCAAAATATAAAGCAGCTAAAGGTAATGGTAAAAGCCTCAATAAACTAATAGTATCAAAGCTCTTTTTAACTGCCACAAGATCAATTACTTTGACTGATAAAACAGAAATTAAGCCGCCAAATGAAGTGATAAATGCTCCAACCGTCGGAGCAAAAAAATCAAACAAAGAAAAACTTTGAGTTGAACCAATAATT
Organism: Candidatus Roizmanbacteria bacterium CG_4_9_14_0_2_um_filter_35_15; assembly: GCA_002788805.1. GTDB lineage: Bacteria > Patescibacteriota > Microgenomatia > UBA1406 > GWC2-37-13 > GWC2-37-13. Next base: position 10,085 of record PFRZ01000057.1, on the reverse strand, counting down.
TTTGAAAAAGGAATCTGTAGTGCTAATAAACCCAATAGAGTAAAAATTAAAATAAAAAGAATCTTTTTAGTATTTTTCATACTAATAAATATAGCAAAAAAAATCTTGATGTCAAGGGTAAAAAAGAATAAATAATTACCTAATTAATTAGGATAATGGCAGTATTTATATTTGACTGGTTTCCCGTCAGCTTTTAACTTACCGCACCAGCAAGGATCGTTCCGGCCGAGTTTATGATGAGTAGTCACTGGTGACTGGTTATCTTGCCTGCCGGCAGGCAGGTTGGTGACTGGTGATTGGGAAAACGGATCAACTGCTGCCGCTGACTGATAAACTTTAGACTCATCTTGTTTTTTTTCTGTTTTCATCTCTACCTCAACCTTAAAAAGACGTCTCGTCACCTCAGAATTAATATCGTTAATCAACCGCTCAAACATCGAATAAGCTTCATTTTTATACTCAACCAAGGGATCAAGCTGGGCATAACCGCGAAGATTTATTCCCTCTCTTAAATCCTCAATTGCTGTCAGGTGATCAATCCAATATTTATCAATCGCGCTTAGATAAATGGCCTTGATTATCTCGCGCCATAAATTTTTAGCAAACTTTTTTTCCCGCTTTTCATATTCTTCTTTAACCTTTTCTTCTAATAACTTAACTGCTTCTTTGCTATTTCCCTTTTTAACTAATAAATCAAACTCTTTTCTTTCTATGGGTAGAATAAGATTCAATTCTTGAAAAAACTTCTCTGTCTCTTTATTTTCTTCGTTAATACCCAGAAAATAATTAATCAGATTTAACAACTGTTCGTTATATGAAGAATAGACTGCTTCTTGAAAATCACCACTGACAATTTTTCGTCTTAAACTATAAACAATCTCTCTTTGCTTGTTTAAAACATCGTCAAAATCAACCAGATGCTTACGGATATCAAAGTTAAAACCTTCAACCTTTACTTGAGCCTGTTCAATCGCCTTGGAAACCATCGGGTGAGTCAATGGCTGGTCTTCGGGAAACTTCAAAAAAGTCATCAAGTTGGAAATCTGTTCGCCGCCAAAGATTCGCATCAAATCGTCTTCTAAAGAAACAAAAAATCTTGACTCGCCAGGATCGCCCTGCCGACCAGCCCGACCCCGTAACTGATTATCAACTCGTCTTGACTCATGTCTTTCTGTGCCGATTACGTAAAGTCCACCCAGCTTGACGACCTCATCATGTTTCTCTTGCCATTTTTTCATCTCTTCAGATTTGACATTTGACATTTGAGATTTGAGATTACTTGGCGATTCACCGCCAAGTATGATATCCACACCTCGTCCAGCCATATTGGTCGCGACCGTCACCGAGCCTTTTTCACCAGCCTTAGCAATAATGGTTGCCTCTCTTTCATGATTTTTTGCATTTAAAAGCTCATGAGGAATCCCTTTTTTATTCAAAAGAAGCGACAGATGTTCATTTTTTTCAATTGAAGTAGTGCCAACTAACACTGGCCGACCAAGCTGATAGTTTTTGGCAATTTCCTCCACCACTGCTTCGTACTTACCTTTTTCTTTTTTATAAATCATATCTGATTCGTCTCGTCTTATCATCGGCAGATGAGTGGGGATAGAGATGACATCGGTTTTATAGATTTTATGAAACTCCTCTGCTTCGGTAACAGCCGTTCCTGTCATTCCAGCAATTTTTTCATACAGGCGAAAATAGTTTTGCAGAGAAACAGTGGCTAATGTCTTTGATTCTTGTTTGATAGCCACTTTTTCTTTGGCTTCAATCGCCTGATGTAATCCTTCGGAAAATCTCCTTCCATATAACAGCCTGCCGGTAAATTCATCAACAATAATCACTTCGTTGTCTTTAACAATATAGTCTTTGTCAACTTTAAAAAGAGTCTGCGCTTTTAAAGCCGCTTCAATATGAAATAAGCTGTCAAAGTCCTTCTCATAAATATTAGTCACTCCCATAATTTTTTCAATCTTTTTTACTCCTTCCTCAGTGAGATTGGCCGTCCTTAATTTTTCATCAATTATATAATCGGTCTTTTCCTCTAAGCGATTAACGATTTGAGCATACTGATAGTATTTATTTGTATCTTCTTCATAAGGAGCCGAGATAATATGAGGTGTCCTGGCTTCATCAATGAGAACCGAGTCGGCTTCGTCAATAATGGCATAGTGAAAACCGCGCTGGACCAGTTCCTCTGTTGAGGAAACCATGTTATCTCTTAAATAGTCAAAACCAAATTCGGAATTTATTCCGTAAGTAATATCAGCCAAATAAGCCTCTTTTCTCGTGATTGGCTTAAGGTTAGACAGTCGCCAATCTAAAGCTTCTTTGTCTTTATAGGTTCTATCATAGATAAAGGATTTTCCAGAGATCATCGAAGAAACAGAGAGGCCTAAAAAATCAAAAATTACTCCCATCCAGCCGCAATCGCGGCGCGCCAGATAATCATTAACTGTCACCAGATGAACTCCATAGCCTGTTAAAGCGTTAAGATATAGAGGAAGTACTGCTGATAAAGTTTTTCCCTCACCGGTTTTTTGTTCGGCGATACGACCTTCATGAAGAGCAATTCCGGCAATAAGCTGGACATCGAAGTGACGCTGACCCAAACTCCGCCTTGCCGCTTCGCGAACTAAAGCATAAGACCAGGGTAAGGTTCCATCAAGACTCTTTTTTCCAGACTGAACTAACTCTTTGAGTTTTTTAGTCTCTTGGGAAAAATCTTCATCTTTTAAGTCTCTTGTTTTGTCCTCAAGTTTATTTATCTCGTCAACTTTTTTTTTCAGACGGTTGATTTCACGCTGATTGTAGTTAAAGAATTTAGTTAGAAAGTTAAGCATTTATTTTATGAAATACTCTTGCGGTATGATCAAAATTTTTATCACCGAATAATGATTATCTTTATTTGTCTCGCCGGTTTTTTTGACGACAAAATGAACCGTATCACCTTCTTTAAATTTAGAAAAACCAGTAGTTTCTATCTCTAAAGTTTTAATATTAAGAATCATCTGTTTAGTCGAGGTTTCTATATCTAAATTAAACTCTTCTTTTGAAGAAGTAGTCACCTTCAAAGAGTAACTATCTTTGTTGACCTGACTTATCTTTCCTGAATTAACTAAATACTCCTCATCAATAAAAATCGAGTTGGCATCGACGGTCTTATCGTGAACCACTCCATTAATAATAATATAGTCGTTTTTATTAATATCTTCTTTTTTTACTTCTTTAGCCTGATTGCCGGAAATCCTGTAGTACTTAGTTAAAGCATCGTCTAATTTAACCAGATATTCTTCTTGTTTTTGCGTCTTTATCTTAAAAAAACCAGTCTCTGTTTCAAAAATCCGACCGCTAATGGCCTTATTATTTTCTTTCCTTAGTTCGGATACTTTATTGGCGACTTTTTCTTTTAGAATTTTAATATCTTTTTGCTCAGCTACCGGCAGAGTTACGGAAGAAGTGGCAGTCGGAACTACTGTTTCCGTCTGGCCGTTAACAACAAACGCCGTTGTTAATAATAATATAACAATATAGCAATATAACAATAGTTTGTTCATACCACTTCGCTATAATTTCTAATGTAATTTTTAATAGCTTCGTTAGGTATTATCACTTTTATATTCTTAATTAATTTTAATAACCCCTAACGGAGTTATCAAAGTCTTTATTTGATAACGAAGTGGGGTCATAGCTCGTTCTTCAAATAATAAACTCTTAATTCTTTTTCCTGAGAACGAAGAAGCTGATTATGAGGATAGGCAACGATTTTAATCGTATTTTCTCCAAGAGCTAGGGGAAAATCAGTCTGGAAACTGTTATTGCTAATATTCAAAATAACTTCTTTGATTGGAGATTGAATGACGATGAGCGAGTCTTTTTCTGCTTTACCGGCGATACTGATACTTTCTTTGTCAACAATTTCTTCATCATGTGGTTGACTCATTTCCAAAGTTTGATAGCCGGTGACAACCGCTGCTTTTTCCTGATTAAGAGTGGTCGTCGGAGCAATGGCTTTGCTATTTTCTAACTCTTTCTCGGAAGTCTTGGTTACTAAAAAGAAAGCGACCACTCCGCCTAACAGTAAACCCATAATGATAGCAACAATCGTTTCTTTTTTCATAATATTATCTTTTTCAATTCTTCGGATAATCTATTGATTATATCACTTATATTATACCAATATCCTTTACTTTCAAAAAGATTGTCAGCAGTCGTTTTTAAAAGAATCGAGGCAAAAACAGCTGAATTTAAGCAATCGTTCCTGGCATAAAAAGAAACTGTCAAACCAGCTAAAACATCGCCTGTTCCTCCTTTGGTTAGGCCCTGGTTGCCACCTTCAATGACATATGTTTTGTCACCATCTGATATGATATCAACAATTGCTTTCAATAAAATAACGCAGTGGTATTTTTTTGCTGTTTCTCTGATGATAGTTTGTTTTTGTTCGAGAGATTTTTCTCTGATTAAGACGTTAAATAAATTCTCAAACTCAATTTGATGTGGTGTAATAATAGCTGGAGTTTCTAATTTTTTAAGCCAACCTGGCTTCATCATTTGTAAACTTCCTGCGTCAAAAACAAACCGTTTTTCCGGAAAATCTTTTATTAACTTGTGGGTTAATTCATATGTATGTTTACCTTCTTCTTCGTCGCGCATCATTCCTGGCCCAATTAAAATAGCATCATCTTCTTTAAGATAATGAATTAACTCTTTTTGCGGAACAATAATGCCATTAATAAATTTTTTCTTTAAAGAAAGAAATACTTGTCTATTTTCCTCAGTTGATGAGTAATGAACAATGTCGACAAAATGAGAAGCGACTTCAGCCGCCCAGAGGGAGGCGGCATGAAATAAGGAAGAGCCGCCAATGATTAGAACCTTACCGTTTTGGCCCTTGTGACTATTAGGTTGTGGAAGGGTAAACTTTTTAAATAAGCTCTTTATTAATTTAGTATCTGTAGTTTTTATAACCATAATGCTATAATTTTATAATATTATGATGACTCATGTCCAATTAAGAGAAAAGTTTACTAAGTTTTGGAAACAACGCGACCACAAAGAAGTACCGCCAATTCCTTTAGTTCCCCAAAACGACCCGACCACCCTTTTTACCGGTAGCGGCATGCAGCCTTTGGTTCCTTATCTTCTTGGCGAACCTCATCCCCAAGGTAAAAGATTATATAATATTCAACCTTGCTTCCGCTCTCAAGACATCGAAGAAGTCGGTGATAACCGTCACACGACTTTTTTTGAGATGATGGGTAATTGGTCTTTGGGCGATTATTTTAAAAAAGAACAGCTCGCCTGGTTTTGGGAATTTTTGACTGAAGTAATAAAACTTCCTAAAGAAAAACTTTATGTCTCTGTTTTTGCCGGCACAAAAGATTTACCTGCCGATGAAGAGTCGTTGCAAATTTGGAAGAAAATAGGTATCCCGGAAAGTCACATTTTTAAATACGGAGTGGAAAATAACTGGTGGTCGCGCGCCGGAGCGCCGGAAAACATGCCAATAGGCGAGCCAGGCGGTCCTGACTCTGAAGTCTTCTTCGAATTCACCCAAGTCCCCCATAACCTAAAATACGGCAAAACCTGTCATCCTAATTGTGACTGTGGCCGCTTCTTGGAAGTCGGTAATTCTGTCTTCATGCAGTATAAGAAGGAATCAGACGGTACCTTCCAAGAACTGTCAGCTAAAAATGTTGACTTTGGTGGAGGGTTGGAACGAACCTTGGCTGCTTTAAATAATGAACCGGATGTTTTTAAAATTGATCTATTCAATAAAATTATTAAGGTCATAGAAAAATATTCAAAAAAATCTTATTCTAACGATATTTATAAATTAAAAATGCGGGTGATAACCGATCATTTAAAAGGAGCTTGTTTTATGGCGCAAGCAGGCATTGAACCAAGTAATAAAGAACAAGGATATATTATGCGTCGATTAATTCGAAGAGCTATGGTAAAAATGATGGAATTAGATATCGTTCCGTTAAAAATAGTCGAACCTATTTGTACAATAATAGTAAATACTTATTATCCCGTTTACTTTAAACAAAATGATTTTATTAAATTAACAACAATTATTGGAGAAGAAATTGATTCATTTGAATTAACTGTTGGCAAAGGTGTTAAAATCCTACAAAATCAGCCATTAATAAACGGAAAAATATTATTTGATTTAAAACAAAGTTATGGGTTTCCCTTTGAATTGGCTGTTGAATTACTAAAACAATGGGGTAAATCGATTAATAAATTAAAAATCAAGCAAGAATTTGATACCGAATTTAAAAAACATAAAAATCTCTCCCGAACTTCTTCTGCCGGTATGTTCAAAGGAGGATTAGCAGATCATTCGGCTCAAACAATAAAATATCATACCGCGACTCACTTGCTTCACCAGGCGCTTTTTGATGTTCTAGGAGATTCAATCAAACAAGAGGGATCTCATATTACCGGAGAAAGACTGCGTTTTGATTTCTACTCATCGATTAAACCAAGTTATGAACAGATTAAAAAAGCTGAATTGATTATTGATAAAAAAGTCAAAGAATCATTGCCTGTAACACTTAAAATTATTCCTCGTGAAGAAGCTTATAATATCGGCGCTCGGTCTTTTTTCCGAGAAAAATATCCAGAAACCGTCAAAGTTTATTTTATTGAAGGATATTCTAAAGAATTCTGCGCCGGACCACATGTTAAAAACACTGCAGAAATCGGAAAGATAAAAATCTACAAGTTCGAAAAAATCGGCAGTAATTTATATAGAATTTACGCTAAATAAGTTATAATTTTTATAATCGTTATAAAATTTATTAAACATGAAAAAAGATATTATTGCTTTTCCCGATTTTGAAAAACTTGATCTACGGGTTGGAGAAGTTAAAGAAGCTTCGCTTGTTGAAGGATCTAAGAGTTTAATTAAAATGCTCGTTAATCTGGGCGATGATTATGGAACCGTAGAGATACTGGCTGGATTGGCTAAGCTTTATCAACCAGAAGATTTGATCGGTAATAAATATGTTTTCTTAGCCAATCTTGAACCAAAGAAAATCATGGGTCGCGATTCCAACGGAATGATACTAGTGGCTGATGATCCGGAAAAATTTACTCTTTTTCCCCTTGACAAAAATCTAAAAAATGGTACTGTTATAAGATAAATTAAAAATTTAATATGCCAAAATCTAAAAAAACCGAGGAAAATGCTTATTGCCCTCCTCCTCGCTCAAATAATGTTATTTATGTGATGATGGGAATTTTAACTCTTTTTGCGATCTTTCTTTTTATCAAAGTTAGCAAGCTTGAAAAAACAGTTAGTTCGGGAGCCACTGGAACTACTGCAGCTCAACAGGAGTCTCCTTTATCTGTTAAAAATCTAAAAAAATACGCTAAAGAACTAAAGCTTAATACTGGCAAATTCAATAAATGCCTTGATTCTGGTGAAAAACAAAAAGAAGTAGCTTCACAAGGAAGTTATGGCGCTTCTCTCGGAGTTCAAGGAACACCAGCATTTTTTATAAACGGCAAATTTTTAGGTGGTGCTTTTCCTCTTTCTGCTTTTAAAGAAATAGTTGACAAAGAGCTTGACGGAACAAGTTCAACTAATTGTGTTGATTATTCTGAGACTAATTTACAACAACAATGTGATCAAACTGGGACAGATACTAGTAAAGCATTCAAACCTAATCTAAAAGAAATTAAAGTCGGAAATGCTCCAATAATAGGTGAAAAAAATGCTAAAGTCACTATCATTGAATTCTCTGATTTTGAATGCCCATACTGCCAAAGAGCTTATAGTACTGTTGAACAAATAATGAAAGATTATCAAGGTAAAGTCAAACTTTATTACATGCAATATCCATTACCTCCAAGTATGCATCCGAATGCGGAAAAAGCTGCTGAAGCTTCGCTTTGCGCCGCTGATCAAGGAAAGTTCTGGGATTTTTATCACAAACTATTCCAGGGTGACACGACTCAAAAATAAGTCAATTTCATTAATAAAAATCCCGTCTGAAAGGCGGGATTTTTTTAACTAATAAATTAGCTTATAATTTAACCTATGAAAGCATGAAAGCAAGTATATCTGTTTCAATGATATCAAAAAACGCTGCCGACATAATTAATAGATCTCTGCAATCAATTCAAAATTGGGTAAAAGAGATTGTTATAGTAAATTCCTTCTCCTCTGATAAAACTTTAGAAATTGCTAAAAGATTTAATGCAAGAATTTATAAACATAAATACCAAGGGGAAGGTAAACAAAGAAACTATGCTTTAACAAAAGCAAAAGCTATCTGGGTGTTGGCATTGGACGCTGATGAAATTATAACTCCTGAATTAAAAAGAGAAATACTTAGGATAATAAAATCTTCAAGATTTTCTGGATATAAAATCCCCATCCAAAATTATTTTAGGAATAAGAGGCTAAATTATGGAAAAGAGAATTACTACAAAATGGTTTTATTTAAAAAAAATAAGGGTTTTAGCACGACGCACGAAATTCATGCAGTTTATAAAGTTAAAGATAATAAAGTGGGGGTTTTAAAAAATAAGATAAACCATTATTCTTATCGTTCACTTTGGCAGCTTTTTACCAAGTTTACTAGTTATGGAGTTAGAGAGGCAAAACAAAAAAAAATGCTTGGTGAAAGAATATCGCTAAAAAAAATTTTATTAAATCCACTCCGTATGTTTTTATCCAGGTTTATCAAAAACCAAGGTTATAAAGACGGATTATTTAGGATTCCAATTGATCTAGGATTTGCTTATATGGAATTATTAACTTACTTATTGTTACCGATTGTAAATAAAAATAAAGATTACGAAAAAGCAAATCAAACAAAATTTAAAGATATTGTTAAAACTTACAATCAATATAAGAAACAACAGTTAACTGATTATTGTTCTTTTGAATCAGAAAATCAAAAATGGGAAACTGGTCAGGAAAGATATATAAAAAAGTCTTTTTGTAAAATACCAAGAGATTTTATGATTGCCGATATTGCCTGTGGTGATGGTATAGGCTTAAGGCAGTTTAAAAAATTAGGATTCAAGAATATTATCGGTGTAGATTTTAACCAGAAGAAAATTTCTATCGCTAAAAAGGTAGGTTATAAAGTAGTTAAAGCGGATATGCATAAATTAATTTTTTTTAAAGATAATACTTTTGATATTATATATTCTTCGCATACTTTAGAACACGCATTCCGTCCTGCAAAAGTGATTAAAGAATTTTATAGGATTATGAAAATAGGGGGGATGCTTTATGTTATTCTTCCATATCCTGATACCAATTTTCTAAACGAAGAAGCTCATGGGTCAAAATATGAACTGGGTTTAAACATAAATGATAAAGGAAAAACACTAAAAAATTATTTTAAAAAATATTCATTTGAATGTATTAATACTCAATTTGATAGCTATCGTGAACCTGAGATATGGTTAAAGTTTAGGAAAGAATAAATAAATATATGCTTTAACCCAAATTCACTAATGTGATCCCAATGGGATTCGAACCCATGATTTACAGGTTGAGAACCTGTCGTCCTAGACCACTAGACGATGGGACCATTATTTGACAAAACACTCTTTTTATAGTAATATTTTATCATTAAATCCCCAAGATTAATAGTAAAAGGGGGTTA
>PFRZ01000057.1:0-322 GCA_002788805.1 Candidatus Roizmanbacteria bacterium CG_4_9_14_0_2_um_filter_35_15 | reverse complement strand
TTTCAGAAAACAGCGAATATAACGCTGCTAAAGAAGGTCTTGCCTTTGTTGAGGGAAGAATTCAGGAAATCGAAGAAATCTTGAAGACAGCCCAGGTAGTAGAAAATCAAAATAATAACCATCAAGTTGAGGTGGGCACTTCGGTCCTCGTGGAAATTGATGGTAAAAAAGAGCTGTTTCAAATCGTCGGCGACTTTGAAGCTGATCCTTTAAATAAAAAACTTTCTCATACTTCGCCTATCGGTCAAGCCTTGGTCGGCAAAAAAGTCGGCGACTGGGTCGAAGTCGAAGTGCCGGCTGGAAAGATAAAATATAAAATAGT
>PFRZ01000032.1 GCA_002788805.1 Candidatus Roizmanbacteria bacterium CG_4_9_14_0_2_um_filter_35_15 | reverse complement strand
ATAAATATCTCTGGCAAAAAGAAGAGGCGGAAAAACGCGACCATAGAAAATTAGGGAAACAGCTTGGCTACTATCTAATCAGCGACCAAGTTGGTCAGGGATTGATTATCTGGAAACCACAAGGAGCAATAATAAGAAGGATTATGGAGGATTTTATCCTTAAAGAACAGGCTAAACGCGGCTATAAAATCGTTTATTCACCTCATATTGGTAAGAAACAACTTTGGGTCACATCAGGCCATTGGGATCTGTATCGAGACAAGATGTATTCAGCGATGGATATCGACGGAGTCAAGTACATGGTCAAACCGATGAACTGCCCGATGCACATGATGGTTTACCAGTCAGAAAGACATTCCTATCGCGACCTACCCTTAAGAATCGCGGAAAACGCTTCAGTCTACCGCTACGAACAAGCTGGAGAACTGGCTGGAATGATTCGTGGTCGCCACTTTACCCAGGACGACTCTCATATTTTCTGCACCGAAGAACAGGTAACTGATGAATTTGTTCGCGTGATGGACTATGCCTTTTATTTTTTAAAAGCTTTCGGCATCAAAGACTATTATATGCAGCTTTCCGTCCGTGATCCGAAAAATAAAGATAAATATCTCGGATCCGATAAAATCTGGAAAAATGCCGAAGATAAAATTAAGGAGGCGGTTAAAATAAAACAGGTTCTTTTTAAAATCAAAGAAGGCGAGGCCGCTTTTTACGGACCGAAACTTGACTTTATTCTTAAAGACTCCTTAGGAAGAGAGTGGCAGTGCGGTACGATCCAAATCGATTTTTCTTTACCGGAAAGATTTAAACTGGAATATCTTGACGAAAAAGGAAAGATTAAAAGACCAGTAGTCATTCATCGGGCGATTGCCGGGTCCTTGGAGCGTTTTTTTGCCCTCTTGGTCGAACATTATGCTGGTGCTTTTCCTTTGTGGCTATCACCAATTCAAGTGGCTATTTTACCGGTTTCAGAAAAATTTAATGACTATGTTTTAAAACTGGAAAAAGTTTTAAAACTTGAAGGAATTAGAGTTGAAGTAAACTTTGATAATGAAACGCTCGGTAAAAAAATAAGACAGACCACCTTGCAAAAAATTCCTTATATGATTATAATAGGAGAAAGAGAGTTAGAAAGTTATAAAGTTAGCGTCAGAACGAGAGAAGGTAAGGATCTGGGTTTAGTCGAAGTTAATAAGTTTATAAATCAACTAAAATCTCAAATTGAGAAGTTTCTTTAGACCGCGACCAAAGTTTCATCCCAGAAAGTTTTATTTTTTAAACTACCGAATTGAGACTCCACAGTTGCGAGTGATTTCGGATAAAGGAGAACAGATCGGAGTCCTATCAAAACAAGAAGCTTTAAAAAAAGCTCAGGAAGCAGGATTGGATTTAGTATTAATTGCGCCTAAGGCCATTCCGCCGGTTGCCAAAATTATCAACTTTAAAAAGTTTTTGTATCAAGAGGAAAAACGAGAAAAAGAAGCGAGAAAAGGAGTCAAAAAGGGTGTTGTCAAAGATATCAGTTTAGGACTTTTTATCGCTACTGCTGATTTTGCCAGACTAGTTAATAAAGGCAAAGAGTTTTTGTCAGAAGGTCACCAGTTAAGGATCAATCTGACTTTGCGAGGCCGCGAGGTGATGAAAAAAACAATGGCTTTTGATTTGATTAATCGATATATCAGTAATTTGAGCGAAGTTAATGTTTCCAAACCACCAAGAATTGAAGGAAGAGTGATAAGGGCAGTAGTGGCGAAGAAAAAATAAGATCCCAATCTACGAATGAATGCTAATCAACGAATATTTGTAGATTAGGATAGATTAGTAGATTAGAATCTTATATGTATGTCTAATAAACAAAAAACAAGAAAGTCTGCCGCAAAAAGATTTAAAGTAACCGGTACTGGTAAAATTTTATTTCGCCAACAAGGATTTAGGCATCTCAGAGGCAAAAAAAATAAAAAATGGTTGAGGAGAAAAAAGATGATGAAACAGTTGTCAGGAAGCTATAAGAGAAAGATGAGGAAGATGCTGGGAAGATAAAATTCAAAATACTAAATACTAAACGGATTAGAATTTGGAATTTAGATATTAAAATTTATTTGGAATTTGGAATTTAGAATTTGAGATTTAAATTATATGGTCAGAGTAAAATCAGGAATACAAACAAAACGAAGGCATAAGAAGATTCTTAAACTAGCCAAGGGCTACTGGATGACCAGACACAAGCAGTATCGAAAGGCTCAAGAAGCTGTCCTTCATGCCGGTGAATACGCTTTTTCGGGAAGAAAGGATAGAAAAAGAGATTTTAGAAAGTTATGGATAATTCGGATGAATGCTGCTTTAAGGAATTTAGGAACAAAATATAGTGTTTTTATCAAAAAACTTAAAGATAATAAAATTGGCCTTGATCGGAAAATTCTCTCTCAACTGGCTGTCGAACATCCGCAGGTCTTCAATAAAATAGTGGAAAAAGCAAGATAATTATTGTTTATTTTTTCTGAATAATAGTAACAACCATGTTTTTTATTGCTTCTTGAGAATAATTCATATGCAATGAAAGTGGTAGTCTTAGTCCTCGTTTTGTGTCCAAATCTATATTTCCCCATAATTCTGATTTATAAGTAATAGATTCATCTATAGAACCTGCTAATTTTTGATCAATATTTTTCATAAGGGTTTCGCTATCTAATAAAGCATATAGTTGATTTGAGTAATAGATAACGAAGGTTCCACCAGGTTCTAATAGCGTCACTGCATTATTAATTATCACTGGTAGTTTTGTATAATCATAGTCAGGAGAATCGGTATTTATATAAGGAGCGACCATATAAATATTATCAACTTGTCCTCTTAAGTTATTTTTTGCAGCTAGTTGATGAGAAGTTAAACTAAAAAAACCAGTAAAATTATTAGTTTGGTTTAATGTATCTTTATCGAAAGAAACAAATAAATTACTAGGGTTTCCTTCCGGATCTATTTTGAGACAAAGTGCATTCGACGGACATGGGTTATAAACCGATCCATAACCAATCTCTATTTCAACCAAGGTATAATTCGCTCTTGCACCAGACACTAATTTTACAATAGTATCTAATTGCTGAGATTCATTTTCTAACCGAGAATAATCATATCCTAATGTTATAGCACTGCCATCAGGCGCTACTTGTTGGATAATTTGAAAAGCACTATATAGTGTTGATAATTTATTAATCAAATCTATATTTGTTGGACTTACTGAATTGATACCAAAATTTTTTTCAACCATAGCTTGAGCCAAATATGTTGGATCAGTTATTTTATGAACATTGTATCCGCAAAAAGTAACGGGATTTAGAGATAAAGAGGGATTATCTAAACAGTATTGATCAATCTGTACCTGCAAATAATCTAAAACATAAGGTTCAACAATTGCTGATAACGCTGAAGGAATTGAGGTAAAAACAGGACCACCCAGGACATTTTCTTTACTAAAATCCGGATATTTCTGATAAAAGTCAGATAACGCAGGTGTAATTTTGGCTAATAATTCTTGGTGATACTGTTGAGAAATATATAAGGCAATGGGGATGGGTTGATTCTCAATTGAATAAATAGCTGAGCTTAAACCATATTGAGTCACAATATCCTTAAAAAGGAGGCAACTCTTTCTTTTATATATGTTACTAAAACCACAAATTGCTTGATTAAGATTAATTGTTGATGATCCATTGTTATATAAGTAAAGAATATTTTTTTTTAATAATCTATTATCGTAAATCGCATTGGAAGAAAGAATTCTTATCTCATTTAAAGCTCGTTCGGGAGAGACACCTTTTTGATAATTAGATATTAATCTCCTCATTGCTACTTCCCATAATCCACAGTTACCAGTTGTGGTAATACCAAATGTTGATTTAGCTCGTATAATTAGATCTGGATTATCAGTTATATTTCCATTCAACCTATTGACAAACCACTTGATCATATAAACTCCAAAAAGACTGTAACGGTTATCTCTACTTTTCCAGTTTTCTGTTATTTTAAAATTTGGATACCGCTTACCTAAATAGGAAATATTACAAGCTGTCAAAACATTATCTAAAGTAATTACTTGTTCTTCTTGTGATTGTCGAGGAGTTTTTGCCTGAGAAGATAGAGATTGTTTTTTATGGACAACGATGTTTACTAGATAAAAAATAATAAGAACTATAAAAACAAAAAAACCAGCAAAGACTACTCTTTTCGACAGACAGAATTTGTTTTTGTTCATAACACTAATAATATTATATTAGTACTAAAATATTCAAGTTGATTTTTTTAGGAAGATATTTGACCTAGTTTAAAATATTAAAAATGCACCATACTTCTAAATTCTTCATCTGTTGGCATTTGTAAATGTGAACCTGGTAATGGCTGTTTTGTTAACCAAGAAATAACATTTTTTTTTGTTGCCTGTTTACCATTAAGTATCAATTTTCCCTTCCCAGTAATAATTAGGTGCTCATTAAATATGATTCCAGCACCAAATTGTGTAGGATTGCTTCTCATGCTTCCTAAACAAAGAGGCATATGTGCTCTTTCTACTAAATCAGAAAGAATCCTCACAGCACTATCGTGTAGTTCAAGATAAATCGGAACCGTTCTCCTCTCGATCATATTTTAGGCAGTATATCAAACTATAAGTTATTCTGCAAATAATTATTGTTTATATCTTTTGAATACTTTATAATTCATCTTATGATTAATTTTGAAGAAATTAAAAATCAATTTGATAAAGATATAAAAGAAACTAAAGAAATTGAGAAATTGGAGATTAAATATTTGGGCCGAAATGGAGTAATTAATGATCTTCTTAAAAAAATTAAAGAAATTCCTCAGGAGCAAAAAAAATCTTATGGGCAGAAAGTAAATGAGCTGAAGACTTCGATTAAACGTTTAATCGAAGTAAAAAGAAAAGAATTAGCTGGAAAGAAATCAGAGGTTTTTTTTGATAAAACTCTTCCGGGAAAATCTTATCCCAAAGGCAGTCTCCATCCAATAACTTACACCATTGAAGAGATCGCTAATATTTTTCAGAAAATCGGTTTCGTCCGTGTTTCTTATCCTGAAGTTGAGTGGGAATATTTTGCTTTTGAAGCCTTAAATATGCCTAAAGATCATCCGGCAAGAGACGATTTTGAAACTTTTTTTATCAACTATCCTAAAGACAAAAAATATGGAAAGATTGTTTTATCTCCTCATACCTCTTCTGGCCAGACAAGAGAGATGAAAAGAGTAAAAGAACCGCCGATACGGATGATCAATATCGCCAAATGCTACCGGCCAAACTGGGATATCACTCATGTACCGATGTTTTTTCAGTTTGAGGGGCTTTGTGTTGACCACAACATTAATATCACTCATCTCAAAGGAACAATAAACTATTTTGTTAAAAACTTTTTCGGTAAAGATAGAGAAATAAGACTTCGACCTTGTCACTTTCAATTCACTGAGCCGTCGTTTGAAGTAGATGTTTCCTGTAAAGTTTGCGGAGGAAAAGGATTATTAAATAATAAAAAATGCAAAGTATGCAAATCAGGTTGGTTGGAATTGGCCGGCACAGGGATGGTACATCCGAATGTTCTTAAAGCCGGAGGAATTGACCCTAACCAATATTCAGGATGGGCCTTTGGTTTCGGTCCCGAACGATGCATGATGATGAAAGAAGAGATGAAGATAGATGATATTAGAATTTTGTATAACGGCGATATTAGGTTTTTAGAACAGTTTTAACTATGAATATTAAAATTACTCATAACTGGCTTCTTGAATACTTGGATACCGATGCTACTCCTTATGAAATCCAAAAATATTTGTCTCTATGTGGACCATCGATTGAGTCGGTGACTAAAATTGATAATGACTTTATTTATGATGTCGAAGTTATCACTAATAGAATCGATTATGCTTCAGTATTAGGAGTTGCCCGCGAAGCTGTGGCAATCTTACCAATGTTTGACAAGCGAGCAAAATTGAAAGACTTAGCCTCATTCCACTGGACCGGTGAAAATGGCAAGCGTACTGAAAAAGTAGAGATTGTTGACCCAGACAATCTTTGTCCGAGAAAGCTGGCGGTTGTTATGGAAGTTAGTATTGGTAAGTCACCGCAGTATATAAAAGAAAGGCTGGAAAACTGCGGAATTCGCTCGTTAAACAACCTTATTGATATCACAAACTACGTGATGTTGGAAGTCGGCCACCCGGCTCATGTTTTTGATTATGACCGCGTAAAAACAGGAAAAATTTTTATTCGCAAAGCCAAAAACGGTGAAAAAATTACTACTCTTGATAAAAAAAATTATCTTTTGAATTCCAATGATATTATTTTTGACGACGGAACAGGACGGATTATTGATCTGCCTGGAATTATGGGGCTCGATAATAGCGTTGTCACAGAAAAAACCAAGAGGATAATTTTCTGGATCGAAACCAATGACCCAAAAGCTATTCGGATAACTTCGATGAGACTGGGAATTCGTACTGCTGCCGCCTCGATCAATGAAAAAAATCCTGATCCGGAAGCGGCAAAAATGACTTTTTTAAAAGGGATTGAACTCTATCAAAAAATAGCTAAAGGAAACATTATCAGTCCTTTATATGACACGTCACCAGATATAAAAAAAGAAAAGTTATTGGTTATTGGTTATGAGTTATTTGGAAAAAAAATAGGAATAGAAATACCGAAAAAAAGAATCAATTCAATTTTAGTAAATTTGGGATTTGGGATTAATTATCTTGAAGATAGCCGTATCCAAGTTATAGTACCGTCATGGCGTGCTAACGATATCAATATTCCAGAAGATCTTGTCGAAGAGATCGCCCGCGTTTACGGCTATCAAAACATACCGTCAATTCTCCAGCCGATTGTTTATATCGATCAACCAAAAGACATGGAAGATATTTTTGTTTTTCAAAATAAAATTAAATTATTATTAAAACATCTGGGACTGAATGAAGTAATCAACTATTCGATGATTTCAAAATCGATGATAGAAGATGGAGGATTGAAAATAGAAAATCATCTAAGATTGTCAAATAGCATATCTGAAGAGATAGAATATCTGCGAACTTCTTTGCTTCCTTCCTTGTATAAAAATATTCAGGACAACAGCGGAAGGAAGGAAGTAATGAGGTTTTTTGAGATTGCCAAGGTTTATTGGCTGAAAAAAAATGATCTACCAGATGAGGTTTATAAAATTGGAATTGCCACCAATACTGATTATTTTGATTTGAAAGGAATAATCGAGGCAATTTATAAGGAATTGAATATTGATTTTTGTCATTCCCGCGAAGGCGGGAATCCAGACATTATTGAAAAAGACGGCGTTTTCATGACAGAAATCGATCTACAAAAATTAATTAACAACTATCATCAGGTTCCTAAATTTAAATCGCTTAACCCCTATGCTGTTATCAAGCTCGACAAAACCTTTGAACTTTCGCCTAAAACAACCTACGCGATTGTTCGGCAAAAGGCGTTTAAATCTAAACTTCTGCAAAAAATCGAACTTGTCACGCTTTTTAATAATAAGCTAACTCTCCGCTTTTATTATTCTTTATCCTCTCGAAACATCACCGAAGAAGAAGCTAAGGAGGAGTTGGCGTTGGTGAGATAGTTGGGGTCGGCGTCGCATAATCCCAGGATTTATTAACGCCGAATTTGATGGTTGATTCGCCTTGTTTGTCTTTTTCATTAGTAGCCACTACCTGAAGTTCATAAGTGCCATCAGTCAGGTTAATTGTTTCATTAATCTCTTTATGATCGCCATCGATTGATTTAACTTCACTACCGTTAATTTTAATCTTGATATTCTTTATCACTGATAAACTGATAATTTTTGCCTTAATTTCCACGTTATTACTATTAACCGTTGTTTGTCCCATCGGGTTTTTTATCGAAACAATCACATCCTCAGAAGATGCTTCAGAGATCTCTGTCGGCGGATGAAACTTGGGATCTCCCTGATCTTTAAGCCAGTTGTTAATTCCATCAGTCCAACGGTTTTTTCCGTCAGCCGATACCGGATCATTTTCCGTAAAGACAATAAACTCTTTTTCTTCGTACTGGCCGTTTTTTATCTCGACATCATTGGCTAACTTACCGTTATTTTTAGAAATCTTTATTTTCTTGTAAAAAGGAGAAGTATCTTTTGGCTCGGTCCCGGAAATAAAGTATTCGGCTCTGCTCGGATAGCCGTCTTTAGGCAATCCTCCAAGATAAGCATCGACTGTCAACGCTTTAACTTTATCCGGTTTATCAATAATGCCGTCATCATACTTTTTCAATAGCTCTTTCATAATTCGGTAGTAAATCGGTGAAGCGCCAGTAGCACCAGAGGCGATTTTCGGATTCATCGGACTGTTGTCATTGTTGCCCACCCAGACGCCGACAGTTATTGATTTAGTAAAGCCAACCGCCCAGTTATCCCGCTTATCATCGGTTGTCCCGGTTTTCGTCGCGACAGTTTTACCAGGAATATTTAGGTAGGAATTCGTGCCAAAAATCTCAACCCGAGCATTATTATCTGACAAAATATGGGAGATTAAAAAGGCCACCTCTGGTGAAAGAACAAACTTTCCTTTGTCTTTAACCTGTTTATAGATTTTTTTTCCGTTAAAGTCAGTGATTTCCAAAACTGAATTAGGGTCTCTTTTTACTCCACCACTGGCAAAAATACTAAAAGCGCTGGTTAAATCAAGAAGAGTGGTTTCGCCCCCACCCAAAGTTAGAGACAGGCCAAAACGGTTGAGATTTTCTTGAGAAGGATAGAAATTTTTTAAGCCCATATCGTAAGCTTTCTGGAGAAAATCACGAATGCCAATCATC
Source organism: Candidatus Roizmanbacteria bacterium CG_4_9_14_0_2_um_filter_35_15 (assembly GCA_002788805.1). Classification (GTDB taxonomy): domain Bacteria; phylum Patescibacteriota; class Microgenomatia; order UBA1406; family GWC2-37-13; genus GWC2-37-13. Next base: position 2,867 of record PFRZ01000032.1, on the reverse strand, counting down.
GCCAGCATTTTAACCGCCGGTATATTTTCTGAATTACCTAAAGTAAAACGTATCTGCATCGGTCCTCTAAACTTTCCATCATAGTTAACCGGTGTATAAGGTTTATCGGTTGAGGCGCCGGAAGTAAATTCTGTTTTGACATCCATTAAGACAGTTGCCGGTGTGTAACCTTTTTCAAAAGCTAAGGAGTAGGTGATTGGTTTAATCGCTGATCCTGGCTGACGAAGACCTTGGGTAGCGACATTAAACTTACCGAACTCACTGTCATTAAAATCATAACTACCGACCATGCCGAGAATTTCGCCGGTCTTTGAATCTAAGACAACCACCGCCGCATTAGTTACATGGTAGTCTTTGAGTTTTTCAATCTCTTCGGAAACAATTTTTTCAATCGTTTGCTGGACCTCTAAAGAAAGAGTTGTCTTTACCTTGACTCCTTGATCAATAATCTTTTCACCATAGTCAGCTTCGAGGATGTTTTTTACATAAAAGACAAAATGAGGGGCGTTAATCGCTAATTTTTCTGAGGTAAACTTCAGACTGTCAAGTTTTTTTACTGCTTCCTGTTCTTGTTGTTTATTGATATATCCATCTTCACGCATCCTTCGCAAAACATTTTTTGTCCGATCTTTCCAGGCATCCTTGACACCAATATAAGGAGAATAAACCGATGGACTTTGAGGAAGACCAGCTAAAAAAGCTGATTCAAGAAGAGTTAGATCTTTCACCTCTTTACCGAAGTATGCTTTAGCGGCCGTACCAACACCCCAATAACTTCCTCCATAAGGAGACTCATTAAGATACATCAAAAGAATCTCATCTTTTTTATAACGCCGCTCTACCTCATAGGCCAAGATCGACTCCTGAATTTTTCGCGAAATTAATCTTTTTGGCGTTAAAAGAACATTTTTAATCAGTTGTTGGGTGATGGTCGAGCCGCCTTGCAACGAACCATGAAAAATAATATTAATAAAGGCGCGAATAATGCCTGATTCGGAAATGCCTTTGTGTTTATAAAAATTTTTGTCTTCAATGGCGATGGTCGCTTCTTTCAAGTAGGCTGGTAGATCTTCGAGTTTGACCGGCATTCGGTTTTTGTCTTTATAAAGATCAAAAAGCACTTTAGCGTCGCGATCATAAAAGACGGTTGACGAGCCGGTGGTTTGAGAAAGTTTGGATGGCGAAGGCAGATCTTTGGCATACCAGGAAAAAGTCAGTAAAAGAAAAATAAAACCTAAGACGATTAGACCGCTGATAAATAAAATTAATCGACTATAAAATTTTTGTTTTCTGTAGCTTCTGCGAAGAGAAAACCGACGAGATTGGTACATAGAATAAGTATATATCAAAAATCAAAAGAGAACTTCTTCTTTAATTAAATTTATCTTCATGTATCATTAATTTATGAATAAAAATGTATTTTGTATTCCGAAGAAAATATTATTTAGTCTTTTGGTTTTAATTATTCTTTTTTCTTCTTTATTAATTGTCAATTCCTCCACAGATTATTGGTGGTCACCAGGCTGATCCAGGCGAATGGCCGTTTATGGTAGCTTTATACTCTAAAAATAGAGTTAAAAAAAAATTAAAACCATTTTCTAATTTTATTTCTATAAAAGATGCGTTTTTTTGCGGAGGATTTTTTATTGGTAATGAATGGATTGTTACAGCAGCTCATTGCCTTAAAAATAGCGAACTTCAGGCTTCAAATAAAGATAAAGAATCAATTGGTGTTGCTATCAACTCTTATAATTTAAATAATATAAAAATTTTAGACACACGAAATGTTGTAGAAATGATTGAACATGAGGGTTTTGATTATGCAAATAAATATAAGGATTGGTTGAACACATCAGATTTAAAATTAAGGAATAAATCTGATGACATTGCCTTGCTAAGAATTAACCTCTTAGATAAAGAGTTACCAAAAAATACACTCTCCTTAAATAATAATTCACAACTAATTAATCCAGGAAATAAGGTAATAATGTTAGGATGGGGAGATTTAGGATTGACTTGGCTAACAAAATAAGTATCAGATATTTTAAATGAAGGAGTAAATCAAATTTACTCTAATACGCAGAAAGACTCAAATAAAATCAATCATCTCTTAGAATTACGTGGAAGACCTGTTTCAAGTCTAGGAGATAGCGGATCGCCGCTTTTGACTTATTATTTAAAACAATGGTATGTGATAGGTATAACTTCAGGTGGAGGATACTATACTAATTTATTTACCCACCTTCCGTGGATTAAAATAATTACCGAGATTAATATAAACCAAGGCAATTTTGTTGGTAATCCGCCTTATTGGATCACTCCGACTACAACTTCAACACTACGAAGAAGATAATAAGATAAAAATGGCATATTGAAGAAAAAAACTTATCTTAACGCTCTATAACTTCTTCAATGTAGACTATAGTCCATTGACAAGTCTTATCGACCGCCTTATATTAATGTTTAAACGAAAGAAGTAATTATTTTACTTTAATTAAACGTTTAATCGAAGTATGACTAGAATATCCAGATACCCGGTAAAAGAAGAAGTTTTGGAAAAACTTTTTGAGTTGTTTTTCAAAACGGTAGGTAATAAAGAAAATTCAAAAGATTTTTACGAAGTAATAAATGATCTACTCTCTCCAACAGAAAGAGTTATGATCGCCAAAAGAATTGCTATAATTTTTTTACTGATAAAAAATATTGAATTTCAAAATATCTGCCAAGTCTTAAAAGTATCAAGTTCAACCGTATCAAAATTCAGTTTACTAAAAGAAAAGGAAAGTCCAATAATAAAAAATCTTCAAGGATTTATTATCAAAGATGAATTTTATGATTTTTTTCTTGATTTCTTAAATACTCTTTTT
>PFRZ01000029.1:5945-12095 GCA_002788805.1 Candidatus Roizmanbacteria bacterium CG_4_9_14_0_2_um_filter_35_15 | reverse complement strand
TTTTAGGGTTTATACGAATTTTGGCGGAGAGGGATCACCGTTTGAGGGGTTTGACTTTGGGGGATTTTCCGATCCGTTTGAAATTTTTGAGCAGTTTTTCGGTTTTCAATCTCCTTTTTCCCGAAGGGGCAGAAGACAGGAAAGACGAGAGATGTATGAGGTCACTTTGACTTTTGACGAGGCGGTTAATGGAACAAAAAAGGAAACGGTAATCAAAGGAGAAACAAAGACGATTAAGATTCCGGCAGGCGTTGATAACGGAACAGTAATTAGATTTTCCGATTTTGATCTACAAATTAAAGTAAAGCCTCATCCTTACTTCAGACGTGAAGGTCAGAATATATATCTAGAAAAAGAGATTTCCTATCCTTTGGCAGTTTTAGGAGGAGTGGTTGAGGTGCCGACGATTAATGGCTTGGTAAAACTGAAAGTTAGATCGGGTACTCAATCAGGAACAACTGTTCGTCTCCGCGGTCAAGGTGTTGCTCATCCACAGTCATACAGAAAAGGCGATCAGTATGTAGTTTATAAAATCAACGTTCCCAACAGAGTTTCTTCAAAAGGAAAAAGACTACTTGAGGAGTTGAAAGAAGAGATTTAACTATATTTTTTAATCATGAAAATTCAAACAAATGTAGGATACCTGGACAATTATAAAACTTATCTTCAAATAGAAGAAGCGGTTCACGAGTTTTTAAAGAAAAAAGGTTATCTTAAAATTGATTTACCGGTTTTATCTCCGGCTTTAATTCCAGAATCTTATCTGGAAATATTTGAAACAAAATTTAAATATTTTGATAAAAAAGAAAAACTCTATCTAACTCCTTCACCGGAGTTATTCCTAAAAAGATTATTAGTCGCCGGAATTGGAAATTGTTACTATTTGGGGAAAGCTTTTAGAAACAGCGAACCGAACTCAACCTGGCACCTAGCCGAATTTACCATGCTTGAATTTTATAAAGTGGGAGTAAATTATTTAGAATTAGCTGATGAGGTATTGGAAATGCTTCAGTTTATTGCAAATAGACTTAATCGTCCCGGAATGACTATTTCTTTTGATAAATGGGAAAAATTATCCGTAGCTGAAGCGTTTAATAAATATGCAGCGATAAATGAAAAAGAATTATTTAATCAGAAACTGTTTATTAAAAAAGCTAAAAATAAAGAATATAAAATCAATGGTGCCAGTTATGAAGATTTGTTTTCGCAAATTTTAGCTCAAGAAATAGAACCGAGATTAGGTAAGAATGGTTATCCCACCTTGTTGTATGATTATCCTCGTGAGTTATCCTCTTTAGCAAAGTTGAGTAAAAATAGAAAAGTAGCAGAAAGGTGTGAATTTTATATTAATGGGTTGGAAGTCGGCGGTTTTTGTACGGAACTTAATAATTACAAAGAACAAGAAAAGAGATTTATCCAAGAATCAAAAAAACGAAAAAAAAATAAATTAATTAATCATGCGATTGACAAAGGATTCATTGAAGCATTAAAATATGGGCTACTCGATTGCACCGGTGCTGGTATAGGATTTGATAGACTGGTGATGATCTTCACCAACGTTGATTCAATTGATAAAGTAAAATTGATAAATATTTTATGAGAACTAATGCAGGTAATCTAAAAAAAGGAGACTTTGTTTATTATCAAGGAGAAGTCTGGCAGGTGCAAAAAGCAGATTTTTATTCACCTGGGAAAGGATCAGCCCTGATGAAAGCCAAGATAAAGAATTTACTTTCGGGAAAAAACATCGAATATGCCTATAAATCAAATGAACAGGTTGATGTTTTAAATGTTGAATCTATAGAGATGCAGTATCTTTATAAAGATAACGAAAATATTTATCTTATGAATGAACGGACTTATAATCAATTTACAGTTCCGCTTAGCGTCGTTGGTGAGGTGGCAAACTTTCTTAAAGAAGGCACGAAGCTTTATGTTTATCTTCATAATGACAAACCTCTAACTATCAGGCCGCCGATGAGCGTCAAATTGAAGGTCGTTGAGGCGGAGATGGCTGTTAAAGGTGATACGGTCTCCGGTGCTAAAAAACCAGTCGTGGTAGAGACGGGAGTAACAGTGATGGTGCCTTTATTTGTCAAAGTTGGGGAAACAGTTATTATTAATCCAGAAACAGGAGAGTATACGGGAAGAGAATAGTTATGCTAACCGTTGGTGAAATATTAAAAAAAACTCGAGAGAAAAATAATCTTTCTTTATTGGAAGTTGAAAGAAATATCAAAGTTAGAGAAAAATTTCTTCTAGCGATAGAAACCAATGACTGGTCTCTTTTTTCTTCAAAAATTTACATTAGCGGCATTATCAAGAACTACTCAAGATTTTTAGGTCTTGATGAAAAAAAAATCCTTGCTTTTTTTCGACGCGACTATGAAAAAAAAGAAGAAATGAAGTTTAAAAAAAGACTATCTAGTCATTATCTAACGCCAGAGTCAAAAAAATATTTAATAATGATTTTTATCATCTCATTCTTTTTGATCTTTGGTTACTTTACTTATCAGCTTAAACTTTTTCTCTCCCCGCCGAGTTTTACTTTGGTCTCTCCTAATAAAGTTAACTTTACGGTTGAGAAAAAAATAAAATTGGTTGGGAAAACAGAAAAAGATACTTCGATTTTCATAGGCGGCGATAAAATCTATCAAAATAACGAGGGACTATTTAAGTATGAGTTACCGCTTCAAGAAGGAAAAACTAGATTGACGATAGAGTTGGTAGGCGCCAATGGAAAAAAAAGGAAAGTCGAAGAGATTTTTTACAAGGACTCACCGAAGTAGGATTTTTAAATCCTTAATATTTTTCACATTTAGCGAAGAAAAGATTTTTTTAAATCCCAGCCTTTTTCCCTCGGAAACAATTTTATCTTCAAAGTAAGAGGCTCTTACTTCTCCCAATAAACCGACTTCACCGATAAAAAGAGAAGACTTAGGCAAGGGAATATTTTTGAAAGAAGATAAAAGCGAGGCGATAAATCCCAGGTCGCTACTCGTTGACTTGATGGAAACGCCACCAATGACATTGACATAGATATCATAGCTATCAAGTGGTAAATAGAGATATTTTTTGACCACGGCAATAAGAAGAAGAGTTTTATTATAATCAAGACCTTTAACCACCCGTCGGGGAACAGCAAAGACTGTTGAGGAAACCAAAGTTTGGATTTCGAAAAATAACGGTCGCTTTCCTTCAGTGACGCCAACGATCGCCTTGCCTGGTTCGTATTGATTTTTTTGTTCGAGAAAGACTAGGGGATTGGTTACTTCTTTTAAGCCGCCTCCGCTCATCTCAAAAATGCCAATCTCATCAGTGCTGCCGAAGCGGTTTTTTGAAGCACGAAGAAGGCGATATTGGGAAATTTTTTCTCCCTCAAAGTTTAAAACACAGTCAACTAAGTGCTCTAATGTTTTTGGTCCGGCAATCTCGCCGACTTTAGTAATATGACCAATCAAGATAACTGTTATTTTATTTTTTTTAGCAAAAGAAATCAATTTGTTGGCCACTTCTTTAAGTTGGCTAATACCGGCGATTGGACCTTCAATATCTTTAGAAAAGATAGTTTGGATTGAGTCGATAACGACTATTTTTATTTCTTCACTTAGATTTTCTAAACCGGCGATAATTCCTTCGACTTGGGTGTCGTTGGAAAAATAAAAATTATCTAAATTTATTTTTAATCGGTCAGCCCGAACCTTTACTTGTTCAGCTGATTCTTCACCAGAGATATAAAGACTAGGAATATTTTGAAGAGATTGGAGGATTAAGGTTGATTTACCGACTCCTGGTTCACCAGTCAACAAGACAACTTCTCCAGGGATAAATCCACCGCCAATCACCCGATCAATTTCAAAAATACCAGTTTTAAATCTTATTTTATAAGAAGAAGCGACAGTTTTTAGTTTAGTAATTTTAATTTTCTTTGTTGCCTTGCTCGATGAAGTCTTGGCAAATTCAGGTTTTTCCACTAATGTATTCCATTTACCACAGTCAGGGCATTTACCCATCCAAGAGGCAGAGCCATAGCCGCAATTGGAACAAACAAAGAATGTCATATTTGTTAAATCCAAATGACAAAATCCAAAATAATTATTTCTTTTAGTCATTTGGTAATTTGGATTTGATTTGTCATTTGAACTTTGGATTTTGGATTTATTTTACATCTTCTCTACCGTCTTTATTCCCAATAATTCCAATCCTTTCTTAATAATCTTTGCCGTTGCTATCGTAATTAATAATCTTAACTCTTTTGTCTCTTTTTCCGCTTTTAAAATCGGATTTTTTTGATAGAAAAGATTATACTCTGATGCCAGTTCGTAAAGATAGTTGGCGATAAAATTGGGAGCATAACTTTCCGCAGCTTTATAAACGACTTCGGGGAACTGATAGAATTTTCTTAACAAGTTAAGTTCATCGTTATTAATTGTTAAACGGTTAAAGAGTTGACGAGTTAACGTGTTAAGATTGGCTTTTTTCAAAACGCTCTGGCAGCGGACAAAAGTGTAAATTAAGTAAGGAGCGGAGTTGCCTTCGATTGAAATAGACTCGTCAATATCAAAAGCAATCACATTAGAAAGAGAGTTTTTGAGGAAAGAATATTTAACCGAAGCAATGGCAAGAACTTCGGCAATTTTTTTGTCACACTTAAATTTTCCAATGATTTTTTTCTTGGTTTCATCAATCAGCCAGTTTCCCTCAATGACATTGCCTTCGCGGGAAGACATCTTACCGGCTTTTAATTTCACCCATTCATAAATCAAATGATATTGTCTGCCTTTATATTTTTTTTCGTCAATCAGCTCTTCGACTTTGAAGGTGACTTTAAAAAAACTGCTTTGCTCAGGAGTAACACAATGAATATTTTTATCTAGTTCTCCAAATTCGGAAAATTCTTTTTCTGCCAGAGCTAATTCTTTGCCTTCATAAGTCGGTAAACCTAAGGAATTAATAAAGACTCTCGTATCTACTCCGTATTTTTTTCCGTTAAAAACAATTGCTCCCTGGCTCTTTTCCAAAAGTCTTTTTTTCAAAAGATCATTGCAGATTTTAATACCTCTTTTTGGCAGTTCGCTTTCAAAATAAAGCCGGTCAAAATGACTATAAACTCTTTTATATGTCTTGTCATAATAATCCAGGCTCCACTGTCTGGTTTTTTCCCATAAATCTTTTATTTCTAGACTTTGATTATAAATCATCTTATTAATTTTTAATATTTCTTCTTTTGCTTTCTTGTTTTCTTCGTAGGCTTTTGTACCTTTGGTATACATCTGGCCGATAAACTCTATTTTTTCTTTTAAAGTCACTAATTTATTAATTTCGAATTTCGAATTACGGATTCCGTACAAGCATTTGGCAATATGAAGTCCAACGTCGCCTTGATAATTACTCCGAACGACCTTATTGCCAACTGCTTCTAAAATACGAACGATTGATTCGCCAGTGGAAATATTTCTCAAGTGACCGATGTGAAAGAGTTTATGAGTATTTGGGTGGGCGAATTCAACCATGACTTTTTTATTTTTTCCCAGATGAAATTCAGGAAAAACAAAATTATCCTGAGCAGTTTTTGTCAATTGATTAATCAATTGTACATCTAAGATCCAGAAGTTGATGAATCCAGGTTTAATAATATCTATCTTTTCAATAAAATTAGTTTTCGGAAAGTTATTTTTAATCTGTTCAGCAATTTCCATCGGGTTTTTCTTGAGAAGCTTGGTTAACTTGAGAGCGACTGAAGTCGAATAATCGCCAAACGACGCATTCGCTGGCGGCTGAAGATCGATTAAATTGTTATTCTGAGCTTGACGAAGAATGACATTCAAAATTTCTTTTAGATTTTTTAGAATTTGTTCTTTTATCATTAATTAATATCATATCAAAAACTAATATCTTTTCCCATTGTTAAAGCTAAAATTGCCTTTTGGACGTGCAATCGATTTTCAGCTTGTTGGTATACAACCGATTGAGGGCCGTCAATTACTTCATCAGTCACTTCAATTCCACGATCAGATGGTAGACAGTGCATATAAATGGCGTCCCGCTTTGTTAATTTCATTTTTTTTTCGTTACAAATCCAATCTTTATATTTAGCAGAAATTTTTGTACTTTCATTAGGATCGGTGGTAATCAAAAGAGGACCCCAGC
>PFRZ01000029.1:0-5921 GCA_002788805.1 Candidatus Roizmanbacteria bacterium CG_4_9_14_0_2_um_filter_35_15 | reverse complement strand
TTTTAAATGATTCTTCCATATTGTTATTTATTTCAAATGAACCACCATATTGTTTAACATTAGTTTTGACTTCATTAATGATCTTAGGCATTAATTCAAATTCCTGTGGATGGGCGAGGACCAAATTAGCCCCAAACAAAGATAATAATAAAAGAAAAGATTGAGGAACAGAGATTGGTTTACTATAGCTATTGGCATAAGCCCAAGACATAACAATTTTTTTACCTTTAAGATTTTTTCCTTTTTTCTCAAAAATCGTCATTAGGTCAGCCATTGCTTGAAAAGGGTGATAGATATCACACTGCATATTGAAAACAGGCTTATTAGAATTATCAGCTACTTCATTAATATATTTATTGCCAACTTTCCAATCACAATGACGGATAGCAATTCCATGTCCATAAGAAGAGAGTATTTTTCCGATTTCTTTTGGTGTGTCTCCGTGATTGATCTGCAAAGTTTCAACTGCCAAATCGTGAGGACTGCCTCCCAAATGATCCATAGCTGCCTCAAATGAAGTTCGGGTACGAGTTGAAGCAAAGAAAAATAATAAAAATAAAGTCTGATTTAAAAGATATGGAGTCGGTTCTTTTAAATAAAATTTTTTCTTTAATTTGAATGCCATATCAATAACTATTTCCAACTCATTTTTGGACCAATCATTGCAGTTAATAAAATCTTTTCCAAAAAACTGAGCTTTCATATTATTAATAAACATTAATTAACTTAAGATAAATACTCTTGGCTTTATCTATATTTTTAACTTCGACATATTCGTTTTCTTGATGAATTTTTTCTTTATTTCCAGGACCAAAACTGATCGCGTGGATTTCACAATCAGAAAATAACCAAATATCACTTGACCCTATTGAAATCTTTATCTTAATATCGGGAATAATTTTTTTGAAAACTTGGACAATTTTTTCCTTAGGGTTTGTTAAAGCATAACTACCAGGTTTTGCTACAAGCTCTATTTTTATTTTGTTGCCAAGATTTTCTTTTAAGATAGTTAAAAGTTGTTCATGGAGTTTTGGCGTTGTTCTAATATCCCAGATTGAGTAGCAAGATGACGGAATTTTATTTGGCGGTCCGTTGACGCTTTTGATACCGGTGAGGGAAAAAGTTGGCAGGCCTAAATCTTTATCAAAGAATTTTTTTTGGAGTTTTTTTCCAAGTAGTTTCATTTTTGAATATAAAACAAACATTTCTTCAATTGCCTGTTTTTTAATAATAGATGGATTAGCTCCATGACCAGATTGTCCAGAGGTGATAATTTTTATAAAATAGTTTCCCCGATGACCGATTTCGACAAAATTATTATTAGTGGGTTCTGTCAAAACAGCGGCTATTTCTTGATAGCTCTTTAAGTATTTTTTCTTAAAATAATAAATAAAAGAATGGGTACCTGAACCATCGGTTTCTTCTTTAGTCACGAAAACAAAAAATAGATCAAGCGGAGGCTTTTTATCTTTAAATGCCAAGGCCGTTAATAAAAGGCTGACAATACTTGCCTTATCATCACTAGCGCCTAGTCCGTACATTTTTTCGTCTTTAATGATAGCTGATTCTTTTCCAAACGGAGGATAGTGCCAAAGGTTAATGTCTCCTTCGTTAATCGTATCCATATGAGCATTAAAAATAAGACATTTTTGTGAATTAGTTAAGTATTTAATAATAATATTCCCATCTTGATTTTCGGCTGGTAGGTTATTTTTCTTGCAGAAATCCATAATAAAATCTGCCAATTTTTTTTCTTGGCCCGAATAAGACTTAATCTGAATTAATTGTTTTAAAATTTTTTGACTAAGATCCATATTTTTCAAGCAAATTATTAACGATTAAATCAGTTTTTTCTTTAGCCTTAGTAAAAACTAATAGCTTTTTTTTAATCGACTGATTAATATCTTTAATGGCGTTTTGAGCATTTATTAAAGACTTGTTCATAGAACTAGTACTGCTGCCACCAATATGGTTTCGTTTTTCAATCACCAATTTGGGATCAATGGCTTTTTTTATCTCCTCATTAGTTAACTGTAATTTAACCTTGTTCATTAAGGCTTTGTTGATAATTTCATCGGCGCTAATTTCTTTCAACAGTTTACCTTTATTAATAGCTTCATCAACTACCTGGCCGACGATTTTATAGATTAGACGATAACCGACTCCTGATTTTTGGGAAATAAAATCGGCTAAATCAGTAGTCAAGCTATAGTTATTCTCGACCTGGCTTAACATTTTTTCCTTATCGATCTTCAGAGTGGTTAACACTTTTTCTAATACTTTTATCATTGCTTTAGTTTTAGTTAATCCAAGATCGATATATTCTTTTACCTCACGACTGTCCCGGTTATAACCCATCGGTAAGCTGTCAAGAATATTAAAAACAATATTTACATAGCCGGCAACCTGGGGTGCGGTTGAACGAATCAGCTCTAAAACATCAGGATTCTTCTTTTGCGCCATCACTGATGAACCGGTAATCGGGTGGAGTCGCTGAGCCACTTCATCTCCCAGTGCAATCATTCCATACTCAAAAGTATCAAACAAAATTAGATCTTGCGCTAGTTTACTGACTACGAGGCAAACTTCTGCCATTCCGTTGAGGTAACCTAGTTGAACAAAACCTCTTGAGGAGACAGCGTCCTGAGGAATTTCCCATGCTTTCGAAAATCCGAGGAGTTTAGTGGTAAATTCCCGATCGAGCGGCCAACTGGTACCATAAGATTCACAGCTGCCTAAAGGATTGCTATCATAAAGGTCAAAATAATATTCCAATGTTTTTAAAGATTTTAAAAATCCGTTTAAATAAGCAAGTGCCCATTGGCCAAAAGTCGTCGGCTTTGCCGGTTGCATATGAGTATAGCCCGGCATCACCGTTTTAATATTGTTTTTGGCCAGTTTAAAAAGTTCGGCCAATATCGGAATAAAACTTTTCATTAGTCCAATAATTTCGTTTTTCAGATAAAGCATTTCTATCACCATGATCTGGTCGTTTCGGCTTCGGCCGGTATGGACGCTGTAACCAACGTCACCAATTTTTTCAATTATTTTTGCCTCAAGTGTTAATTGAGCGCCTTTTTTCGGATCGATATTAAATTTACCTCCTTGAACGTCTTTTTCTATTTCTTTTAGCGCCTTCAATATTTTTGCCGTATTTTTATTGTTGATAATATTTTGTTTGTTAAGCATTAAAATATGAGCGGTCGTCGCCCAAAGATCATAGCTGACCATCTTAAGGTCTAAAAATATTTGTGTTTGAGAAACAATATAACTAGCTGTTTCAAGATTTTTTTGGTCTTTCATATATAGTTAATTAATTAACTTTTAATTAAACTTCGTAGTATTGCCATCTGGGCCCACATGCGGTTTTCCGCCTCATCAATGACAACTGAATTTTTACTGTCAATTACTTCATCGGTCACTTCAACATTTCTTCGCACCGGTAAGCAATGCATAAAAATGGCGTTATTAGTTTTTACCATTTTTTCTTGAGTCACAATCCAATCTTTATGTTGCTCCCGAATTTTTTTCTCTTTTTCCCAGTTTCCATAAAATTTTAAAGCGCCCCAACTTTTTACACAGATAACATCAGCTTCTTTAAAGGCTTCTTTTTGAGAATGAGAGACTTGAAAATTTCCTCCGGCTTTTTTTGCCTTTTGTTCCATTACTTTTAGAATTCCCTTATCTAATTCCCAACCTTTTGGATGAACCACAACAACATTCATTCCCAAGTCGCAGGCAGAAAGTAGTTGAGAGTTTGGTGTTGCCATCGGTAAGGCTTTTGGATGATATACCCAAGTCAATACATATTTTTTCTTTTTCGGGTTACCCAATTTCTCTTTAATAGTCATCGCATCTCCCAGTCCTTGACAAGGATGATAAACGTTTGATTCCATATTAATGACAGGAACTTGAGAATATTTCATAAAACTTTTCAGAACTGTATCTTGTTTTAATTTGTCCCAACTTGATACTTGAACGCTTTCGGAATTAGACGTAATAAGATCACTTGATCGAATTGCGATTGCATCAGAATATTTTGATATCACTTTAGCAGCATCTTTTACATGTTCAATTGTTTTCTGATTCATAATCGTTCCTTCTTTGAATTCAAAGGTATATCCTTCCTTAATAGGGAAATCTAAGCCAACTCCTCCTAATTTTTCCATCGCCATCATAAAAGACAAACGAGTTCTTAAAGACGGGTTAAAAAAGAGCATTGCCAATGACTTTCCCGAAAGACTTTTTTTAAACTGCACTTTTTTCATTTTTAAGGCCAAATCAATCAAATAATTAATTTCCTTTTGAGAAAAATCAGCCGTATTGTAAAAATGTTTTCCTTTAAGATTCATATGATTTATTTTTAACTTTTAATAAATTCATAATCATTTTGATCGTTTTTGGGATTTGGTGTTGGTTACTTTCTGCTTCGATCTCAAATTTTTTTTTGATTAGATCTATACCAATCTTGCTATTGGCAATCGGACCGGTTACAAGATCAATTTTAAGTTTGTCTTCATTAAGAATTTTTATGGCACCCTTTATTCCTAAAAGATCATTGGCGGCCAGGATAACAAATTTAATCTGTTTTTTTATTGGTTCATAATGAAGAATGTCGTCAACGTGATATGCTCCAAGTAAACTGTCACCAAACTCCATCAATATTAAATCTGGGTCATAAGATTTTGCCTGATTAATAAGATTTTCTGTAGCAAAAATAACTTCTTTATCATTACCGTTGCAAGTTGATGGTAATCCCATATCGACAAAGTCCAATACCTGAATAGCTCCATATTCCTTTAACTTATATAAATCTTGACTAAAAGCGACGCCAGTCGGTTTGATAGCAATGATTTTTTTACTAAGGGTTTTTAATCCTAAAGCGATTTTGCAGGCCATCGTGGTTTTTCCACAGTCCATTCTTGTCCCGATAAAGGCGATGATAGGAACATTATTGTTATTTTTTATTTTTGGTAAGGAATAATGTTTTAAATTTAATTGATTTCCATCCTTATCAACAATTCCGCCGAGAATTTTAACTTTCATTGGTTTTCCCCAACTTTCATAGACTCCAGAGATCTGTCCAATCAGTCCACTTTCGCAAACAAGATAAAGTTCATCTCCAATTTTGACATGGGTCGGAATATAACCGGCAAATTCAACCACCGCTTTTCTTAATCCTAAAACACCCGGGAAAATATCACCTTTAACAACTTTTCCCAGTCGACCATTAGCAAAATCAAAGTCATCCTTTTTGCCCTCGTTCTCCAGAGCTTGAACCACAATAATAGATCCCTCGACAGGTGCTATTTTATTAGAAATAAACACCTTATAAGGGAGATTGACGTTTTTAAAAAGATAGGGAATTTTATCTAGTTTAATTTTTTTCATATTTTTTTGCGTTAGCTCTTTGGGCTAAAATGCTTTGTAATCCATAAATTTTGCAAAATCCAGCCGCTTCTTTTCCTGTCCAAAAACTATTTTCCTCACCATAAGTGGCGATTTTTTGATCCATCAGAGAGTAAAGGCTTTTATAGCCGATGATAATAATATTGCCTTTAATTAACTTAACCTTTACCTGACCGGTTACTTTTTTCTGACTACTGTCAATCAGAGCTTCAATATCTTTTACGACAGGATCAAAATAAAGGGCTTCATGGAGAAAGTTTCCATAAGCTTCAGTCAAGATATCTTTCCAAAAAAGCTGCCATTTTGTTAACATTAATTTTTCTAACTCTTTATGAGCTTTAATTAAAATTAAAGACGCTGGAGCAACAAAGGCGACCCGTCCTTTTATTCCCAGAATAGTATTGCCAAGGTGGATTCCTTTTCCAACGCCGTGTTTACTACCTAATTTATTAAGATATTTCATAATCTCTATTCCACTCATGAGTTTATTATTAACATGTGTCGGCAGACCT
>PFRZ01000004.1:4207-4887 GCA_002788805.1 Candidatus Roizmanbacteria bacterium CG_4_9_14_0_2_um_filter_35_15 | reverse complement strand
GTCCAGTTCCGGTTTCTGCAGTAACAATCGACCAGCCGCCACTGTTGGTAGTCATATCGCAATATGCTTGGAATGCATCTGATTTAGCACCGGCGTTTGGATCAATATAATAAGTGCCATCACCAGTTGAATCGCTATGATCAAGAATTGATTTACAAGATATTCCTGGTTTATCGCTCGTTCCAGTTTTTATTTCACTACTAATGGCGCTGGGATTGCCATAATAGAGATAAAAAATAGTAGAACTATTTGTTAATGAATCTGCCCAAAAATAGATTCGGGTGTTTGTGGTATTGCATAGATGGGTCCAATAGGGAAGAATTTTACCATTGATGTTTGTAACTCTGATATCTTGACATAAAGACTGCATTTTTCCTGCAGTGACGAGGGCCGAAGTGTTGAGGGTGATTGCCACTTGAAAATCTGTTTGGGCCGTGCCGGCATTGGTGATATCCACCCGCTGGCGGTAAGCAAAGTTATCATCATACCAAGCGGCTTCGGCTTTCGGCTGGTATTTAAAAACGAGGTAGACGATCGGCAAAGTGACCAAAAGAAACAAAAGGGAAAAAACCAGGACTTTGCGTTTTACAATCGCCTCCCAAATCATTTCCACTACATTACAACTCGAGTGCGGCCGCACCGAAGTTGTTATATTTTTATTTTTTTTGTAGACTATTTTC
>PFRZ01000004.1:0-4188 GCA_002788805.1 Candidatus Roizmanbacteria bacterium CG_4_9_14_0_2_um_filter_35_15 | reverse complement strand
TTTTCATGCTAGTTCTTGAAATGAATTAATAATTCTTATATAATCTTTACTAATGTTAAAAATGGCAGAATTTCCCATTCTTTCGGCTGGCCAAGTAGATAAATTGGCTGATATTTTCATCAATGTAGGCACTTTGTTTTTTGGTTCCTTCGTCGTACCAATCTTTATTTCATCACTTGACAGACCATCAATGCCCGTGATACTATTTGGGATAGTAATGAGCGTTCTTTGTTGGTTGTTAGCCGTTTCGTTAGTTAGGAGGATAAAATTATGAAGTTTAATCAAACCGATGTTGGTCTCTTGCTTTTTTATATTGCTGGTTCTTTGATTGTTATCATGTTGTTTCTTTTGGCTTTGCCAACCCTTATTCAAAGACGCTCTCAAAAGAAAACCCTCCGTCATTCTTCTTGAGATATTTTTCTCAATCTGCGCGGCTTGAATAGGCGATTGGTATTTTATAACCAAGTAGAGAATAGGCAGGGTGACCAAAAGAAACAAAAACGAAAAAACCAGGACTTTACGCCTTATTAGCGCATGCCAGAGTAGACCGCGGACTGATGCGGAAATAGGCGCGGACTGATGCGGACTTTTAGCGTAAATTTTGACCATATTGTTTATCGTTATTCGGTTCCCGTTACCCGCTGCCCGTATCGTTTAACGTCTGTCGTTATTAGTGGTTCGTTTGAAACGATTCCAGGCGGCTTTTAATTTATAAAGTTGTCTTCCTGCCTTGTCATAGAGATCTATTAATTCATCACACAGGTTTTTATCAACGGATGGTGAATAAATATCTCGACATTGAGATAAACCAACTACAGTTTCATTGCTTTCCGTCATTGCATCATCCAAATATTTCTGAAAACCAGCTCTTTGATCCTTTTTCCCAAAGCCTTCCGCGATCAATCTGGGAACAGCTTTTACTGAACGTCTTAATTGGTCAACTAAGTCGTAACGTTCTTCTTGTGGTAACTTTGGCAAGACCTGTTTTATAACGACGATTGCCGCCTTATAAGTTTCTTGATAGACGTATAAGTCTCTATAGCTAGTGATTTTTGGCTTTTCGTTCATATATTTTGTTTTTTTACGAACAACTTTTAACGATTAACCGGTTTCGATACGGGTTTCGGGCTTCAGGCATCGAACAACGAACAACAAACCCTTCCGCGTTATTCCGCGGCTTGTATATTTTTTATAGATTTTTATATTTTCCTCTTGACAAATCATATTTTTTTTGTTAGATTTAAATTGTTTTACAGTACCCCGAGCTTGTCTCGGGGGTTTTTTATCTTCGTTTTATTTCTTTCCCTAAATCCTCTAAAAACCAAAATTTATTAGCGCTCAATTTTATCTCCCAAGAAATTGTTCGTCGTGACGAAAAGACATGGATTTGTTTTTGAAATTGTTTTTGCAGTGTTTTAATAAGATAAACAAAATCTGAATCACCTGAGAATAGGACTAAAACATCAAAATTATTGGTATCTAATAAAATATCGACAGCGATTTCGATATCACAGTTTGACTTGTAGATTGTTCGACCGGATTGATCTTGGATGATTTTTAACGGCTTGGTAATTGTTTTAATGTTTAAACGTCTAAGGTAGGAGAGATATTTTTTCATTTTGTCGTCTTGATTTTTTATGCCAGTATAATAGCGAATTTCCAAAACATTGAATTTTTTCTTTAATAAAGTTGCTGTTTTTTTCCAATCAATAGTCCAACCAAGATGTTTTTGGGTATAGAACATGTTGGAGCCATCGATATAAACGCTTGCTTTTGATTTTTTGTTATTTTTCATAATTTTTAACTTTAAACTGCAACTTTTAACTTTGCACTTCGCACTTTTAACCTATTTTCAGCCTGCCACACCAACCCAAATCCGATCGCTTCGGTCAAGCGAGGAACGCTGTTAGGCTCTAAACCCTGGTGTTTTTTATAGATTTTTATCATAAAAAAATTTAACGGAAATACTTTGATTTATTATCAGAGACTTTCTTTTCCAGCGACTCAACCAGTTTTCGGAGTAACCAATCGGTTTTATTGATTAATTCAATAAAGA
The DNA here is from genome assembly GCA_002788805.1 of Candidatus Roizmanbacteria bacterium CG_4_9_14_0_2_um_filter_35_15. Lineage (GTDB taxonomy): Bacteria > Patescibacteriota > Microgenomatia > UBA1406 > GWC2-37-13 > GWC2-37-13. The sequence continues at coordinate 2,132 of PFRZ01000004.1, read as the reverse complement.
TTTCGTAGGTAAGGGTAGAAGATTTAAGGGTAGTTAAGGGTTGGTAATAAGGGTGACCGATATCAGTCGGTTCACCCTTAACTTCTAAACCCTTATTTACCCTTAGGTCAATCTTAAGGGTGTCTTTAAGGGTAGTTAAGGGTTGGGAAGGGAGAAAACCGTCGGTTTTGGCATCACGGATGTCACCCTTAACTTCTTCTAAGCTGGCTTGGCTATAACCTAGAAAGATTAGGTATTCCTTAGTTGTTGGTCTTTTCCAACCCTCTTCGATATTTCTTTTTACTGATCTGGCAGCATCATCAAGCTGGGCTTTTAACCGATATTCGCTTCTTGGCAGACAACCCTTAGTAAACACCCTTATTAAAACCCTTAATAACGCCGCATTCTGCCATGCGCCTAAGCGCTGATATCCTTCAGGATCTTTCCACGATCGTGACTGACTTTGAGGATTTTTTGTTTCTTCAAGCTCCCTCATTGTTTTTTCCGCTAATTGTTGAGAAATTGTTTTATTCATAATTACGCTCTTGATATTGAATATTTTGGATCAAACAGGTGAAAACCGATTGATCGGCTGGTTTCGTGGAACTTCATCACCTTTCCGTTTCGGGAAAGTATATCGACCGTCACTGGATCACACCATTCTTTAAGGCTTCTCCAAGCCCAAGCAATCAAATTAAAAATGAAAAATGAAAAATGAAAAATTAACTTTTTCATATAGACAAAAATTCTCGAACATCGTCGAGATAACTAGTAATAGCTTGAGAATTGATTCTTTCTTTTTTTAAATCGTTCTCAAATTGATCTAAGATTGATTCAATTTTGACTTTTGAATTGTAATTTTGACTTTTGACTTTTAAATTTTGAATTTGTTTCGCCGGATTTTCCTTCATCCATCCTTGCGCAATACAAAAAGAGCAGAATTTACGAAGAGTAGACAGTCGGCGGTTGACAGTTTTACGAGGAAGATTATTTTCTGTCAAGTAAAACTTATATTCTTGGATTAAACTAAGATTAATAGCATTTTCCTCAATTTTTAATTTTGCATTTTGCATTTTTAATTTAAAAGTCATCCACCCGCTAAAATGTCTGAAATCAGAAAGGTAGTTTTTCAAAGAAACTGGAGAAATTTTCTCCGCAAACAGATATTTTTTAAATTCAGGCTCTAGATTATAAAGATTATACCCTTCATCCATATAATATTATATTAAAACAATATTAATAACGTTGTCAAGAGGTATTTAAGTAGTATTTTGATATAGTTTTTATATTCAAAGACATTCATCCTATATTAAAATTTAATTAAATTGAGTATATTTACCGCAGAAATTATTTACTTACTCTAATATATCGTAATATATCAAGAGGCTTATAGTATTATCATTGAAAAATATGAGCATTTTTATTAGATTATGGTATTTTTAGATAAAAAGAGGCAGAATGAAATATTTAATATAGATAATTTTCAATTTTCAGTTTTCAATTTTCATTGAATTTTTAAGCATTAAAAATTAAGATTTAAAAATTGATTAGAAATTAAAAATTAGAAATTAAAAATTTTAGCCATCTATCACTTACTATCTTCTTCTGCTATTTTCACTTTCCTAATATATAGAAAGCATCTGAGCTCTAAAAACCATATATAGCGTAGAGTCTTTTTTCAAACCCTACCCATAGTATTTAAACGATTTTTTCTTGACTTTAAAGCTAGTACTGATTATTATTAAACTAATGAAAAAACTAATTCCTCTTCTATTAATTATTTTTGTTATTCTTCTTGGTTTTACCTTGTTCTTTGGCCTTTATGAGGTGAAATTTTTTTCTGGCCGCGCGTCAGTTTCCCAAGCCTCATTTTCCATTGACAACTCCTATGTCTTTACCACCCCTCTTCAAGCCAAGGCCGGCGGAGAGGAAAAGATCAGGCTAACAGTGATTCTTTTAAACGATCAAGGACTGGGAGTGATGGGAAAGCAAGTGTTCGTCGGTACTGATCAGGCTTTAAACATCGAGACCATTCAAGGACTGTCTGACAACTTTGGTAAAGCTTACTTTGATATTTCCTCAGATAAAGCCGGAGAGTACTATCTGGAGATAAAAGCAGATGACAAAGCCCTGAATCAGAAGGCACACCTGAG
>PFRZ01000026.1 GCA_002788805.1 Candidatus Roizmanbacteria bacterium CG_4_9_14_0_2_um_filter_35_15 | reverse complement strand
TGGATGAGTGGAAAATAAGGTCAATAACCATGATGAAAAGGATTTTTTCTTAAAAGGATTAACAATAAAAAGATGGGCGGTTGAAGAAGTGGCTGTTCTTAAAGTATGAGGATCAGAAGCGATTTTTTCTAAGGCGGAGATTAAACCCGCAGGATTTCTTGTCAGTAAAACTCCCGAGGCGTCGGCTAAAAACTCTCGCTTTCTTGAGATCGCCAATTGAATTAAAGTAGCGATTATTGGCGTTATAATTAAAACTATAATAAAGATTAAAAAAAATATTGGATTGCGGTTGTTTCTTTCATCATTATCACCAGAATGACGGCTCCACCACATATTTCTCATTATCCAATCGGAGATTAAAGCCAGAGTGCCAACAAGAACAGCGACGATAGATGATAAAAGAATGTCATAATTTTTTATATGGGAAAGCTCATGAGCCACGACTCCTTCTAGATCGGAACGGTCTAATTTTTCCAAAAGTCCAGTCGTCACACAAACAACCGCATGTTTTCTATCACGGCCAGTGGCAAAAGCGTTGGGAGAAGCGTCGTTAATAACATAGAGCTTTGGTATTGGTAAACCATCGGCAATGGCAAGATTTTCCGTCACCGTATAAAAGTCAAAGTACTGTTTTTTATTAGCCGGTTTAGCACCGGTTGTAAAAAGAATAATTTTATCCGAGTAAAAATAACTACCTAAAGAAGAAAGGCTCGAAATTATCAATCCCATTACTAAATATCCGCTCGGATTATCCGTGTAAAATTTTCCTAGAAGATAAAAAAAGAATGAAAAGATTAAAACAAATAAAAACATTATTAAAAAAGTCTTTGTTTTGTTTTGTGAGATTTGGGAATAGGGTGTCATATCTTGAATTGAGTCGATAGGTGTCGCGAAATGAAAAGGTTCCTCGAGAAGCGGATTGTCCCGACGTAACGTCGGGACAGAGCCTCGCAGAGGAATAGTTGTCATGAACGACAGAATCTATCGAATCTCATTCGAACTTAACATTGATTTTCTTTCTTTCTTCTTCAGTCGCCGCAAAAAACTCAAAAGCTTTAAAACTAAAAGTGTTAGCAATCAAGTTTGACGGAAACATCGATACTTTAGTATTAAAATCCAACACATTGGCATTATAGAATTGCCTCGAATAAGCCACCTTGTCTTCAGTATCCTCAAGCTGTCTTTGTAAATCCTGAAAATTGGCGCTGGCTTTAAGTTCAGGATATGCTTCGGCGACGGCAAATAAAGATTTTAGCGCTCCTGTCAACATGTCATTAGCCTTAGCCTTTTCTTCTAAACTTTCCGCCTTCATTAATGAAGAGCGTGCTTTAGTCACTTCAGTAAAAACACTTTTCTCATGCTTGGCATAGCCTTTGACCGTCTCCACCAAATTTGGAATCAAGTCTGCTCTTCTTTTTAACTGAACATCAATGCCGCTCAAAGCCTCACCTATTCTTGTTTTCAAAACAACAAAACCATTGTATTGGCCTATTAAATAAAGTACTAAAACGGCAATAATACTTATAAGTGCGATAAACATATACTACTCCCTTGTCTCTCGATTAAATCGGGACTAAACTGTTAATTAAAAACATTATACTCCTTAATTATAGGCGCGACCAAGCGGACTCGAACCGCCAACCTATTCCGTGACAGGGAATTGCTCTAGCCAATTGAGCTATGGTCGCTTTAGTTTAATATTATCAAATTTTCCTCTTGATATCAATAAAAGCATTGTCTATAATCTGGTTGTCAATATGACCAAAAAACAACCTTCGTTAATAAATTACCAAAAACTTTTAACTTCCATAGTCAAAGAAAAATATTTTTCTCTTTTACTTGGTATGTTTGTTTCTTATGTTATCGCTTCTAACTTGTTGAAATTCCTTCCAAAAAATATTATCTTCCGACTGCCTACTTTTGCCAAAAAAACCGCCCCCACCTCCCCAAAATCCCAAATCGCCCTAAAAATCTACACCGTCAGCGAAGGCGATGACCTCTGGCATATTGCCGAAAAATTTTATGGATCAGGTTTTAATGCTTATGATATCTCAGTCGCCAATAACCTTGATCCTTCGACGACTATAAATGCTGGACAAAGACTGATTATTCCCCAAGTTACTCGGCGTCAGCAGACCGTTGGCGATATATACTCTGGGGCTAGCACCAGTCAAGTCACTTATACCGAAGGCAAATACGTGGTTCAACCAGGAGATTCATTGTCTATTATTGCCCAAAAAGTCTACGGTGATCTCTATGCCTGGCCACGTCTTCTTCAGGCTAACAAGCTAATTTCTCCAGATATAATTGAAATAGGAATGATTCTTACTATTCCTCGATAAATATTTTGAGTTATAATATTTATAACTTTTATAATTTTATTTTCTTTTGCGGGATTAGTACAGTGGTAGTATGCATCCTTCCCAAGGATGAGGCGCGAGTTCGATTCTCGTATCCCGCTCACTAGAGTCGCTTTCCAAAGAATGAGGAATTAGCGACTCTTGTGTCCGCCAAATAACGCTCTTCGAGACGTCGAGCGAATAGCGAAGAGTTAAGTCTCGAAGGAAGTTATGGCGGACAAGTTGCGCCGACTTAGCTCAATGGTAGAGCAACGGTATCGTAAACCGTAGGTTATCGGTTCAAGTCCGATAGTCGGCTCATGAGCCGTCTACAAAACCACCGCAGTAATCAACTAAAAAAAACCATTGTTATTTTTTTGGTGGTTTTATTCCTTCTTTTCTATCTATTTATGACCTACGGACTCCGGTTCCTTATCAACGCCTCTATTTCTATTTCTAGTCTTTTTTCCAAAAAAAACTCTAGTCAATTAGTTCAAACTAATGAAGTTTTTGGTCGTTTATCCATTGATTCAATTCCATCGGCGACTAACTCTGGGATGATTGAGGTTTCCGGATCTATTATCAACTTTGACATACTGGATTTTTATATCAACGACAAAAAAGTCAAAGAAACTGAGCTCTCGACCACTGATAACTATGACGAACAGATTGGAGATTTGGTTGAAGGAAATAATGAAATATATATTATTGCTAAAACTAAAGATGGTCAGTATAAAAAAATTTCCGATAGATACACGGTGTTTTATAAAAAAAATAAGCCAAAACTAGAAATTACTGATCCTCAAGACCAAAAAATCGTCTCTAGTCCAGATCTTATTGTTAAAGGTACGACTGACAAAGAAACCTTTATTAAAATTAATGATTCACCGGTCGTCGTTGACGCTAATGGCGGTTTTACCTATTCACTTCATCTTCAAGAAGGCGAAAACAAAATAAATATTACTGCCTCTGATATGGCTGGCAACAGCGAAGAAAAAACTTTTACTGTTTCTTATCAAAAAGAGTAAATAAAACTCCAGCAAAAAATAAAATAAAAGGATGTAGCAAAACATTATCAAACAGAGAAACAGTTCCTAGAAAAACTATCAGCGCTCGAGCGTTTTTACTGTGTCTCCAAATTAGACCCATTAGACTTATAAGTCCAATTAGGCCTATTAATCCACTGCTTACCAAAACTGTCAGATAACTCGAACTAAAAGACGCTCCCGCATGAGAACCCTGAATATTTCTGAGATATCTTAGCCGATTATAACCATAGCCAAAAATCGGCTTTTTCAAAAATAAATTAATTCCCTCTTGATAATCTTTTACCCGGGAAACTATGGAAAAAGTTCTCGTTATATTAACTCCTTCGCCGGCTGGTTTAGGGGCCAAAAAAATTAAAAATAATAAAATAAATAAATAAATAAATAACTTTTTGAACTGACTTTTTTTTATAAATAAATATAAAAGAGCGATTATAAAAGATAGATAGATACTTCGGGAAAAACTTAATACCAAAAATATTAAAAAAATGCTCTTAACAATAAACTGATCGCTAAAAAGAAAAATCATTCCGTATATTGTTCCGGCAATAGCCGTATCAAAAAAAACTCCAAAGGTGCGGTAAAGATGAGGATCCCAGCCTAGATAAAACAAATTTCTTAGGTCGGGATATAAAAGATACTGTGTAACTGTAGTTATAATAGTTACGACTGTTATAATCATAATTCCATTTTTTAAGACTTTTTTGCAATTAGGATCTTTTTTGCTCCAATAAGACAAATAACTCCAATAAGTCAAATATAGACTAAGTCTTAAAAAATAAAGAAAACCAACTGTATTTTCAAAAAGAGAATATTGATTGAAGCCAATAAGCAAAGAAAGAAATAAAATAAATAAAAATATGAAAGATGACGTGGATTTTTTCCAAGCATCTGTTATTGGATTGAAACGATATTTAAAAAATAAAACTAAAAGAAATAAACCAAGAAAAACTTCGTAAAGATAAAAATTTATTTGTTGATTAAAAAAGGAAATTCTTCCCAGTTGACCAAGAGAAAAAAGAAAAAAGATTAAATATAAGACAATATTAATAAACATTTTTACCGATTGAAAAAGCGAAGATGCCTCCCGCTCAGCGGGACGGTATCAAGCTTTTTCATATATAATTTAGCTCTCACCAAAAACGAATGAAAACTCATCAAAAATGCATAAGCAAATCCCGCGGCTCCATCTAAAAATCCTAAATTAATTAGGAAGTTGGAAATAAACTTTCCCAGCGGCCAGATAATTATCTCCAGAATGTTAACGCTTTTTCCCTGATTATAAAGTTTTTTTGCCCGAAGCGAAGAATAATAATTGACATCCTGAATAAATTCTTTTAAAGTTTGGTGTGGGTAGTGGTTTAAAAAACTATTTAAACTTTTGACTTTTGACTTTTGACTTTTGACTTTGAATTCTTCATGGACATTACCCAGCCATTTTCCTGAATCTTTTCTAAGAAGTCTAATTAAACCCATTTGTCTAATTCGACGGAGTTCGCCGTACTTTAGCTCTTTTCCCCAGAAAAAATCCCTTCTACGGATATAATAAGCATTTTCCTTAACAATATAACCATTTAACAATTTAACAATTTCTTTAGCCAGCTCTTTACTTACTACCTCATCCGCATCGACAAATAAAATCCATTCATTACTCGCCCTACTCATCCCAAAATTCCTCTGAGCGGCAAAATCTTTGTTTAGTTTTTTTCCAAAAATTTGGATTTTGGATTTGATTTGTAATTTGAACTTTGAACTTTGAACTTTTTCTATAGTTTTATCCGTCGAATAATCATCAATAACTATTATTTCATTGCAAAAAGAAAGTGATTTTAAACATCTTTCGATATTCTTCTCTTCATCTTTCGTTAATACTACTGCAGAAATCTTCATTTATACAATTTTACCAACTTTTCTACGTAATTCTTCCAGGAAAACACTTTAATTAAACGTTTAATTAAAGTAAAATCTTTTTTTTGATTAATTACCTTATACATACAGTCAATAAATTCTTTTTGATTATTGGCTAAATTGACGTAAGGTTGAAGCTCCGGAATGATCGCCGACTTCAGACCAACGACCGGGCATCCTAGAGATAATGCTTCCAAAACCGGCAGGTTAAAACTCTCATAATGTGAGGCGGTAAGTAACGCTGTAGCCCCTCTATATAAATTACGAAGTTTTTTTCGCGAACAATTTTTAGTTATCAAAGTCAATTGATAATCCCTAAATTCCCTAATCTCCCTAAATTTTTCAAACGCTTTTCTAATAAACCTAATATTCTTTATCGAATGTTTCATCCCAACATATAGAAAATATTTACAAGTATACCCGCCAGGTGTACTTCTGGTTGACATATCAATCGGAATCCCAAACGGAATAACAACAATCTTTGTATCAGTTAATTGATTAATTAATACAAGCTCCTTTTTTACTTTCTCTGATGAAACCACGATGTAATCTGATCTCTTAATCATTTCTTTCAGCTGATTCATTAGTCGTGAATAATCTTTTTTTGAATACAGTCGGGGATAGAAATAATAGGATAATCCGTGGCAAAAACTGATGATTTTCTCGGAAACATAAAGTGGGATTGCTTGATTTAGCGCCAAAAAAACATCCTTCTTTTCTTTAAACTCTTCTAAGCTCAGCCTGATTTTTGACCAGGCTAGACGCGGTTTTAATCTATCAAATGTATAGATATGGTATTTATTTTTCTTGTCATACAAAGATAGGGCTCTAATTAAATTTTCTGAAAAAACATAATTTCCAAACCTCTCCCCTAATTTTCCTCCCAGTCCCCCACCGTCAACGGATATTTTCATAAAGACTGTCTTTCTTAAAGACTGTCCTTGTTAAGGACTGTCTTCAATATGGCAAATAATAATAATGTGTTTAAAATCTCTCCTCCTATAGTAATCCAGGAGGAAGCAAAATAACTAAATTTAGGAATTAAAAAATAGTTTAACGTTACATTGAATACCAACTGAAAAATAAAAAGATAGATTATAAATTTAGATTTTTTTAAAGCATAAAGGCCGTTGATGGCAATTGAAGTAAAGAGAATCAAAGGTAAAGCAAAGATGATAATTCTTAAGACTTTTATCGAATCAAAATAGTTAAATTTAAATAGATGAGGCAAAATCAAAGGAGCAAAAATAAAGATTCCCAAAGCGCATCCTCCGCCGATAATAAATAGTAACCAAAAATCGTGCTTTATTTTGTTTATAAAAGATTTTTTATCTTTATCGGCGGCCAACTGAGAATAAATCGGTATTGAGGAAACATTATAGGCGGTTACCATAAACATCAAGGCATCTAAAAATCGGTATCCGGCGGAGTAAATACCAACCTCCTTTTGTCCTCTTAAAAAATTTAATAATATGACGTCGATTTTTGAATACCAGCCGGCCAGTAAACTGATAAACAAAAAAATCATTGAGCCTTTAGCAATTTTCATTAATGAAGAAAATCTAAAAGAAAAAGAAATTTTTTTAAGCTGTGACTTTATTAAAATAAAATTAGCCAATGAATAAAGATTGTAAAGAACAAAAGTGACAAAGAATAAGCTAATAATTTTTCTGCTAACAAAAATCGTGGCAATCAAAGATAGAATTAGAATAATTTGAAAAATCATCGAGACAAAAGATACCAAATAAGCTTTACTCAATACCGAAGCATAGATTAAAAAACTCCCGGAAATCATATTGGAAAAAACTACAATAGAAACGAGCAGAATAGCTAAACGGACTGTTTGACTATAGTGAAAAATAAAGGCAAAAATTATCGTCGTAATAAAAGCCATAATCGACAGTAAAAAACGAAAAGAAAACAGTTCGGAAAACTGCGGTTTCTCCACTCTAGATAGATTCACTAGACCGTAGGAAGTCGTTCCGAAGTCCAAAAGCGGCAAAAATAAGCCAAGATGGGTCCAGGCAAGAGTGTAAACCGCATAGTCTTCTGGTCGGAAATTCCTAATAAGCAGTAGAAATAAGATAAAATGAAGAACTTTATTAACCAAAGAAGATATATTTAAACTAAAAAAATTTAAATAGAATGGACGTTTAATAACTTCTTCGTAAAATGTTTTTGGTAGTCTTAAAAATTCATGGGCTTTTTGTTTCCACGAACCGTATTTTAATAAAAACCTTAACCTGTTTTTAAATAAATAAAACTCTTTTTGTGGATTATTTTTGGAAACTTCAAAGTGATCATAAGTTATTTGAGAAGCGACACCGATTTTAAATCCCTGTTTTTTCGCCCGCCAACAATAATCAACCTCTTCATAATACATAAAATATTTTTCCTCAAATAGACCAATTTTTTCTATTACTTCTCGTTTTATAAACATTAACGATCCAGAAACAAAGTCGCAACTGACAAATCTTTTTTTAGGTTTTTTTTCAATCAATCCACCGCTCATTCGCCATTTATCAACTTCTCCGCCATAATATATTTTTCCTTGTTGTTTCATCGCCAGTCCCCAGATATCAAAATGCTGGCTTGCTGGTAAAAAATTTTGGGCGGTTAGGGAGGTTAGGGATATATCAGGATTGGCAACGACAAAGAGATCACAGCGATCTTTGATTGCTTTTTTAATACCAATGTTTACCCCAGCTGCGTAACCAATGTTATTTTTAGTGTTATCAATAAAATAGATTTCATAATTCTTAAATCGTAAATCATGAACTTCTCTTCTGAGTCTTTCAACGTCTGATTTTAGTGTTTTATAGAGAACAATAATGAATCCAATTTTTAATTTTTCATTGTCATTTTTCATTTTTAATTTTTAATTTTTAATTTTTTCCGATTAAAAATAAAAAGAGAAATATATATCAACCATTCCATATACATAAAACCAATGTCTAAAGGTATCCTAAACATTCCATCTTTATATCCTTTATCTTTAATAAACCTTGCCCAAAACATGTGCAAAGGATAAAAAATAATTTTTTTTAATGAGCTTTTTTCTTTAGCGTAATATTTTTCCTTAGCCATTCTTATTCCATAATCGGTAAATTTATTAAATATTTGTTTCAGCGATCGGTATGAATGATGAATTATTCTCTTTCTCAAATAACCTATTTTATTATTTACTATCTCAAATTTATTATGAATCAGTGAGGGTAGAATTTTTAAAGCTTCTCTTCTAAATAATCGAAGTTGATGATATCTTTCACCTCCATGCTCAAGTAGTTTTCCTAGATAATAACTTTGAAATGGTACCCAAAACGCATTTTCTTCAATTTTTAATTTTTCATTTTTAATTTTTAATCTAATTTCTTCTCTAAGTTGAGAAGAAATTATCTCATCACTATCCAAAATCAATACCCAACTACCGGTACATTTTTTTAACCCATACTGTCTTTGTTTTCCTATTTCAGTGAACTTTTTTTTATAAACTTTACAAACTTTATTAACTTTATAAACTTTATGAACTATCTCTATTGTCTTATCCTTCGAATATCCGTCAACAATAACAACTTCATCAGCTATTTTTTTAATTGACTCTAAAGTCGCTCTAATCGTTTCTTCTGAATTTTGGGTAAGAATCAAGGCAGAAAGGGTATTTTTCATCGTTACTATTATACAACGAACGATCCGATGGTATATCCTAAACAATTTAGCCATATAACAATATAACCATCTGATTTTGTCGTTTATAACCGACTGACAAAAGAGTCTATAAAGTCTATAAAGTGAAAAGTGAAAAAAATATTTATTTTTGGAATAGTTCTGAGATTAATAATTTTATTTTTATTTAAAAATATTAGTAATTATGACCTTCAATCATACCTAAAAGTCGGCGAACTGACCATCAAAGGAATCAATATTTATCCAAATATTGCCAATCTTCATCATCCTTATTTTCCGGCGTTTCTCTACCTGGAAAGTTGCCAATCAATAATTTTTCTTAAATCATTAAATTTAATATTTGATCTAGGAATCTTATATCTTGTCTATTTATTATCAAAACAGTCTTGGAAAAAGACCCTTCTCTATGCTTTAAATCCGATCACGCCTATGATTTTCTTTTTACACGGCCAGTTCGACGCCGTCCCGATATTTTTTTTGTTACTGTCTATTTATTTATTTCAAAATAAGAAACCATTTCTCTCTCTATTAAGTTACTCCTTTTCCGTGATGATGAAGTCTTGGCCAGTCATGTTTATCTTGGCTATTTATCAACGATTAAAAAATAAAAAGTTAATCTTCTTGTCTATATTTTTTCCAATTTTATCAATCGTTATCTACTGTTTAATCTTTAAAACTTCACCGCTAAATATTCTCCAATCTCTCATTTATTATCAGGGTGTTTTCGGAATTTGGGGAGTAAGCAAAATATTTTCCTTAATTCACCTTCGACTCCGTTATCAAAAACTAATCATTGGCCTTTTTCTGTTTATTTTTTTTCTATATTCTTCTCGAATTCAAGAAAAGGATTTCATCAAAAAAATTTATTTATTGCTTCTATTTTTCTTTTCTTTTTCCCTGACTTTTTCTATTCAGTATCTATCGTGGCTTATTCCTTTTTTATGTCTAACTTTTCCCAAATATATTTATAAGTTAATGTTTCTAATTACCAGTTATCTTTTATCTTTTTATAGTTATTGGATTTTTTGCTCAAAATGTACGACGGTTTCTTGGCATTATTATCTTCCCCAACAGCTTTTAGGACTAATTCTTTGGTTGACCTTGATAAAATACTGGTATAACGAAAAAAATAAGTTGATTTAATGCTCTAAATACCTGCTTTTGTAGACTATAGTCTATAGACAAAAAAGTTCATAAAGTTTATAAAGTTCTTAAAGTTATAAAGTTTATTGAATATATGTTTAAATTAATTAGGATATTAATCTGTTTTTTTGTTTTTTTTATTTTTACTTTTCCTGTTAATGCTTTCGACTTTGTCAAGAACAGTAATAATCCTTTAAATATTACTTACTTAAATGAATATGCTTATCCGTTTCAGGCTCATATTTATAAAGAAGATAATCGATGTAAAGGAATATTAGCGGCTAGAAAACCAAGTGAGGCTTATCATGGTATGGTAGCGATAGAATCTGAAGATTGTTTTGATTGGGCAATGACAAAAGAAATATTAAACATTGGTCAGGATATTTCTGATCCCCGGCTGTTTATTAATAGCGATGGAAGTAAAAAAATTTTTTTTACCAAGGCCGACGGAAAAGACTTTTACCGGATCTATTCGACAGATTGTGATAATGACTTAAACTGTTCTTCAGATATTAGTCTTGTCTTGGATCCAAATAAGTCTGATTTGACTGAAATAAACGGCTATTTTGCTTCTTATGTCATAATCATCGACGGTCGCTATTATATGTTCTATGGAGCTTGGGGGCAGGACGGTTTTAAAATTAGAATGGCCTATTCTGATAATTTAGAGTCTTGGCAGAAATGTCCCAATAATATGATTTCCAATGGCGGCGACGGCCCCTTTCCCTATTTAAAAGATAACAATCTCTATCTTTTTTATCATAAATCAGATAGTTCCGGAATTAAACTGGCAAAGACCATATTGCCTTTAAGCTGCAATTCTGTTTTTGAAGATCTAGGATATCTTTTGCGTCCAGATTCTTCATATGACATTCGTCATCTAATTTTTCCTTCAGTGATTGATGATAGTTCAGGGTTGAAGCTTTATTATTTTGGTAGCGATTGGAACTGGAATTGGAGTCTGAATTTGGCCTGCACAGGAGAAGCATGTATATTGCCTACACCAACGCCAACCGTAGTACCCTCAAAAACACCTATAATTATTATTCCCGGTTTTATGGCCTCCTGGAATAAGGAAGCAATTCTTCATAATAAAACAGTTAATTTTAACCAATGGCACCTTCTTTCTTTTGTTAAAGAATATGACGGTATAATTGCTTCTCTAAAAAATTTGGGTTACGAAGAGAACAAGGATTTTTTCCTTTTCACTTATGATTGGAGAAAAAAAGTCGATGAAACCGTTGATGACCTTAACAATTTTATAAATTCAAAAATAGATCCTGATCAAAAAGTTAATCTCATTGGTCATTCACTCGGCGGCATAGTCGGAAGAATCTATAGCCAAAAATATTTAGATAAAAACAGGGTGGAAAAATTAGTGACCGTTGCTTCGCCTCACTCTGGAGTTGTTCAGGTTTATAAACCGCTTGAGGCAGGCGAGATTGACCGCGAAAATACTTTTTTATGGTTAATGGAAAAAGTTATCATCAATCTTAATCGCGATTTATTTCAAACCGATAGAGAAGTTGTTCAAAATATGTTGTCTGTTACTTATGATCTCTTTCCTACTTTTAATTTTTTAAAAGACGAAAAAGACCAATTTATTAACATCAACTCATTAAAAATTTCTAATCAGACATTAAATTCTTATAATAAAAATTTTCACTCTATTTTCTCCTTTTTTACCGCTCTTTTTGGAGAAAAAGATTCTTTATCAACTATTGCCGGTTACAAAGTTAGTCAACCCAACGCTTTTAATAATATTTTTGATAACTATCAGGACGGTCAACCGACTGAAGCTTTTAAAGATAAAGGGGATTACTTAGTATTAAGCGAAAGCGCTAAAAACAACGAAGATGCCTCTTATTTTTTGTCATTGGATCATGGCGAAATGATCTATAAAAAACAAGCGATTGAAAAAATTTTTGAAGTTTTAGGAATTAATTATCTAGAAAGTCAGATTAACGAAGGAGAAAAAACTATTATCAGTCCTAGTTTAATTTTTTTAATTAAATCGCCAGCCACTATGGAAGTCGCCATCGATGACAAAGATTATTTGGAAGACGACGGCATCATTTTTATTGACAACGCGCAAACTGGCGAATATAAGCTCAAAGTTAAAGGAATCGATCAAGGAAAATATCAGGTTGTTATTGGCCAGATTGGCGAGAATAACGATGTCTGGGGAAAGATAGACGGCGAGATAACTCAGATACCAGCAAGTAATCAGGTTGATGACTATTTGATTAATTTTAATAGTTCAATACCAATAACCATTCCTTATTTGACTCCATCTCTTACTCCAAGCCCCAATCTCACACCAATATTGACCCCTACGTCTACTCTTACCTTAAATTCAACTTCTACTGCGTCTTCTAACGCTTCTCAAACACAAAATAATCAGCCGTCTAACGCGGTTATTTCTCAAACACCGCTTTTATCATCTACTTCGCTAGTTTTCTCGCCAACAACCATTACTCCTGAAGTTTTAGGAACGACGACAAATAAAGAAGTAAAAAAGAAAAACTACCTTTTCGAGTTAATTATTAGTGCTATCCCAGTGTTAAGCACATTAGGCTACTATCTGAAGAAGTTTATTTTTAAAAAAAGAAAACTGTTATAATTTGTTTAAATTAAAAAACTATGATTACAAATAACGATATTAAAAAATTGAAAGTAGTCTTTAGACTACTTCCAACAATCCGTAAATCAATTAGTTGAGTTGATAACGGGAGGCTTCGACCGAATGGATAAGGCTATTGAAAGGTTAAACGAACACGATGACATAATCAATAATCATGAGCATCTTAGAAAATAACTTT
>PFRZ01000035.1:12485-13225 GCA_002788805.1 Candidatus Roizmanbacteria bacterium CG_4_9_14_0_2_um_filter_35_15 | reverse complement strand
ACTTCTACTCCATATAAATGGGCCACTTCTGGCAATTATAAATGTATTCAAGAAGCAGGAGTAAACATCGGATATCGGTGTAAAACAGACGCAGTAGGTTTAGTTATTACCGCCACAGGTAGTGTCCTAGATCTAACCAACTGTCCGCGACCGTCAACCGCCAGAGAAGAATGTTATTATGGCGGACAGAAGTTATCTGAATATAGCCCAGCTTATAAAGTTGTGAGTGATTGTATTGTAACAGACACAAATGTATGGACAGGCCATTATTGTAATCCAACAACATTTATGAGTGGTTATGATCTAACAAGATGTCCTGTTCCAGTGCGTGCTTGTGTTGCAGGAGCTACTTGTGCTGGAGGAGAGGCAGTTGGGACTTGTGCAGTGGGAGTAGTCGGAAGAAAATGTACCTGCCCAACAGGTGCTTCTTATCCAAGATATACAAACGATGCAACATGTACTGCTCCAGTGGCAGTTGCAAGAACAGAATGTTGGTATGGTAAGAAAGCACTGTCATCTTGGAAAACAAAAGCTACTACAACTAGATATACGGTTGAAGCAGCAACAGGTTGTATATTAGATAATGAAACAACTGTTAATGGAGGTAAAGGTGGTTATAATAATGGATGGTGGTGTAATACGACGAATTTTACTATAAAACAAGATTTGACAAAATGTCCATTATAACAATTAAGAACCTTTTAAATAATTAAGAATTTAAACTAACACCCCGGGACGCC
>PFRZ01000035.1:0-12450 GCA_002788805.1 Candidatus Roizmanbacteria bacterium CG_4_9_14_0_2_um_filter_35_15 | reverse complement strand
AAATTTAGCTTACGAATTCTTAACCCTCCTATATTCGCTCTTCGAGCCGCAGTAGAAATCTACTAAGGCGAGAAGTAAGAATAGGAGGGTATTAAATCTTGAGATAAGATTTGGAGGATGGAACTATTAACTTTTGCTGACTTATGCTGTATAATAGCTACATATGAGTAATGGAGCGGCAAATCTACAATTTAAACTATCCTTAGATCAAGGTTTAACTGATATCTGGGGATATTTAAAAAAGGAATATCAAGGTTTGGATAAATCGAGCATTGTTCGTTTGGCTCTAAACACTCTTTTTAAGGAGACAAAAAGAAGCCAATATAAACTTTATAGTATTGAAGAAATATTAAAAGAATTGGAAGGGGTAAATGAAGGGATGACGGAAAAAGAAATTTATGATTGGTGGAATAAGAATAAACCGCTATAATTTATTTATGTTGGTAATTCTTGATACTTCAGTAATTATTTTTTTTACTGTCTTCGGGTAAAAATAATGCCAAAGAAATCATAAAAAAAGCTAAAGATTGGAAAATTCTTTAAATTACAGGAGATATAAATAAAAAGCACCCCGCGACGCCAGGGTGTTTTTTTAGGATTATTTCAAAGTAGGTATTCCGATTGACCAACTACCATCAGGATTAGTCTTGACTATTCCCAGCATCTGGCCAGCTAAAAGATTAAAAACCACAAGAACGACAAAAATAATAATCATCCCAATAACAGCATTGGTTATTTTATTCTGGGCTTTGGTAATTTTTTCTTTTTCTCCTGAGGAAACAATCCAGTCAAAAGCACCCCAAAGAAGATAAATTAACATAAAAATTCCGGCAACTATAATAAAAAGATTAATGCCAAATCCGATAATTTTAGCCAGTCCAGCGACTGGATCGCTACCGCCAACATCCATCCCCGGTGGAGGAGTCACCTGACCAAATATTGAAGGAATAAGATCTAGAGTTAATAGTTTCATAATTTTAAGGAATTAACTGGGCCCCTATAATTTTACCAATTAATTGAACCGCCACAAAACTAAAAATAACAATAAAAAGACCGATGACCGAGGTAGCGATAGCACCATAGGCTTTTTTTAAGGCATCAGGATTGTCACCATGAGAAAGGATATCAAAAGCGGCCTTAAGAAGCATGACTAAAAATATCAAACCAGCCCCAGCCAAAACTAAAGGCAGTAAAAGATTCATCAACTGACCGATATTAGAAAGTCTGGCAGTAGGGAAAGTCGTTACGTTGATTTCCAAAGCGTAAATCATAGGTTATAATTATTATATATGTTTATTCCCACTTTTACCATTACCAATAAGATTTTAATGAATATTGCCAAGATCGAAGCCTCAGAGGAGGTAATTAAACATTCACCCTTACTTCCTCTTTGGGAAAAACAGTTTAAAGAAGAGGCAATTGTTCGGGCCGCTTACCACGGCACTCATATCGAAGGTAACCCGCTTCATAAAGGTGATGCTAAAGATATTTTAGAAGGCAGGGATGTGATTGGTCGTCCTCGTGATATTGAGGAGATTATTAACTATCGAAAGGTAATCGAGTTTATTGACGATGAAGCCAAACGCCAGATTGATAAAATCAGCGAGCTTATCATAAAAAAACTCCACCGGATTATTGTCGAAAAAATTCTTTCCCCAAACCTCGCCGGCGAGTATCGGAGAAAACAGGTAATTATTAGAAACTCAGCCACCGGCGAAGTGACTTTTCGTCCGCCGCCAGCCATTGAAGTGCCTTTTTTGATGAGAGAGTTTTGTTATTGGCTTAATCGTGACGATAAAGAGAGAATTCATCCAGTGTTAAAAGCCGGGATTGCCCATCATGAACTAGTAAGAATTCATCCTTTCCTAGACGGCAATGGACGGGTGGCGAGAGTCTTAGCCACTTTGATTTTATTTTTAGGCGGTTATGATATTCGGAGATTTTTTTCCTTGGAAGAATATTATGATAAAGACGCAGTTTTATATTATCAAAACCTGCAAAAAGCCTCCGCTGGCGACCTATCAACCTGGCTTGAATACTTTACTCAAGGAGCATCAATCGAGTTTGGCAAGATTAAAGAAAAGATTTTAAAACTGTCAAAAGATGTCAAGTTGAAAGAACGGTTTGGCGGACAACAAATATATCTGACCGAGCGCCAGATGAAGATTATTGAGTATATTCAAGAGGTTGGTTATCTGCAGAACCAGATGTTTTCTAATCTGTTTACTGACATTTCTGAAGATACGGTATTAAGAGATTTGCAGGACTTAGTAAAAAAAGGATTAATTAAGAAAGTTGGAAGCACCAAGGCGGCAAGATACGTAATTGTATGAAACTTGACGGTAGTGGATGGAGGATAGAAAGAAAAAATCTATTCTCTATGCGCTATCGTCTAATTAATATGAAATTTTCAGAACTAGCAATATACTTTGACAAAATCAGCCAAGTTTCTTCTCGTTTAGAAATCACGAGAATATTAGCTGAATTGTTTAATAAGTTAACTCCTGACGAACTAGAAAAAGTAGTCTATCTTTTGCAGGGCCGTGTCAGGCCGGCCTATGAAGGAATAGACTTTGGTATGGCAGAGAAGATGATTATTAAAGCCATTATTTCCAGCCTTAATCTTGAAAAAAGTTTTTTTATTAATGAGTTTAAAAAACTTGGCGATCTGGGAGAAACAGTGGTCAGTTTTAAAAAACAGTACCATTCTTTTGAAGAAAAAGACATAGAAGTAATTGAAGTTTATAATATTTTTTATCGACTGGCAACTGCCTCAGGAGTTGGTTCACAAGAGGTAAAAATCAGTTTACTATCACAGCTAATCCGCCAACTTGATTCATTATCCTCCCGTTTTTTAGTTCGTTTACCAACTGGTAATATCCGGATGGGATTTTCTGATATGACAGTTCTTGATGCTTTGAGTTGGATGATAAAAAATGATAAGAGTTTACGTCCTATACTGCAAAAAGCTTATCATGTCAGGCCAGAGCTCGGATTTATTAGCCGTCTTCTAAAAGAAAAAGGAATCGGAGCCGTGGCGAAAATTGAGCCAAAAGTATTTACGCCGATTATTATGATGAGAGCTGAAAGGTTGTCCTCGGCTGCTGAAATTTTGAAACAAATAGGGACTTGTCTGGTCGAGCCGAAATTCGATGGGTTTCGTTTACAAGTACACTATAAAAAATCCAAAATCCAAAGTTCAAATGTCAAATCAAATCCAAAATCCAAAGTTCAAAATGAAGTCAAGTTATTTTCCAGGAGTTTAGAGGATGTTACTTACATGTATCCGGATATAGTTAAAGGCGTTAAGAAACAGGTTAAAGCAGATGAGATAATTTTCGAAGGTGAAGCCATCGGCTACAACCTTAAAAGCGGAGAGTTTCTTCCTTTTCAGGAGACGGTACAAAGAAAAAGAAAGTATGAGATCGAAAAAATGGCTAAAGAAGTTCCTTTAAGATTGTTTTCTTTTGAACTTTTGTATAAAGACGGTGTTAATTTTATTAGTCAACCGTTTATTAAAAGAAGAAAAGCGTTAGAAGAATCAATAAAGACCACTAGAAATCTATTAAAAAATACAGTAGTCATAGCTGATCAAGAAGAAGTTAATAATGAAGACAGGCTTGAGGAATTATTTGATCAAGAAGTTGAAAAAGGCCTAGAAGGAGTGATTGCCAAAAAGTTAGACGGCGTCTATAAGCCGGGAGCGCGAGAGTGGAACTGGATTAAGTATAAAAAAAGCTATTCTTCAAAAATAAAAGATACCATTGACTGTTTAGTGATGGGTTATGATCTAGGAAAAGGCAAGCGGACGGATTTTGGCATCGGCGCTTTTTTAGCGGGAATCTTAGATGAAAAAAAAGATCAGTATTTGACGGTAGCGAAAATCGGTACGGGATTGACAGATGAAGAATGGAAACAATTAAAAGTTCAAAGTTCAAAGTTTAAAGTTCAAAAAAAACCAAACAATTATTTAGTTAACAAAACTATGGAATGCGATATTTGGCTAACGCCTTCGATCGTGGTTGAGATTAGAGCCGATGAAATTACCAAATCACCAGTTCATACGGCTGGACTAGCCTTAAGATTTCCAAGATTAGAGCGATTTCGCGATGATAAAAATCCTCAAGAAATAACTATTTTAAAAGAAGTAGAAAAAATGTTAAAAAGTCAGTGATTTTTCAACATTTTAAAAAACCTAAAAATATATTCACCAAAAAAAGACCAAGGATTATGTTTAACTCGTCTTCCTGAAGCTTTAACTATAGCGTCTTTATTTAGATAAATCTTTCCATATTTTTTTATATGAAAAGACAGATCAATGTCTTCATGGACTAATCTGTCGTCAAGACAAACTTCGTTTTTTACTTGAGTCCAGGCTTTTTTAGTTATTGCTAAGGCAGGTCCTACTAGTGGATAAGCACCAATAAACAGTCTAGGAATGAGAAGATAAATATAAAAAAGCGCCACCATAAAAGTCGTCATTTCACCGAATAAAGGAATATCATAAAAAATTACCGGTTGAGTTATGGCGACAACTGATTTATTTAACGAAAATATTTTTTTAATAGTTTTTATCCAATTATTAGACAGAATACTGTCAGCGTCACAACGAGCAATAATATCACCGATCGCCTTGTTAAAACCAGCGTTTCGCGCATGGGTAATTCCTTGTTCTTCTTCTCTAATAATTTTTATTTCTGGGTATTTTTTTACAATATTAATAGTTCTATCAGTGCAATTATTATCAACAACAATGATCTCGTCAGGTTTTTCTGTCTGTTTCATTAAACTGTCAAGGCAGTTTTTGATAAATTTTTCCTCGTTATAGACAGGAATAATAATAGAGACTTTCATTCTTTTATTTTAACAAATGTTATAATTAAATAAAGCCATGAAGCCATTTTTTTCGGTAATAATACCGACTTTAAACGAAGAAAAATATCTTCCTAAACTACTTAATGATTTGTTAAAACAGACAAAAAAAGATTTTGAAGTGATTGTAGTCGACGGGAACTCTAGAGATAAAACAAAAGAAGTTACGACAAAATTTAACAACATTCTTGATATTAAGTTTATTAATCATAATAAAAGAAATGTCGCCAGTCAAAGGAATTTTGGAGCAAGTAATGTTCAAGGTAAATATTTAGTTTTCTTAGATGCTGATGCGAGAATAAAAGCTTCTTTTCTAAAAAAGGCTAGTAAAAAGATTATTAAAGATAAAGGCTTGGTTTTTATCCCTTTTCTCATCCCTGAGAAGAGATTCAAAGAATATCAAATTTTGTTTGACTTATTTAATTTAATGACGGAGTTTTCTCAAAATCTAAACAAGCGTTTTTCCTTAGGAGGATCGATGATTATAGAAAAGGATTTTTTCTTATTGATTAGCGGCTTTAATGAAAAACTTTTTGTTGCTGAGGACCATGAATTAATACAGAGGATCGCCAAATGGGGCGTTAGACCAAAGTTTTTACACAATACTAAAGTCACAGTATGTTTAAGAAGAATAGAGAAAGAAGGATGGTTAAAATCATTTTATAAATATTTTTTATCAACTGCTCATAGACTTTTTATTGGAGAAATTAAAGACAGAATTTATGATTATGAAATGGGTGGACAGCTGTATGATAAAAAGAATCTCAAAAAAGCAAAAAAAATTACTATTAATTTTAATCAGGTTAAAAGACTGTTTAACAGATTTTTAAAAGAGTTAGAGATTGAATCTTGAAATTATCGGATAATGGTCGGAGAAGCGGACATCAACTCTTTGGGTTTTTTTTAGATGGAGTCCTCGGTAAAAAATATAGTCGTTTTTCATCTGGTTAGTAAACCTCTCAGTAAGCTTAAAGATTTTTAGCAAGGTTAAACCAATTCTTTGAAAAAGATTAAAATCATCAAAAAGTCCTTTATAGGCTATCTTAAAAGTCTGTCTAATATTTTTAGTCGCTTCCTTAAGATAGTATTTTTTCATTAAATTTTCTAGTTTTTTTCTTTGGTAAGGAAAATAGTTGAGGTCGCCAGCCATAATCAAAGCTGATTGATTATCTAATCTTAATGATTTTAATGCTTGGTTTAGATGGTTTACTCTTAAATTGTTTGGGGCAACGACGTAGAGATGTGTATTACAAATACTGATTCGTTTTTTGCTCTCTTTTTCAATAAAATCGCTTCTTAAAATAGTCTTAGGCTTATTGTAGCCAATGACTATTTGAATTAAAGTAAAAAAAATCTCAAGAAGATTACTCCCTAATTTTAGTTCTGAAGATTGTTTAAAGATAAGCTTGTTGGGATTGTAAAAGGTCCCTACACCGTAAATTTTACCGAATTTAATAAAAGAATTAGAGTAATCTGCCAGCCTATAACCAAGTTTTTCAATCTTTTGCAGATTTTTTTCATCGGTTTCAACTTCTTGGAGGCAAAGAATATCCGGACTAAGCTTATTGACGATGATGCCTAATTTATTAACCGCTTGATTAAAAAGAGTGTTATAGGTAAGTAAAGAAAATTCCATAAAGATATTATAACAAGAGATTCCTCGCGGAGTTTACCCTGAGCGAAGTCGAAGGGTTCGGAATGACAGGGAGAGGGAGTTATCCACAGATTTTGGATAATTATTTTTAGATTGGTAGAATAATGAATATAGCGCATAAATTACTATGAGATATCTTATAAAGGCGACCTATTTTTCTATAGGTCTTGACAAAGATTAAAAGTTTGTTTATATTTGAGTTATATGAATCGTTTTATCGTTTCGCAAAAGGCTAAAATCAACGAAGATTCTAAGAAGGTTTCTAATAAAAAGGACTTTATTAATTTTGTCGCTAATGAGTTCAAAAAACTGACTAAAAAAAATTTAAGAGTGCCTATTCAACTATATAATTTATAAGGAGAAAAAAATAAGAGCATCACTACCGCTCGTATAAGGGGAACGACGAGTAGTAATGCTCTTTGAATACACTAACAAAAATAAAATTCGTTGTCAATAACGAGTTTATTTAATTTGATATAAAGCTCCAAGACCATTACTACTTCTTAAAACCAGTTTAGCAAGTTGGGAGAACTTGGCTTCATAAAGCTCTGAATACTTTTGTTTTTCTAAGCGGGAAACAATAATATATTTTATCTGATATTTTTTAATTAATTCTTTAGTTTTATTTAGATCTTTTGATTGATAAAGTTCAATAACTTCAGGTATTCGATTGCCGACAACATCTGAGGAACCGCGCCAAAGCCATTCGTGAACCCACCAGCCGGCCACCGTTGGCAGTCCGGTCATGGCTGAGATTCGTTCATAGTCAGTATAAGAGTCACCTTGGGACTCAAGAATTACCGGTTGTCCTTTTTCGTTTTTATTCAAATAGTCAACAATCTCTTTATCTTCTGGATAAAATTGTTCTAGCCATTTAGAGCCGTCTAATTCAACTGGACGATTTAGTAAACCGTAATATGAGGGAATGGAAAAATAAGGATAGATAATGACAAAGAAAGAAAAGAAAATCCATACCCCTGTTATTAATAGATTTCTCACTTCACTTCGTTTCGTTCGAAATGACTTAAGGAGGAAAAATGTGATTATTGAAGCGATCATCATCATGATGAAAGCCTGATAACCCAACTTAAACATCGTATTGGCGCGGAAATGGGCCGGGTAAATATCTTTAATATAGAAAAATTCAGGAATGATGATAAGGAAGGTGCCGAAAGAGAACAATATTAGAAGGAAATTGGTGATTAGTTGCTGGTGACTGGTGACTGGTTTTTTGATTTTACTAACTATTAGGAATAGAATAAAACTGACCCAAAAAAATCCCCAGAGAATAAAAAGCATCCAGAAGGGTGAAGTTTGGCAGTTGCCTTTTTCAAAAAGAAAAGGACCGATTTTGCCAATATTAGTCAAAAAGTCCGGACTGCAGTTAACGCCGATGCCGGTAATAAAAGGAGTGAAATGTGAAGAAAATGGCAAAGAAAAGACAATGAAAAAGATAATTAAAACAATTAAATTAATCAAAAACTGCCAAGACAATCTAAAAAGAAAAAATAAAACAAAAATTGTTAACAAAATATATATTGGGCCGTCAAAGGCATTAGTCATGTAGTGAATGGCGGTAAGAAAACCCAAAAAAATAGTGAATAATTGTTGGTGGCTAGAAAGTAGTTTAGAAATTTTTAATTTTAAATTGTCATTTTGATTTTTGATTTTTGATTTTTGATTTGAAATAAAGAAAATAAATAATATTGCTATTGTTAGTAATACGAACGGAATATCAAAGACGTGACCGTGTAAATCAGCCACTACGTAAGAATATGAAGGAAACTCGTGGATGGTAAAGGGAATAAATCGCGTAGCATTAGGATACCAGTAAGTTTGAGGGTTAAACTTTGATAGGATTTGCCAAAAAGGAACAGGTTTTTCATTAGGATAACCAGTGGTAAACGTATAAATCGTATGAAGATTACCTCCAAGATTAACAAAAAAAGCGCCGATTAAACCAAAAATGATCAAAGTAAGAGTTTTTATCTTCGGTTGATAGAGCTTGATAATATTGGCGACCAAGGAAAAAACTTGTGTCATTCCTAAAGCAAAGATAGTTGATAAGATCAAGTTATAGCCAATTGCCGGCTTAATATTGGAAAGCTTGATTAAAAATGCTCCTGTTAGATGACCAAAATAATAGTAGTTAATCTGCAGCGGCGTATACCAGATATCTTTTGGCGGGAAAAACTGTCCTCTTAAGATTGAGTTGATAAAGCCAAAGTCCATGAACTTCTCCAAGCTTCTAATTGATGGCTCTTGAGAGCGGATAAAGGTCCAAAACAAGAGGGAGGCGAGAAAAAGAAGTTCCTCAAAGATTAAAATAGATAGATTATTAATTGTTAATTGATAATTGTTGATTGTTTTTTTCTTCTTTTTAAAGATAAAAAAATTTATCAAAGCGAAAATTCCAATAATTAGAAACAGACTCATTCGATTAAAAGGAAGTATTTTTATTGTTCCTAAGACATAAACAGTGTAGCTGACAAAAATTATTCCAATAACCTTAGCAAATGGATAAGCAAAATCAAAAGAAAATTTACTAAAAATTTTCTTAGTTAAAGGATAAAAGACTATTCCAATAATCAATAAATAAACATACCAGTTTAATGAAGTTAAAAGCCAGTTCATAAGAAATTATTATATAATAATAAGACAAACTATGGACTCAAAGTATCAACCACAGCTAGTTGAAGAAAAAAATTATCAGGAGTGGGAAGAAAAAGGTTTTTTTGAAGCCAAGATTAGCAACAAAAAACCCTTTTCTATTATCCTTCCACCTCCTAATGCTAATGCCGATCTGCATTTAGGCCACGCGATGTATGTCGTCGAAGACGTCATGATTCGCTACCACAAGCTACTCAGAGATGAAGTCTTATGGTTGCCAGGCGCTGATCATGCCGGCTTTGAAACTCAGTTTGTTTTTGAAAAATATTTAAAATCTCAAGGAAAAAGTCGTTTCGATTTTAATCGAGAAACGCTATACCAAATGATCTGGAATTTTGTCATGGATAATCGTCAGAACATGGAAGATCAGCTACGAAGATTAGGATTTGCCTTAGATTGGCAGAAAAAGAAATTTACCATGGATAAAGATATTATAAAAATTGTTTATGACACTTTTAAAAAACTTTATGATCAAGGATTAATTTATCGGGCTAAAAAACTGGTTAATTACTGTACTTTCTGTGGTACTTCGTTTTCTGATTTGGAAGTAGTTTATAAAGAAAGAAAAGACCCGCTTTTTTATATGAAGTATGGACCATTTACTTTAGCAACAACTAGACCAGAAACAAAATTTGGAGACACAGGGGTTGCTGTGAACCCAAAAGATAAAAGGTATAAAAAATGGGTTGGTCAAGAAGTGGAAATTGAAGGATTAATCGGGAAGTTTAAGGTTAGAGTGGTAGCTGACGAGTCAGTGGATCCAAAATTTGGCACAGGCGTGGTGAAAGTCACTCCCGCCCATGATTTTAGCGACTTTGAAACAGGACAACGGCATAATTTACCGATGAAGCAGATAATCGGTTATGACGGAAAGCTAAATAAATTAACAGGGCCGTACCAAGGCTTATATGTCAACGAAGCACGGAAAAAAGTCGTAGAAGATCTTAAAGCTAAGGGTTTGATGATTAAAATAAAAGAAGATTATAAACACAGAGTTGGTACCTGTTATAAATGCGGTCGGATAATAGAACCTTTGCCTAAAGAACAATGGTTTATAAAAGTGAGGCCACTGGCCGATTCAGCCAAGAAATTAGTCGAAAAAGAAGAAATAAAAATCTATCCGAAAAGATTTAAAAAAATTTTAATCTGGTGGTTGGATAATTTCCGCGACTGGAATATCTCCAGGCAAATAGTTTGGGGCATCCGCATCCCCGCATATTTTTGTCAATCAAAAGAAAAGTGGTTTATAGCCGTTGAGCCACCGGTCCAGTGTAACATTTGTGGCAAAAAGGATTTTATTCAAGACGAGGACACTTTTGATACCTGGTTTTCATCGGCCCAGTGGCCGTTTGCGACGTTAATGACGGTAGGGAAGAATAATTTTTTTAATTATTTCTACCCCACCTCGGTTATGGAAACAGGCTATGACATTCTTCCTTGGTGGGTAGCGAGAATGATTATGATTGGCTATTATACTACTAAAAAAGTGCCTTTTAAAACAGTTTTTCTTCACGGATTGGTCCGTGATCGGTCTGGAAAAAAGATGAGTAAGAGCAAAGGAAATGTCATTAATCCTATGGATATGGTTGATAAATACGGCGCTGATGCTTTAAGACTGTCTTTGATTTTTGGTACCAAAGAAGGAAACGACCTGCCGTTTTTTGAGAATAAAGTCATCGGGATGAGGAACTTTGTCAATAAGGTGTGGAATATTGGTCGATTTATTTTCATAAATCGGCAAGTTAAAAGTGAAAAGTTAAAAGTGAAAAGTTACAATTCAAAATTAAAAATTATTAAGGATCTTAACAAAGAATTCAAAGAGGAAAAGAAAAAGTATCTTAAGATGATGGATGGCTACCGGTTTTCGCAGGCATTGGGTTTAATTTATGAGTTTTTATGGCACCGTTTTGCCGACTATTATATTGAGCAATTGAAAGGTGAGGTAATTAATGGTAATATAGAAGCTTTGGAAAGTTTAAAAGAAGTTTATTTGGAAAACTTGAAGATGTTGCATCCGTTTGCACCATTTGTCACCGAGGCGGGATGGAAGGTATTTAATAAAGAGAACAGTTCAATATTGTTGGAACGGTTAAAGGGTTAACGTGTTAACGGGTTTTTAAAATTTCTAACTCGTTAACTTTTTAACTCGTTAACCGATTAACAGTTCAACTGAATTAATATGAAGCGTACCTGGCAGCCGAAGAAAAAACGAAGAATGAGAGTTCATGGATTTATGAAAAGAATGAGTACTCATGATGGAAGACGCGTTTTAAAAAGAAGAAGAGCAAAAGGAAGGAAGAAACTGACAGTTTAATATGTTAAATCCTAATTTTTTTAACACCATCTTTGTCATTCCGATTCTTAACTTACTGGTGGCTTTTTATAAGCTATTTTTATTAATAAAACTTCCCGGCGCTTTTGGTTTTGCCATCATTGCCTTGACTGCTTTTGTCAGACTGCTTTTTCAACCTTTTTTCAAAAAACAGATGGAAACAGCTAAAAAAATGGCTGAATTAAAACCTCATATAGATCGTTTAAATGAAAAACATAAGAACGACAAAAAACAACTCCAACAAGAACAGATGAAACTTTACCAGCAGGCTGGCATTAATCCGGCTTCCGGTTGTTTGGTAATGATAGTCCAGATACCAATTTTTATTGCTTTATACAATACTTTAAACTTATTTTTAATCAACGGACAGGCAGTGAAAGCAATAGCTGAGGTAAATAAAGTTCTTTACGCTTCTTTTTTAAAAATCTCAGCAGTTGACACCTGGTTTTTTGGACTGAATTTAGCTAAAACTCCAGCTGATGGAAAGATTTGGTATTATCTATTAATTCCTTTGATAACAGGGGCTTTGCAATATTTTCAAACTGTTTCAATGACGCCACCAACCGCAGCAAAAACCGATTCGGTTGAGGAGCGAAGCGGGAGAACCGAGTCGGTTAACAAGAAGGATGGCGGCGATGATTTCCAAAAAGCAATGAACACCCAGATGAAGTATTTATTTCCATTGATGATCGGCTGGTTCGCCTACAAACTGCCTATTGGACTATCTCTTTACTGGAATGTTTTTTCGTTGTTTAGCATTATTCAAGGCAGAAAATTAAATCCAAAATCCAAAGCTCAAATGACAAATCAAATCCAAAAACCAAATGACTAAATAATTAAGAATTTAATATTTTTTGGATTTTAGATTTTGAGCTTGATTTGTAATTTGGATTTTGTCATTTGGATTTTAAGACATTATGGA
>PFRZ01000006.1 GCA_002788805.1 Candidatus Roizmanbacteria bacterium CG_4_9_14_0_2_um_filter_35_15 | reverse complement strand
TGATATCACAATGTTAGTCTACGCCGGTAGTGGAGTCGCTAACTATACTTTTAATTTAGTTAAGAATTTGCTTCTTATTGACAAGAAAAATAAATATCGATTATTTTATTCAAGTTTACGAAGACCAAGGAATTTCTATTACCTTGAAGAACTAAAAAAACTCGGTGGAAAAGTCTATCAGTTTCCTTTTCCACCAACACTTTTAAGACTAATCTGGGGAAAACTTAATATCATTCCCATTGAATGGTTCACCGGCAAATGCAATATCTTTTTTTTCTCTGATTTCTTAAGACCACCACTCTTACCAGAAACTAGAGGAGTAACTACTATTCATGATCTAACCTGGAAACTGTTTCCGGAGTTCCATACTCAGGAAGTAATTTCTGCTCACGAAAAAAAACTGGAGAAAACAATTAAATACGGTGACACGATAATTTGTGATTCGCAAAATACTAAAAAAGACTTATTAAAACTTTATCCGCAAATCGATGAAAAAAAAGTTCACGTCATTTACCCGGGAGTAGGGGAGAAGTTCAAAAAAATTAACGACAACAATAAAATAAGATCTGTCTTAAAAAAATATCAAGTTGATTATCCTACAAATTTTCTTTTTTATTCAGGAGCAATTGAACCTAGAAAAAACTTAGCTTTATCAATCGAGGTTTTCAATGAGTTAATAAAGAATTCCAAATATTCTGATTACAATTTTATTATTGCCGGAAGAGCGGGCTGGAAGAATGAACAAGTTTTTCAACTGGTTAGAGATTTGAGCCTTGAGAATAAAATTAAATTTGTCGGTTATATCGAGGATGAAGATTTACCGTATTTTTACAATGCCTGTCAACTTAATATCTATCTTTCTTCATATGAAGGATTTGGTCTGCCGCCCTTGGAGGCTTTAGCCTGCGGAGCAAGGATAATCGTTGGTGATAACTCAAGTTTAAAAGAAACTATCGATGAAAAATATCGTGTTAATCTCTCTGATAAAAAAGCGATAGTTGAAAAAATTAAAAAAATCTTATCACAATATTCACCTAAACCGGAAAGGAAATTTGAGTGGGAAAATTACACAAACAATTTTTTTGCTACGTTCAAAAAAAACTGAAGAATCATGGAGATAGCGATAACAAAGATAAAGAATAAAATCCAGTTGAAGAATCTAATATTTAGCCAGTTTAAAATCAATATTACGAGATTATGAATAAAAAAAAGAGAGTAAGAGTTAATGCTAAAAAATTTTAAAAATTTATCAAAAGATAAGAATTGAAATATTTTTTTCTTTGATAACCAAAAAAAGAAAACAATTGAAAAAGCT
This sequence comes from Candidatus Roizmanbacteria bacterium CG_4_9_14_0_2_um_filter_35_15, assembly GCA_002788805.1. GTDB lineage: Bacteria > Patescibacteriota > Microgenomatia > UBA1406 > GWC2-37-13 > GWC2-37-13. The sequence goes on along the minus strand of PFRZ01000006.1, from coordinate 5,772 downwards.
CCATAAGATAAATGGTATAAATTGGGAGGGTATTTGTTCGCGTATTGAATTAATTTATGTCCGGTTTTTTTCTCGACAAAATATAAAAGAGCAAAAACTGTTAAAGAAATAGCTGCTAACAGAAATAATCTTTTGTTGTTATTTTTATTTTTAATGACATATATAGTCAGATAAATAATCAATGACCAAGGAAGCCACATTATCAATCGATAATTAATTGGTGAAATAAAAACAAAAACTAGTGAAGAAACTAGACTGAAAGCTCCGTATAAATAAAACCACAGTTTTCTTTCTTCTAATAAGAAGATAAAAGGCATTAAAAAGATTAGGTAAATAAAAAGTAATACTAACCAGTTAAGACTTAGTCCGCCATAAAGAAAGATATTACTGAAAAAGTGATGAAAACTGAGTTTTTTTGGCTCAAAAAAATAAATTAGAAAAAAATAAACTAGTAAAAATAAATAATAAGGGAGAAGCAAACGAGACAGTCTTTTTTTAAGATACTTTAAAAAACTTGACCAGTCGATTGTTTTTAATTTTTGATAAAAAATATAGATTGAGCAAAATAAGAAAATCGGAACGGCAAACTCAGTAATATCCCAAATTAAAAAAGCTAGTTTATCTTTTAAAAAATAGGCAGTAGTATGACTAATAATCATCGCTAGCATGGCTAGGCCACGAAGATTGTCAATGTTCTTATCTCGATCCATATCGTTTCAAATCTGCCTTAACCATTATTTCTACTAACTCATCAAATGCGACTTTCGGCTTCCAACCAAGATTTTTTCTCGCTTTATCAGCTTTAGCTTTTAGATTAGGTACCTCGGCCGGTCTTTTGAATTGAGGATCAATCACCACATATTTTTTCCAGTCGGCAATACCTATTGATTTAAAAGCGATTTCAACAAATTCACGGACGCTATGACTCTCACCGGTACCGATGACATAATCATCAGGATTTTTTTGTTGCATCATCAGGTACATCGCCTCAACATAGTCATCGGCAAACCCCCAGTCGCGTTTGGCTTCAAGATTTCCTAAACGAAGTTCTTTAACCAAACCCAGCTTAATTTTTGCCACGCCATCGGTGATTTTTCTCGTGACAAATTGAATGCCGCGAATCGGTGATTCATGATTAAAAAGAATGCCATTACAGGTAAAAAGACCGTATGATTCTCGATAATTAACGGTGATCCAATAAGCGTAAACCTTGGAAACGCCATAGGGCGAACGGGGATGAAATGGAGTTTTTTCGTCTTGATAGCCGTTGGTGTGTTGCAGTCCGAACATCTCGCTTGTTGATGCCTGATAAAACTTGGTCGTTGGTGAAAAGAATTTTATGGCATTTAAAAGATATAAGGGACCCAAAGAATTGACTTCTGTTGTCAGTTTGGCTTGCTCGAAAGAAGCCTTGACAAAAGATTGGGCCGCCAAGTTATAAACCTCATCGGGATGAAGGCCGCGGATCAAATTCAATAAGGACGCTTCGTCATTCATATCGCCTTCAACATAGTCAACTTTATTGGTAACATTTAAATAATCAAGGTTGGAAAAATTTGGATTGGAATAACGTCTTATTAAACCATAAACTTTATAGCCTTTTCTAAGCAAGAAATCGGCTAAATAAGGCCCATCCTGGCCTAAAATTCCGGTGATTAAAGCTGATTTTGACATATAAGTTAAGATTATAACATAATAAAAGTAATTGCAATTAGGTTTGGTGCTATAATTATCGGATGATCCAAAGATTGTTTAGCTTTATTAAGAAACCTACCAGCCGTAATATCATCGTCAACACCATCGGCAACTACCTAAATGTTTTCTTCGTCGCTTTTTTCGCCTTCTTGCTGGTCCGCATCATGCATCCTTCTGATTACGGCGTCTTGAGCGTTCTTTTGGGAGTTGCTTATGTTTTGGCCAATATTCTTGACTTTGGAACGACCGCAAGTATCTACTCTTACCTGCCGCCGATGATCGAAAAGCGCCATAAAAATACTTATGTTTTTTTGAAAACTATTCTTTCTTATCAAACAGGCTTTTCAATAATTGTCATCACCCTGCTTTTTATTTTTTTTCCATATCTAGATAAGGTTTTTTTCAAAACCGGCGCCCCCGAATATGAGCTTTACCTAACTACCTTTTCGGTATTATTTCTGATCTGGCAAAACTACGCCATCAATGCCTTAAATGCTGCCAAGCAATTTTTGAAAGCCAATTTGTATCTCAACCTCTCGAATGTAATAAAGACGATTGTTATTATTGCTTTAATTCCTCTTAATTTGGTTACCGTCGGCTCAATCATTTTTACCTTCGGTATTCTTGGGCCGGCAGTTTTTTTTATTTTATTATTTTTTGAAAAAAAGTATATTTTTTTCAGAATTATCAAGGCGCCGATTGTCAAGGAAGAGTTTAAATTTGCCTATACTTTGACTTTTTTTATTGCCTCGCAGTTTTTTAATTTAGCTTCTAGAATGGATCTATTTTTACTGTCTTTTTTCCTTTCCAAGTCGCCTGAGGTTGGATATTATGGTCTAGCCCAAAAAATTATTTTAACAGTAATGGCTTCAGTTGCCAGCATTACTCAAGTTTTATCACCAAATTTTTCCAAAATAAAAACCAAGCAAGAAATCATGAAAGAATTCAGGCATGGTTTTCTTTACCTTTTAATCCCTGCCTTCCTTTTTATCGCTTTATACTTCACGCCTAACTGGGTCTTTTATCTTTTTTTCACAGAAAAATTCGCCCAAACTGCTGCTATCACTAAATCTTTGAGTCTGCCTTTTATTATCTACACCTTTCTCAACCTGCCTTTTCTTTTTCTTTTATATACTGTCAAAAAACCCAGTGTTATTCTATTTGCTAATGTAGTTTTTTTTCTAACTATAACTTTCGGTTGTTTATATGCCATTCCTAAATACGGAGTTTTTGGACCGCCTTATGTAATTGCTTTAGGATTTACCGCAGCTTTGATTATCGGTTTAATCTTCACTATTAAAAAATATCGAGAAATTACCTAAAAAACTGCTTGTTTAGCCTGTCATACCAACCTTCATTTGACCGCTTCGGTCGGATTTAGGTTGGCCCAATGTTCTAATTCTAACCCTCTGAAGACTTTTTTATTAACAAGTCTATAATTTTTTTCCTGAAGAATCTTTTGATAATCAACTCCGTGAATCTCAGCAGTATAAGGAATAACAATAATTTCTTCTTGTCCCACCGTAGTTCCGATGAAATCGGAACGAAGGGGGATAACTTTCAAACTATTATTGTAATATCGTAAGACATCGCTTGATGAAGTAATCATATAAACCGGCTTATTACTAGGCAAACTTTTCACCAAGCTCTTCCAATCCTCCCGATGAAACTGAGGAATTAAAAGATAAATTAACGAAAACATCAAAAAAACCCCAATCAAGCCTGCGCCACTGGACCGGTGGAGCAGAGGCTTTCCTAATATACTAAAAGTTAATAATATACTCATGATTGGAATTAAATAAATAAATCGGAAGTATTGAAGCAGTGGAGTTATAAACGAAATTACAAAACCTAAAGCTAATGGAAAAATAAATAAATAAAGAAATAAATTAATAGATTTAGGATTTGAGTTTTGGTTTTGAGTTTTGAGTTTTGCGATTTGAGATATCACAAATGTAGTCCATATCCCTGCCACTAAATAATATATCCCCTTTGGCTCAAAACTTATCCTGCCTATCGAAAATTTAACCGGAATTAAAAGTAAGTTTTTAATATTCGCTTTTCCCAAAACTAATGACCAATTAGTCACGTTTGCCAAAGCAATTTTTGAGTTGACCAGTTGTTTATAAAGTAGGGGACTGATTAATAACAATGAAATAATAAATATCAACAATGAAACAATGAAATACTTATATTGCTTTTTGTATAAAAAATAAGTCAAAAAAGCGGCAACCAGAAAAAACGAACCGTAAAAAGTTAAAAGTGCTGTTGTCATCGCGAGGCCGCCGAAGGCGGCCGTGGCGATCTCGTTTTTATGAGATTGCTTCGTCACTTTGCTTCTCGCAATGACAAGTTGTAAAAAATAGTGCAGCGCTCCTGTCAGAAAAAACGTCGCCATCATGTACATACGAGCCTCTTGAGAATAGTAGATAATCAGCGGATTAAATAAAAAAAATACTGCTCCCCAAATCCCCGCTATTAGATAAACGACATAGCCCGTTGCCAGACTAAATAAAACCGACGGCATTCTTAGCGCCACTTCACTATATCCAACAATATTCGTCCATAATTTCATGAAAAGATAATAGAACGGCGGATGAAAATCATTCGGGGAAAATTTAGTAATAATTTCTTGATAATTATATTGCTGGACGACTCTGGCTGTCGTTGCTTCATCAAGCCAAAGAGACTGATTTAAAGCAATTAATCGAATAAAAAAAGCGATGGCAAAAATGATTAAAATTTTATATTTCACATAACTATTGTATAATTAAAAATTAGAAATTTCTTTTGCGGTGGTAGTTCAGCGGTAGAATGTCTCCCTTCCAAGGAGAAGGTCGTGGGTCCGAATCCCATCCACCGCTCATTAGAGCTTCTTGACAACTCAACATCCAACCTCGATAAAATGAAGGGTCTTACTTTTAAAACAAGGCATTATCTTTAGATTGTCAAATCGGTAACCATTAGCGTCATTAATAAAGATATACAAAGGCCGGGGAAGCAGTTTTAATAATTTAATTTTTTCCTCTATTGACTGATTTCCAAAAAAGTCCTGCCAATGGTTACCATTCCAATACTTATCATTGTCTCCAAAATCACGAGCAATCACTTTAAAATTAGTATAGCCCATCAGCCAGGCGTGATCTTCAGGCGATAGAGATAGAACATAACCAGGCGAACTAATATTTGAGAAAGTTTTTATTTCTTTTAAAAGGGATTTAGATATAAGAGGCGATGATGTTTTATAGATAAACCCGAAGATAAATACGACTAATATAAAAATATAGAATTTTAAAAAATCGATAATCTCTTTTTTCTTCTGAAATTTTTCAAATAAGAAGTAAAGCCCCAGTCCGCCAAAAAAAACTAAAAAAATATCCAGATGAATCAAAAACCTTTGATGAAAAGAAAATTTTGTCAAAACCAATAGTGAAGTAACTATCAGTCCAATGATAAATGGCCGTAAAGAGTGAAGCTTGTCCCTGACAGAATAAAGACCATAAATCACCAGAGGCAGATATAAGATGGTCAAGATAAAAAAAGTGGAAAGATTATAAAAAGCGCCTCCGTAAGGCGCCGGCTGCCCACTAATTATTCTTAAGGGAAGAGTTGATTTTAGTAAAGGAGAAAAAAAGGGCTGGATGGTTTGTTTGAACTGGGGCAGATAGTATAAAAGAAGACCAAGGCTCAAGAAAGTTAAAGTCTTCAGATAAAATAACCTTTGATTTTTGTTGAACAAAAACTCCAACACAATAATTGAAAAAAGAATCAATAAAGTCGGCAGGTGGAAGAGGTGGAACTTCAACATTAACTTATACCGGATCAACCGGTGGCAATGTTGTTCCTTCAGTAACTCTAAGAAGACAGGGAACTGGTGGAAATGTGATTCCGACACTTATTCCTACAGCTGTAGAACAAAATTTGCCGCCTGTCGAACCAACGCCGACAAAACCAAAGCTTAATTTTTTCCAGAGAATTTTTAACTTTCTCTTTGGAAGATAATTGATTTATTTCTCCCATCCATGCGGGTGATTTTTGTACCAGATAAGAAGAGATTTGACCGAATCTTCTATGGTT
>PFRZ01000050.1 GCA_002788805.1 Candidatus Roizmanbacteria bacterium CG_4_9_14_0_2_um_filter_35_15 | reverse complement strand
GGTTCACAATTCTTTGGGTCGATATTGTAACGAAAAACAATATTCTGACGCTTTTGAACATTTATTAATAGAAAAACGCATTAAATATGAAAGAGAAAAATATATCCCAATTTCTTTTGAAGGAGAAAAACAAGGTCGAAATAAAGTTGATTTTATTGTTAATGACCGCCTCATCGTTGAGCTTAAGTCAAAAAGAACATTATTAAAAGAAGATTATTATCAAGTCAAAAGATATTTAATTTCTTTTAAAAAACAACTTGGATTGTTAGTTAATTTCAGAGATAAATTTCTTAAACCAAGGAGGATATTGAATTCTCAAACATAATACCGATCAACGAATTAATTCTAATCCATGAATATTTGTAGATTAGGATTCATTGGTAGATTGGTATCTTACTAAATGTGGTTTATTGATTAAATCGTCTAATATTTTCCAGCGTTTTTCCTTTATTTTATGCGGTATGTCGTCTTTATATAGCTTTATGGACAGAGTCATCGGTCGGGGAGAGTATTGGGAGATATAGGCCCAGGAAAAGCCAACTTTTTTACAGAGTTTGATCGTATTTTTAAACTCTTTTTCCGTTTCTCCGCAAAATCCGACAATTATATCAGTCGTTAATTTTAAATTTTTAATTTTTAATTTTAAATTCGCGACGAGTTCTAAATACTCGTCGCGCGTGTACCAGCGATTCATTCGTTTTAAAACATTATCGTCACCTGACTGGACTGGGAGATGGATCGTTCTGGTGATATTTTTGTTTCTGGCAATAACGTCAATGAGTTCATCAGAAAAATCCCAAGGATTACTGGAGATGAAATCAACTTTTTCAAAGCCCATCTTTGCCACTTCTTCTAAAAGATAGGGAAATAAAGTAGGAATTCTATATCTGCCCAAATGCTTAACGTACACAGGCTTAATATTTTGACAAAAGCTCGAATTTGGTATCTTCGCTTTTTTACCCTTTGAGATTAAATCTGAACCATAAGAATTAACATTTTGTCCCAAGAGAATTATATTTTTATAGCCTTTTTTTTTAAGATCTTTACATTCTTTAATAATTTCTTCATATGGTCGACTGACTTCGCGGCCGCGAGTATATGGAACAATACAATAAGTACAAAAGTTATTACAGCCATTTGATATTGGTACCCAAGCAGAAATTTTATCAGTTCTAAGTGGCGCAAAGTCAAAGCCAACCTCTTCAATCGGTATAAATTCGTCGACTTGCGGCATAATTTCTTTTAATCTTTTTAGGTATTTTCCGATTTTATCACGGATTGCTAATCCGACCATGCAGCCAGTAATAATAATTTTTAATTTTGAATTTTTAATTTTTAATTTTGCCAAATTATTAACCAATCCATAGACACGGTTTTCCGCTGATTCTCTGACCATACAGGTATTAATGATGATGTAGTTGGCTTTTTTTACGTCTTTAGTTTGGGTCATCCCACGATTTTTAAAAGCAACAGCAATTCTTTCCGAGTCAGCGTAGTTTTGCTGACAGCCAAAGGTCTTGATAAAGTATTTCATTTTGATTTTTGATTTTTGATTTTTTCTATAATAATGATGAAGAATAACAGGAGAAGTCCAATAGTCATAAAAGCAATTAATTTTTCAATACCTTTTAAAAATAAAGCAGATATCCCCAAAATCAAAGAGACTAGCCAATAGAATATCGCTATTCTTCTTTTTCCCCAGCCAATTTCCAGCAGGCGATGGTGAAAATGTCCCCAGTCAGCTTTAAAAATAGACCTTCGTTTTTTTAACCGTCTCATCATCGTATAGACAGCATCAATCATCGGCACCGATAAAATCAGAATAGCAGTTCCGAATTTACCAAATGACAAGATTGAAAGAATTCCCAGTAAAAAACCAGCTAGTCCGCCAGCGCCATAGCCAGGCATAATCTTTTGCGGATAAAAGTTAAAAGGTAAAAATCCTAAGTAAGCTCCGGCAACGATAAAAGAAAAAATGGTTACAGTTTGGATATTGACATCATGGGCAGTAAACCGTTGTGACAAAAGCCCAAGAAAAATAGCAGTAATGGCGACGAATCCTGGGAGTTGACCATCAACACCTTTGCTCCAATTAACCATATTGGTCGTCCAAGTAAGCCAGACAATTGCCAAAAGATCAGCCCAGACCCAGATAGTGTGATTGCCAAAAAAATTAACAGGGATCTGCCAACTATCAAGCTTAATGATTCCTCCAAAAGGATTAGAAAGATAAGGAATGCCTAAACCAAAACCAATAACAGTCGCAGAGATGATTAAATTACAGACAAAGCGGAGGTAAGGAGAAATATCAGCATAGTCGTCCATGACACCGATAAAAACGAGAAAAAAACTCGCCATGAGAATGCCAAAGACAATTTTGTTAATCGGTAAAAAGAAAAGCGAAGTTAAAAGAATAGAAAAATAAATTGGTAGGCCGCCGGCTCTGGGAATGATTCCTTGATGAGTATGAGCCGGGTGATATCTTTTTTTCGCATCAGTGACCAGATGAAATTTTTTGGCAAGATAGATGGTAGGGAAGATGGCTAAATAAGAAAAAAGAAAAGAAAATAATAGAATTATTAACAGATTCATTTTTTTAGGAAACTAAAAATATAATTTTTAGAAAAACATAGGTAAAACCGACGATCAAAAAGAGATTAAAATATTCAATAATTTTTTTGACCAACAGATTATCAGAGAAAAATTTTTTGTAAAAATAATTATTGAAAAAATAGAAGATATTTAAAAGAAAAAGAAGAAAAAATATCGTCCAGGTATCGACTAACTGGGCTTCTCCCCAAGGACGAGAGAAAAAAAGGGGAATTTGCGGAGGAAGAGCTTTTAGCTTTAATAAAAAGGTCAAAACCATAATGAGATTGCTTCCTATTATGAGATAAAACATAGCTAATATTATATACCATTGACAATTAATTTATCGATAAGATATAATGTCTTTATTATGAATCCACGAGTAGATTTTTATAATAATTATTCACCTTGTTCATCATCGAGCCCGATTTCCGGGAGGTTGATGAATAGTGGATAAAATAAAATATTAAAAAACGACCTCCCGCAAGGGAGGTTTTTTATTATGAAAAACAAAAATAATTTTTACATCATTATAGATTTCGACAGCACGTTTGTTAAGATTGAAACTTTGGACAAATTAGCTGAAATTGCTTTAAATAAAAATCCACAAAAAAGAAAAATACTAGATAAGATAAAAAAAATTACGACAGAGGGAATGAATGGAAAAATTCCTTTTAGTGTTTCTCTTCAAAAAAGACTGAGATTATTTAAAGCTACCAAAGAAGATATATATAAATTAATTAATATATTAAAAAATAACATAAGTCTTTCTGTAGCTCGTAATCGAGATTTCTTTAAAAAATATAAAAAAAATATTTACGTTATTTCCGGCGGATTTATTGAGTATATTTATCCATTAATTAAACCATTCGGCGTTGATAAAAAGCATATATTAGCTAATCGATTTATTTTTAATAAAGCTGGAACCATTACTGGTTTTAACAAGAATAATTTTCTATCGCAAAAAGATGGCAAGATAAGACAGATAAAAGCTCTTAACTTAAAAGGAGAAATCTATGTGATTGGAGATGGATACAGCGATTATCAAATTAAAAAAGCAGGTTTAGCCAATAAATTTTTTGTGTTTTGTGAAAATGTAAAAAGAGATGTTGTTATTAAACATGCTGATTATGTTTTACCTAATCTTGATGAGTTTTTATATCGATTTGGTCTTTCACGAAGTTTATCTTATCCCAAGAACAGAATCAAAGTATTATTTTTAGAAAACATTGACAAGAAAGCGATTAAACTTCTATCAAAAGAAGGTTATGAAATGCAGATTTTACCAAAAGCATTAAATGAGAAAGAATTAATGAATGTGATCGAAGACGTTTCTATTCTTAGCATAAGGTCAAAAACCAAAGTGACTGAAAATGTTTTCAGTAAAGCCAAAAGGCTTCTGGCTATTGGGGCATTTTGTATCGGAACCAACCAAATTAATTTAAAAGCTGCATCTTGTAAAGGGGTGGCTGTTTTTAATGCTCCATACAGCAATACAAGAAGCGTAGTTGAATTAGTGCTTGGTGAAATTATCATGCTTTATCGAAAAACATTCGATAAAAGTATTAAATTACATCAAGGTATTTGGGATAAATCTTCAAAAGACTGTCATGAGATAAGAGGAAAAAAACTAGGCATTATTGGATATGGCAACATTGGCTCCCAGCTTTCTGTATTAGCAGAAAATTTAGGAATGGAAGTCTACTTTTATGATATTATTGATAAATTAGCGCTAGGTAATGCTAAAAAATGCAGTTCACTTCAAGAATTGTTAAAAATCGTTGATATCGTGACGATCCATATTGATGGAAGAGAAACAAATAAAAATCTAATTGGAGATAAAGAATTCAAACAGATGAAAAATCAAATAATTTTTATCAATTCTAGTCGAGGAGTTATTGTTGATATCAAAGCTTTAGTAAATAATCTTAAAGCAGGTAAAATTGCTGGAGCAGCTATCGACGTTTTTCCTAATGAGCCTTATTCTATGGGGGAGAAATTTTATTGTCAGTTACAAAAGATCCCAAACGTTATTCTTACTCCTCATATTGCGGGAAGCACAGAAGAAGCACAAAAAAATATCGGTGAGTTTGTCAGTCAAAAGCTAATTAGTTTTATCAATAACGGTGATACTGTATTAAGCGTTAATTTTCCCAATCTTCAATTACCACAGTTAAGAAACGCTCATCGATTAATTCATATTCATAAAAACGTACCGGGAGTATTAGCTAATATTAATAATATTTTAGGAAGAAATAATATTAATATCGAAGGACAGTATTTAAAAACAAAAGAAAACATTGGTTATGTAATTACGGACGTAAACAGAACTTATGACCAAAAAGTTGTTAAAGAATTAAAACAGATTCCTGAAACTATAAAATTTAGAATATTATATTAACTATGAAAAAAATTTTTTTTACACCAGGACCGAGCCAGATTTTTCCTACTATCCCAAAACATCTCAAAGAAGCATTAAGGAAGGACATCTTATCATTGTCTCATCGAAGCTCTAGGTTTAAGAAGATTTTTTACAAGACAGTAGATGATTTAAGACAGTTATTGAATATTCCCAAAAGTCATCACATTTTTTTCCTTTCTTCAGGGACAGAGGTGATGGAAAGAGTGATAGAGAACTGCGTTGAAAAGCATAGTTTTCACTTTGTTAACGGAGGTTTTTCTCAGAGATTTTTTGAAACTGCGATTGAGTTAAAAAAAGTTCCTTTTAGACATCAAGTTGCCTGGGGGGATGGGTTTGATTTTGATAAAGTTGAGATTAATAAAAAGACGGAACTCATCTGCGTCACTCAGAATGAAACCAGCACCGGCGTCGCTTTGGACAAAAAAGACATTGTTCTCTTAAAAAAGAATCATCCTGATAAGTTACTGGCGGTTGATATTGTTTCTTCTGCTCCTTATGTTAACATTGATTATTCTTTTGCCGACTTGGTATTTTTTTCTGTCCAAAAAGGTTTTGGATTACCGGCTGGACTAGCAGTTTTAATCGTTAGTCCGGAAGCGATAGAAAAATCAAAATATTTAATTAATAAAGGAGTGAATGTTGGCAGTTATCATAATTTTATTAATCTATTAAAATATGCAGACAAGGGTCAAACACCAGAAACACCTAATGTTTTGGCGATTTATCTTTTAGGTCAAGTGATAAAAGATATGTTTAAGTTGGGAATTAGGAATATAAGAAAAGCGATAGAAAAAAAGGCAAACATTCTCTATAATTTTTTTGAGGAAAGCAATCTTTATAGACCGTTTATAAAACAGAGCCGATTCCGTTCTAAAACAGTAATTGTTGTTGAGGTAAAAAACGGTTCATCAAACATTATTAAAAAACTAACAAATAAAGGTTATATTGTTGGAAATGGTTATCAAAAATTTAAAGATAAACAGATTCGTATTGCTAATTTTCCCGCTCACAGTTTAGCGTCGGTGAAACAATTATTAGTTTATTTTAAAAAATATGAAAGACAAAAAAATCTCTAACCTGATAAAAAAAGAGGAAAAAAGGCAGAGAGAGGGAATCGAACTAATTCCGTCGGAGAACTATGCTTCAAGCGAAGTAAGAAAAGTTTTATCGTCTTATTATGTTAATAAATATTCCGAGGGTTATCCTAAAAAGCGTTATTATGGCGGCAACGAGAACGTTGATCAGGTTGAGATTCTTTGTCAGGAAAGAGCAAAAGAATTATTTAAAGTCCCTTTTGCCAATGTTCAACCTTACTCTGGTTCTCCGGCTAATCTAGCGGTTTATCTGGCCACTTGTCATCCTGGCGATGTTGTTTCCGGCCAGGCTTTGATTGCGGGAGGCCACTTGACTCATGGTCATCATGTTTCGGCCACCGGCATTTACTATAAAACCTTTCAGTACGGTTTAATCAAGGAACATGTTTATGATGGAAAGGTTGACGACCTTTTTGATTATGAGCAGATTAAAAAGATTGCTAAAACTTATCAGCCAAAGTTAATCTGGGTGGGGGCGACTGCTTACCCTCTAATTATTCATTTTGAAAAATTTGCCAAGATAGCTGATGAAATTGGAGCATATTTGGCCGCTGATATTGCCCATATAGCTGGATTAATTGCTGCAGGGGTTCATCCTTCGCCTGTTCCTTATGTCCATATCGTAACTACGACTACTCATAAGACCTTGCGTGGACCAAGAGGAGCAATGATTATGGTGACTGAAAAAGGAATTAAAAAAGATCCAGATCTTCCTGATAAAATTAACAAGGCGGTTTTCCCAGGTCTACAAGGCGGACCACATGATAATCAGACGGCCAGTATTGCCGTTGCCTTATACGAAGCCAGTCAGCCATCTTTTAAAAGATATGCTAGACAGATTGTTAAAAACGCTAAACTTTTAGCAAAAGTATTGGTTGATGGTGGGTTAAAAGTGGTTGGAGGGAAATCAGAGAATCATTTGATTTTAGTTAGTCTAGCTAAAGTTTTAGGCCCTGGCGGCGGCATTTTTGCCCAAAAAGCGCTTGACCTTGTTGGTTTAACCTTGAATAAAAACACTGTTCCCGATGAACCATCATCTCCATTTTACCCATCAGGGATTCGCTTAGGAACTCCAGCAGCGACAACCAGGGGAATGAAGGAAAAAGAAATAAAAGTAATTGGTAAGATGATTTTAGAAGTGATTGATCTAATCAAGCCATATCGTTTGCCGACTAATAAAAAGGAGAGAAAAGATTATATTGTTAAGTTTGAAAAGGAAATAAAAACAAAAAAAGAAGTTAAAGAGCTTCGTCAACAGGTCAAAAAACTAGCGCTCCGTTTTCCAATTCCGTAATTATTTGTCATTGCGAGGAGCGAAGCGACAAAGCAATCTCTATTATTTAATATATCTATCGTCATAATTTTTGCCTCTTCCTCCAAACACCAACCATCCTCTCATCCAATCAGAAGCTAAAGCACAGGTGGCATCGGTTATGTAGTGAAATAGAATCGCTAAATAAATATCTCCGGTAAAAATCCGCATTAATCCAAAAACCGGACCATAAAATAACGCAGTATAGAAAAACTGAATAATAATATTTTTCTTTCCTGACCAGTAATAGTTTTTTAAATGCCAGGTACCAAATAAAAATGAAGAAACTACAAGTGCTACCCATTGGTTATTCCAAATCACAAATGCAAGAGAAAAGATAATACTTCGGTAGAGAATTTCTTCCATGAAAGCAGCAAAGACGCCGCTAAAATAGAAAAAAAGATTTTTGAATTTAATCGCTCTTTTTATTCCTAACACTGATAAAACAAAGGTTAAGACTAAAAACATAAGGGAATATTTATTTTGAGGAATCAATCCGAGTTTTAGATTAGGAATAAATAAAAGTGGTAGAAACGAAAAGGTAAATAAATATTTAAACATATAGTGAAGATGAATTCCATATCTATATTTATCGTGGTAAATCATTTTTAAGGTGAGGAATAAAGCTATAGGGGGAATAACAGCGTAGAGAATAAGTAAGAAAAAATATAACATCATAAATGTTCTAATTGAATTATAATCTTATTTAATATAAATATGAAGAAAATTAAAGTTCTTTTTATTCATCATTCGACCGGGGGATTGTTAATTTTCTTCGGACAGTTGAGAAAACTTCTAAAAGAAAAAGCACCGAATATTGAACTTTGGGATCATGGATATAATCTTTATTCTTCAAAAATTTTATCCTATTTATTCGGAGCTATAATGTTTAGGACAGGTTTATCGGACCAAAATGGAAAAATGACTGGAAGAGATTTTAATATTAATATCAGTAATAACTCCCCTAAGGAATATGCCGAAATTTTTTCCAGAGACAAGAATGATTTTACCTTAAAAAACATTCTTTCTTTTGACGTGATTATTTTCAAAAATTGTTTTCCCACTTCAAAAATAGAATCAGACGAAAAGTTAATTGAATATGAAAAATATTATTCACAGATTATGAAGAGTATTTCTAATTACAATAATAAATTCATTGTTTTTACTCCACCACCGTTACGAGCAGAAATGACAAAACCTAAATGGGCAGATAACGCTAGAAATCTATCCGAGTTTATAAATCAGGAAGCAAAAAAGTATAAAAATATTACTATTTTTGATTTCTTTGATCTTCTGGCAGATAAAGAAGGTAAAAATAAAAATATGTTGAAGAGAGAATATTGTAATAATTTTGTCCCCATTGATTCTCATCCTAATATTAGTGCAAATAGGGAAGTAGGAAAGGTGTTTGTGGATTTTTTGAAGCTAAATACTACATTATAATAATATAATGTAGTGCTAATTTAGTTAGCCTTTTTTGAATAATTATTGATTTAACATTTCTTTTTCCACAAAATTTACCCATCGAATGATACTTTCATTAA
>PFRZ01000039.1 GCA_002788805.1 Candidatus Roizmanbacteria bacterium CG_4_9_14_0_2_um_filter_35_15 | reverse complement strand
TTTCTGTCCGCCTTTAATAACAATCGTATCGCCGTCAATTACTTTAGTCACTTTAATTAAACGTTTAATTAAAGTAGGAGTGGGAGAGAATAAAGGGAGAAAATTATTTAGATAGGGGATAGAAGAGCGGTTAAAAATTGTTTGAAGAATTATTATGATGCCGGCGATTATTAAGGCGGTTTTTTTCTTAGATAGTTTTCCCATTAATATTATTTTATTAGTTACTTGACCGTTACGCTTTTCGCTAAATTTCTCGGTTTATCTGGGTCGGCGCCACGACCGATGCCTAAGTAATAGCCCAATAACTGTCCAACAATGATGTTTCCGAAAATTGTCAGATCTCCTAAGTCTGGAGTTTTGATTAACTCATCAAATTCAGGACTTTCAAACGGAGCCACGCCAATAATCCTTCCTCCGCGAGCTTTCAGTTCAGCCGTGCTTGAAAGTATTTCATTTTTCGTTTCATCGTTTGATGCTAAGACAAAACAAGGAGTATTTTTTTGAATCAAAGTAATCACTCCATGTTTTAGTTCGCCGGCAGCAAAAGCTTCAGCATGGAGATAAGAAGTTTCCTTGATTTTTAAAGCAAACTCCAAAGTTGCTGGATAGTTAAGATGTTTACCAATAACATAAATATGCTCTTCCTTCATTAATGATTTAGCTGTATCAATTAATTGATTGATTAATACAGGGTTGAGCCAGTCTTTTAAAACATCTGCAAGTTTATTTATTTTATTCTTTCCTTCATCGTACTTATTCGTGATAGCCGTCGTCAATAGGTAAAGAGTGGCAAGCTGGGCGGTAAAGGCTTTAGTTGAGACAACGGCGATTTCCGGACCGGCACCAACCGGAAGAACGATATCAGCCATTCGTTCCAGGGTTGAACCTCGGGCGTTAACAACTGCTACAATAATTGCTCCTCGTTTTTTAGCAGCTTTTGAAGCAATTAAGGTATCGGCGGTTTCTCCTGATTGAGAAATCGTTATAAGCAAAGTTTTATTGTTGGTAAATTTTAAAAAAGGCAAATACTCATAGGCGCCGTAATTTTCTGATGTTATGCCGGCATTAGCAAAAAAATATTTTCCGGCTAAAGCACAGTAAGAAGCAGTACCGCAACCTATAAAGACTGTTTTATACCCTTGCCTAATTAGTTTAGCCATTTCTAAGATTTCTTTTTCATTAATCAAAGCGGCTTTAGTAATAGTTTCTTTTTGCTCGTGAATTTCTTTGAGAAGAAAATGCGGGAAGCCAGCTTTTTCCGCGTCTTCTAACTTCCAGTCTAGAGTTTGCCAGTTAAGTTTTTTTTCTTTTCCAGTTTTTAAGTCAAAAAGTTTTATTCCTGTTTTTGTAATAACAACAGCTTCGCCGTCATCCAAGAAATGAACTTTATTAGTGTATTTTAGGAAAGCTGGAACATCACTGCCTAGGAAATATTGATGATTGATTTCATCAACACCAATAACGAGTGGTGAGCCATTTCTGGCGGCAATAATTATTTCTGATTCAAAGTCAATGACGCCAATAGCGTTGCTGCCAACAAGGTCATTAAAAGTTTTAAACACTGCCGAAACCAGATTTTGGTGTTTGACTTTTTCCTCAATCAAGTGGGCGATGACTTCAGTATCGGTTTCCGAAGAAAATTGATGATCTTTTTTTATCAATTCTTCCTTAAACTCAAGATAGTTTTCGACAATGCCGTTGTGAATGACCGCTAATTTTCCTGAACAGTCAAGATGGGGATGGGCGTTTTCGTCGGTGACGCCACCATGGGTGGCCCAGCGGGTGTGTCCGATGGCAATAGTTCCTTCAGGTAAATTAGTTTTTGCCTCGCCAATTTTACCAATATGTTTTTCAACCTGTAGTTTTTGCACACCGGGGGTGAGGGAAGTTGGCTTGATGGCAATTCCCCAGGAATCATAACCACGATATTCTAATTTTTTAAGACCAGCAAGGACAGTTTGAGCCGCATGATTAGTTTTATCATTAACAACAGCGAAAATTCCACACATGAAGAAATTATAGCAAATTAAAACAACCCCATCTGATTTTCTTTAGATTTATCTTCCTGCCTACCGGCAGGCAGGCTTTTTTTATTAGTTTTTTCAAAGATTCTTTTGGCTAAAGAATGGATTTGATATTTTAATAAAAAGTCTTTTAACTCTGATTTGAATTTTTTAAACTTCATCTCTTCAATATTAGGAGTGATCTGAACATTGGTGACCACGGTCGCTAGCTTTTGAGAAAGAAACACATCATCTTTACTTTCAGTCAAAGCTTTTTTAATTTTTTCTGAACTAATAAAGTTGATATTTTTATAGATATTATCTAAAGATTGATATTGAGTTAAAAGCGAAGCAGCAGTTTTTGGACCAATGCCGCGAGCGCCTGGATAGTTATCCGAAGGATCACCAGCTAAAGCTTTAAAATCAGGGACTTGTTTAGGTTTTATGCCCAGCTTTCTTTCTACTTCAATACTATCGAAAACTTTAATATGTGACAATCCTAATTGAGGAGAGGCGATAAAAACTTTATCATTGACAAGTTGTAATAGATCTTTATCACCGGTGACAATCAAAACGCGAATATCATTTTGGGAAAAAATTTTTGTAACCGTGCCAATCAGATCATCAGCCTCAAAGCCATCTTTTTCCAGATGGGAGATTCCAGCTTTATCAAGCGCTTCTTTTACCAGAGGAATTTGAACGATAAAATCATCTTCCACTTTTGGCCGTTGCGCTTGATACGCTTTAAAAAGCTTATTTCTAAAGGTTGGCAGCGGTGTATCAAAACAACAGGTAAGATAATCAGGATGAAAATCAGTAATTAGTTTATGAACGATAGAAAAAAATCCGTAAAGAACATTGGTTGGCGTACCATCATCCGCCTTAAAAGAGGGAAGAGCATGAAAAGCGCGGTGCATGATGGGATTGCCATCAATTAATAAGAGAGTGTTCATTGATTATTCTGTTAACGGGTTAACGGGTTTCTTACCAACAATTTTCTCAAACTCTTCCTGGTCGAGACTTTCTTTTTTCAAAAGCGCGGTAGCCACTTTATCAAGCAAAGGCTTTTTTTCTTTAATGACATCCAACGCTCGAGCATAAGATAGGTCAATAATTTTTTTTATTTCCTTATCAATCTTTGCCATCATTTCTTGAGAGATTGAATTTTGTTCAAAATAACTCTTTCCCCATTCGGTGACATCAATGGTTGGGCCGTAATTAATCGGTCCTAGATCGCTCATTCCGTATTCAACCACCATCGCTTTGGCAACTTGAGTAGCTTGGTCAAAATCATTGGCGGCGCCGGTAGTCACCTCGTTGAAAATTACTTCTTCAGCGGCTCGCCCAGCCATCATCACAGAAATTTGTTCCAAAAGATGAGTTTTAGTCTCATGAAGTTTATCTTTGGCAGGTGGAATTAAAGTAAAACCCAAAGCCATTCCTCGGGAAACAATGGAGATACGATGGACTGGATCAGTAAAAGGAAGAAAATGAGACATAATCGCATGACCGGCCTCATGATAGGCGGTAAGCTTTTTATCGTAATCAGACTGTATTCTCTTTTTTTCCGGACCAAGCTTGACTTTGGTGGCCGCCTCTTCTATGTCTTCCATATTAATAGCAGTTTTTTCTTGACGAGCAGCATAGATAGCCGCCTCATTAAGCATATTTTCCAGGTCAGCCCCAGAAAAACCAACCGTTCTTTTAGCGACTTTGTCCCAATCAACCTCTTTAGCAAATGGTTTACCCTTGGCATGAATTTTAGCGATCGCTTTTCTTCCTTCAACATCAGGGTAGTCAACGATAATCCTTCGATCAAACCGACCTGGCCGAAGAAGTGCCGTATCTAAGAGATCACCGCGATTGGTGGCAGCAACGACGACGACCTGTTCAGTACGAGCAAAACCATCCATTTCCACCAAAATCTGATTTAAAGTCTGTTCTCGTTCGTCATGAGCGGGCATCATACCGATTGATCTGGCGCGGCCAATGGCGTCAATTTCGTCGATAAAAATAATTGAGGGAGCGTTTTTTTTCGCATTATCAAAAAGATCGCGGACTCGGGCAGCGCCAATGCCAACGAGCATTTCCATAAATTCACTGCCGGCGATTGAGAAAAAAGGTACGTTGGCTTCACCAGCAACCGCTTTTGCCAAAAGAGTTTTTCCACAGCCAGAAGGACCAACAAGAAGAACGCCTTTAGGAGTGCGAGCGCCTAATTTTTTATATTTGCCAGGATGTTTTAAAAAATCAACTACTTCTTCCAGTTCTTTTTTTGCTTCATCAACGCCGGCCACGTCAGAAAAGGTGGTTTTCGTCATGCTTTTAATAAATCTTTTTGCCCGCGACTGGCCAAAAGAAAAGACCGAGTCCTGGGCACCTTTAGCCTGACGAAAAAGAAAGATAAAAAAAGCGACCATTAAAATCGTTGGCAGAATATTACCTAGAAAATTCATTAGTCCAGACGAAGTCTCGGCATCTTTTACATTGATTTGGATGTTTTCAGTCTTTACCCCATCATCCTGAAGAGTTTTTTTTAAGCTTTCTTCTGGTTCTTTATAAGAAAGAGCAAGTTTACTGTTTTTATAATAAACAATTAATTTATTACCAATCACATCAATCTGTTTGATTTGATCATTTTTTGCTTCTTGGATAACTGAGGTGATTGATTTTTCCGGTAGTGCTTGTTTAACCTCTGTTTTCACCGACTTATAAACCTGGTAAAGAAAAAGAAAGATAAAAAGGGAGATAAAAATAGTTTTTAAATCGATTTTAAATTCAAACTTTTTCATTTTTAAGCCATTCTTATTATTAGCCATAAACCTAATTTTAGCAGAATTTTTGATAAAATATCATTAATTTTCAATTTTCAGTTTTCAATTTTCATTGAATTTTCAATGATAAAACTTAAATTAACAAAAAATAATACCACAAAAATCCTTAAAATAACCTTAAAAGTTTTAAGAAGCGGAGGCTTAGTAATTTTTCCATCAGACACAGTTTATGGTGTGTTGGTAGATGCAACAAGTGAAAAAGCGGTTAGGAAATTAATAGAATTTAAAAATCGTCCTGCTGGCAAAGCGATTTCGGTTTTCGTTTCTGATTTTAAGATGATGAAAAATTTAGTCAAAATAAATGAAAAACAGCTAAAAACATTAAAAGAAATTTTGCCTGGTCCGTTTACAGCTATTTTAAAATCAAAACACAAAGTTTGTCCGCTTTTAGAATCAGAAAAAGGAACCTTAGGAATAAGAATTCCGATGTATCGATACATCGAAGTCTTAGTTAAAAAATTTAATAAACCAATCACTGCCACTTCAGCTAACATAGCAAGTCGGTCACCTCATTATTCAATTGAATCATTATTAAATGATTTGCCTAACAGTAAAAAAAAATTGATTGACTTAATAGTTGATGCTGGAGAATTACCGAGAAACAAGCCGTCAACAGTTATTGATCTGACAGAACCAGAGGTGAAAATCTTAAGACGAGGCGATGTTAATTTTTTAAAATCTCAGTCCTTTTTATCAAAATCTCCAGAAGAAACTCAGGAAATCGCTAAAAAAATATTTTGGAATGACATACGGAGAGGAAAACCTCTTGTTATTATTATCGAAGGCGAACTAGGCGTCGGCAAAACTATTTTTGTTAAAGGAATAGGAAAGCATCTAGGAATAAAAAACATTGTTTCACCAACCTTTGTCATTTATTATGAGTATGGCAATTTTTATCATTTTGATCTATATCAGATTGAAGAAAAAGAAGAATTCAAGCATTTAAGAATAGAAAAATTATTAAAACCAGGGAATATTTTGGCGTTTGAGTGGGGAGAAAAGGCAGGAGAGATTATTAATTTACTTAAAAGCAAGGGAAAAATTATATATGTGAAGATGAAGTATGTTAACGAGAAGAAAAGAGAAATTAAAATTAAATCCTAAATTCTAAATCCCAAGTTCCAAATAAATTCCAAATACTAAATCAAAAGCTCTAAACTATTTAGAATTTGAGATTTATAATTTATTTGTGATTTGTTATTTAGTGCTTAGAATTTTATGATAATTTTATCCATCGATACTAGTTGCGATGAGACCTCGGTTGCCATCACTGATGGTCGAAAAGTTTTGTCTAACGTTATCTATTCGCAAGTCCTGATTCATAAGAAATGGGGAGGCGTGGTGCCGTCGTTGGCGAAACGGGCGCATGAGGAGAAAATAGACTTCGTTGTTGAAGAAGTGTTAAAAAAATTTTCAATGAAAGGAATAGATTATATAGCTGTAACCCAAGGACCTGGTTTGGCAGTGGCTTTGGAAGTGGGGATTAAAAAAGCTAAAGAACTAGCGAAACAATATCATAAAAAACTAATAAGCGTTAATCATCTTGAAGGTCATATTTATTCTGCCTTTGTCCAAAATAGTCAAGGTAATCCAAAGCATGGCTTTAACTTTCCTTACCTAGTTTTAATTGTTTCCGGCGGCCATACCAGTCTGGTAATTTTTAAAGACCATTTAAAGTACGAAGTAATCGGCGAGACGATTGATGATGCGGCTGGAGAGGCATTGGATAAAGCGGCCAAACTTTTAGGCCTTGGTTATCCGGGCGGACCGGTAATTGAGAGATTGGCTAAAGAAGTCAATAACGAAGACTTCCATCATTTTCCCCGGCCGATGTTAAAGTCTAATGATCTAAACTTTTCCTTTTCCGGATTAAAAACATCGTTTTATTATTTCTTAAAAAAAAGACCACAAGCCTATAATATCTCCACCGCCGCGGTGTCCTTAGGGCAATTAGCGAGTTCGTTTCAAGAAGCGGTTTTTGACACCATCATTAAAAAAACTGAAAAAACGATTAAGCAAACTTTGATTAAACGTTTAATTGTAGTCGGAGGAGTAAGCGCTAATTTATATTTACGAAAAAAGATGAGGGAGTTGGTAAAAAAATATCAGGGTGAAGTTATGCCCCCATCTTTTAAATACCTTACCGGTGATAACGCAGTTATGATTGGCGTTGTTGCTTCTTATAAAGCGGAAAGAAAAATATTTGTCAAAGATATTGAAAAACTAGATAGAATTCCCCGAATGCCACTAGTTTAACTATTGACAATTATTTTTTGTCTGCTAAACTATTACTAAATAAGTATATGTTAACGATTACCAAACAATCTGATTACGGAATTATTTTGCTCTCTTATATTTATAAAAAAAAGACGATAGTCAAACTTTCTGATTTAATCAAAGAGACGAAACTTCCTCAGAGATTTTTAGCGCGGATTGCCGCCCAGTTAGTCAAAGCCGATTTATTAATTAGTCATGAAGGAAAAGGTGGCGGTTATCAAATCGGAAAAAAGATTAAAAAAATCTCCCTTTACAATTATTTAAAGATTTTCAAAGACGATTTTTCCTTATATGGATGCGGAGATGCCGCTTATCAATGTCGGTATGAAAGCATCTGCCAACATAAAGACTCTAGCAATAAGTTAAGAAAGACAATAACTAATCAACTCAAAAAAACGAGATTGATGGATCTATTATGAAAAAAATTTATCTTGACTATGCGGCAACAACACCGGTAGATCCCCGGGTCGTCAAAGCCATGCTTCCTTATTTTTCCCAAAAATTCGGCAACACCATGTCTCTTCATCAGTTTGGCCGCGAACAGGCAGAGGTAGTGGAAAAAAGCCGAAAAATCATTGCTGATTTTATTGGCGCGAAAAATCCGGAAGAGATAATTTTTACCAGTTCAGCTACGGAAAGCAATAATCTAGCTCTTAAGGGACTAGCCTTTGCCAACCGTTTTAAAAAGAAAAATCATTTAATTGTTTCACGGATTGAACACGACTGTGTTTTAGAAAGCAGCCATTGGTTAAAGAGTCAAGGATTTGAGATTGACTATCTTTCGGTTGACAGAGACGGTTTTGTCGATTTGAGTGAGCTTAAAAAACTAATCAAAAAAAATACTTTACTGGTTTCGGTGATTCATGGTAATAATGAGATTGGAACAATGCAAGATATTGAGGCCATTGGAAAAATCTGTCAGGAAAAAAATGTTTATTTTCATACCGATGCCTCACAAAGTTATGGCAAGATTGAGATTGATGTTAATAAAATGAACATTGATCTTTTGACTGCTTCCTCTCACAAAGTTTATGGGCCGAAGGGAGTAGGAATTTTGTATGTGAAAAAAGGCGTTTTAATTGAGCCGATTTTGCACGGCGGCGGCCATGAGAATAAACTTCGTTCGTCAACGGTCAATGTTCCTGGGATTGTTGGTTTTGCCAAAGCCACTGAGATTTTGAAAAAAGAAGGAAAAAAAGAAAATAAAAAACTGTCAAAAATGAGAGACTATCTGATTAACAAATTAAGAAAAAGTATTAAAAAAACCAGACTTAATGGTCATCCAATAAAAAGATTATCCAATAACATTAATATGTCATTTTTCGGCGCCGAAGGTGAGTCATTAGTTTTGGAACTTGATAGTCAGGGAGTGATGGTCTCTACCGGCTCAGCCTGTTCGTCAAAAACTCTTGTTCCCAGCCATGTTTTATTAGCTATCGGCTTAAAACCGCAAGAAGCTCATGGTTCCTTAAGAATCAGTCTTGGCCGATTTACCAAAAAGACAGATATTAATTATGCTATTAAACAAATTATTAATACGGTAAAAAAAATTAGAAAAATTTCTATTTTTTCCTATGAGTAATACTTTTTACACCGAGGAGACGATTGAGCATTTTCGTCATCCTCATAATTTTGGCGAGATTAAAAGTCCTGATGGTTATGGTGAAGCGGGTAATATCATCTGCGGCGATATTATGTCTTTGTATCTTAAGATCAGAGAGTCAAAAAATAAAGAGATAATTAGCGATGTAAAGTTCCGTACCTATGGTTGTGCCGCTGCTATTGCCACCAGCAGTGTTGTTACCGACCTAGTTAAAGGAAAAACAATTGAGGAAGCGTTAAAGATTAGTAAAAATAATATTGTTAAGACTCTTAAAGGTCTGCCGCCGATTAAAATTCACTGTTCGATCTTAGCCATTGATGCTTTGTCCGAAGCTTTATTTCAATATTTAAAGAAACATAAACGAAAAATTCCTCCTGAGTTAAAAAAGAAACACGAACATGTTGAGAAAGAAAAAAAGAGTATTGACGAGCGTTACCGTCATTGGCAGTTGCGAAAGTAAAAAAATAAAGCTATCATTTAACTAGTTACTAATTATTATTTTTTTATGGATAATCAGAAGGTCAAAGACGCAAAAAATCCTTCCGGACCGGTTAAAGTAAAAAGTTATAAAATCTGGGTAGATAGAAATCTCTGTATCGGTGCGGCTACCTGCATCGCCGTTTCTCCCAAAGCCTTTGCTCTAGACTCTGAAGCTAAAGCAGTTATCTTGGAAACAGCTGATGAAGATACAATTGAGAATATCATTGAAGGAACTAAAGCTTGTCCAGTAGCGGCGATTTTTATTGAAGACGAGAAGGGAAACAGAGTATTTCCGAAGTAAAATTCCAAATTCTAAATTCCAAGTTCCAAATAAATTTCAAATAGTAAACTCTAAATTCTAAACGATTTGGAATTTGTAATTTGATATTTAGAATTTATTTGTGATTTGAGATTTATAATTTAGGATTTTTTATGATTGATTTTACTTGGAAAATTGGCGGAGAGGCTGGGTTTGGAATAATGACGACTGGTTTGGTTTTTTCCAAGATTGCCAGTAGGCTCGGCTATTATATTTTTGATACGATTGAATATCCATCATTAATTCGCGGCGGCCATAATGCTTATGAGGTCAGAGTTTCTGCAGAAAAAATCCATCATCTAAAAAAGGAAATTGATGTCTTAGTCTGTCTTAATGAAGAGACTTTTAAAAAACACCAGCAGCGATTGACTATCAATAGTTTGGTTATTTTTGATGAGGATGAGTTTAAGATTAAAGGAAAAAAATATAAAAAAATCAGCATACCTTTGGAAAAAATTCTTCTTGATCTTCATGGGCCGGTTATCATGAAAAACACGATCGCTCTCGGTGCTTCTTTAGCAGTTTTGGGAGGAAAAGTTGATGAGTTATTGAAGATAATTGTAGAGCAGTTTGGAAGAAAAGGGGAAGAAGTAGTTAACTTTAATAAACAGTTTGCTCAGACAGGTTATGATTATGTGAAAAAAAAATATCCGCAGCAAATAAGGCCTTTACTGATAAAAAAATCTTTAGAGAGTAAGTTAGTGATGACAGGCAACGATGCTTTTTCTTTAGCTTCAGTTATTGCTGACTGCCGGTTTTTCTGCAGCTACCCGATGACACCGTCTTCCTCGGTTCTCACCACTTTGGCTGCTTGGCAGAAAAAAACAGGCATCGTTGTTCGTCATGCTGAAGACGAAATCTCAGTGATTAACACCGCTTTAGGCACTTCTTTTACTGGTGTTCGCTCGGCAGTAGGTACTTCTGGCGGAGGGTTTGCCTTGATGGTCGAGGCAGTCAGTTTATCAGGAATAACAGAGACGCCCTTAGTAATCTTTTTAGCGCAAAGGCCTGGTCCGGCGACCGGTATGCCGACCTGGACAGAGCAGGGTGATCTTTTGTTTGCTGTTTATGCTGGTCATGGTGAGTTTCCGAAAATCGTTTTGGCGCCAGGCGATGTTGAAGAGATGGTCGAACTTACCGGAAAAGCTTTTAATTTGGCAGATATTTATCAGCTACCGGTTATAGTTTTAAGCGATATGCTTCTGTCAGAAAGCCATGAGAGTATAAGTAAGAAGTTTATTGATGATTTTATTAAGAGTTATAAAGTTAAGAGGGGAAAATTTTTAAAAGAAATGACAAATGACAAATTACAAATGACAAATCAAGTTCAAAATCCAAATGTCAAAAGTAAAAACTTCTTAAGATACAAAATCACTAAAGATGGAATTTCGCCGAGATTAATTCCGGGAACGCCGGAGTATTTTTATCAAGCGAATTCTTATGAACATCTGGAGGATGGACATACGACTGAAGAGGCAGAGCCGAGGAAAAACCAGGTGGAGAAAAGAAATAGAAAATGGCTCACTTATTTGAAAGAAGATTTTTCCTTGCCAAAAGTCTATGGAGATTTAGAAAAGGCAAAGACAGTCTTTGTCAGTTGGGGTTCTGGAAAAGGAGCGGTTCTTGAGGCGCAGAAACAACTGGGAAATACCGCTTTGATTCATTTTACCCATGTTTATCCCTTAGACAAAGAAAAGGTTAGACCGTTTTTCCAAAAGAAAAAAAGATATATTTTAGTGGAAAGCAATTCTTGGGGACAGTTTGGAAAGCTATTACAACAAGAAACAGGAGTTGAGATTAAGGAAAGAATATTAAAATATGATGGTAGACCGATAACAGCAGAAGAAGTTGTCAAACACGTTAACTCGTTAACCCGTTAACTGGTTAACGGGTTTCTAAACAATAATATGAGCACAATTCAAGATTTTACCGGTTACAAGCCTACCTGGTGTTCGGGCTGTGGCAACTGGGGAATTGGAATGGCGATAAAGCAAACGTTAGTCCAACTGGGATTAACGCCATCAGATATCGCTGTTGTTTTTGGTATTGGTTGCTCCGGCAACATGAATGATTTTCTAAACGCTTATACAATTCACTCTCTTCACGGTCGAGCCATACCCAACGCCATTGGCATAAAGTTAGCCAATCATAAACTGCCGGTTATCTGTGTGGTTGGCGACGGCGACTGTTATGGTGAAGGCGGCAACCATCTACTTCACGCTTGCCGCGGGAACCATGATATCACGGTAATTGTTCACGATAACCGCGTCTATGGATTAACTACTGGTCAGGTAGCGCCGACGGCTCAAAAAGGCTATCAATCAAAATCAACGCCAGCTGGGATTATTGAAGTGCCAGTCAATCCTTTAGTGTTAGCTTTAACATCAGGAGCCACCTTTATTGCCCAAGCTTTTGCCGCTGACGCAGTTCAGATGGCGACTATTATCAAAGCTGGGATTGAGCATCGAGGTTTTTCTCTAATTAATATTCTCCAGCCATGCGTCACCTTTAATAAAGTCAATACCTATCAATATTACTTACAGAGGAGCTATAAACTGGAAAAAAATTACCAAAAAGATGATTTTCGCAGCGCCTTAAACAAAAGTTTAGAACTTTTAGAGGAAAAATTTCCTTTAGGAGTGATCTATCAGGTTAAAAAACCGACTTACACGGAAAGTCTTCCGCAGATAAAAGAAAAACCATTGGTGGAAAAAGAAAGATTTAGAGATTTTGAAAAAATAGTGAAAGATTTTATTTAATAATTTGAACAAATTCATCTATTTAGGCGATTAGAACCGTCTAATAATACTATAGGTATAACCTATAAAAAACGGTCTTGACAGTTAGCAATTAATATGTCAGACTGCTAATAAGCATGGCATTTTTAATTAGAGCGTCAGAACAATTCATTTATCCTGTTTCCGCAGTCCGCGACGGCATCGTCTTTCCCAGCACCGAGAACGTCTTGGTTTTTGGCCGCCCCAAAAGCGTTAATGCTATTAATGAAGCTTTAAAAAAAGATAAGAAAATCATTCTTTTGATGCAAAAAAATTCTTCTTTAGACAGTCCAAAAAAAGAAGACCTTTATCAAGTAGGAGTGCTAGGGAGAATCGAAAAAACTGCCCAAGGCGATAAAGGCGAGATAAACGCTTTGGTAAAAGGCGAGAAAAAAATGAAAATTCTTTCCTTTACCCGTGAGATTGATTGGTATGAGGCTAAAGCCGAGGAAATAAAGGAAGAAAACGTCGATGATGAAGAAAGCAAAGCCATGGTTCGCTATCTTTCCTCGCAGATAAAGAGAGCCATCAACTTAGGTAAGACGGTTGACTTTGTTTTCTTGATGAACATTCTCAATACTGCCAGCTCACTTGATTTTTCCAACCAGATAGCGGTTGTTTTAGATCTAAAACCAGAAGAAAGACAACAGCTTTTAGAGGAAAATAATGTCAAAGAAAGACTGAAAAAAGAAGTCGACTATATGAATAAAGAAATTAAGGTATTGGAAATAGAGTTTAGTCTTTCGTCAAAAACACAAAAGAAGTTTGAACGAGGAATGAGAGAGTCGATTTTGCGAGAGAAAATGAAAACAATTGAAGAAGAGTTGGGAGAAAAAGGAGAGGATAGAGACATTCTAGAATATAAAGAAAAGATAAAAAAAGCCCAGATGCCAAAAATAGTTGAAGAAAAAGCTGAGAAAGAATTAAAACGACTTCGCCAGATGTCACAGTTTAACCCGGAAACTTCCTATATCAGAAACTATCTTGACTGGTTGGTGGAGCTTCCCTGGTCAGTCGTTTCCCCTAATAATATTGACATCAAAGGGGCGGAGAAAATCTTAGAAGATGATCATTATGGTCTAAAAAAAATTAAGGAGAGAATTTTAGAGTATTTAGCGGTGATGGAACTTAGGAGAAAGAAAGAGAAGCCAAAAGGTTATCAACCGACGATTTTATGTTTTGTCGGACCGCCAGGAGTTGGTAAAACTTCATTGGGAAGGTCAATTGCCCGGGCACTAGGCAGAAAGTTTGTCAAAATGTCTTTGGGCGGAATCCGTGATGAGGCGGAGATTCGCGGCCATCGCCGAACCTATGTTGGATCAATGCCGGGAAGGATTATCCAAGGAGTAAAACAGGCTGGGACACGAAACCCGGTGTTTATGCTTGACGAGATCGATAAGGTTGGCCGTGACTATCGGGGTGATCCTTCAGCCGCTCTTTTGGAAGCTTTGGATCCCGAGCAAAACCATGCTTTTTCCGATCACTATCTTGAGTTAGACTTTGATCTCTCTGATGTTTTTTTTATCACAACGGCTAATATCTTAGACACCGTTCCTGATGCTTTATTGGATAGGCTTGAGGTGATTCATTTTCCTGGCTACACCGAAGATGAAAAGTTTCAAATTGCCGAGAAACACTTAATAAAAAAACAGCTTGAGGCACATAGCTTGACCGGTAAAGAAGCTAATCTGACGGAAAATGGTCTAAAAATCATTATTAGACGTTATACAAGAGAGGCAGGAGTTCGAGAATTGGAAAGACAGATTGCCACTATTTTTAGAAAAATCGCTCGAGAGATTGTGGAAAAGAAAAGCCGGGAAAAAACAGTTGGCGTTTCCGAACTTCATCGCTATCTTGGACCTTTTAAATACTCTTCGCAGATGATTGAGGAAAAAGATACGATAGGAATATCTACTGGTTTAGCTTGGACGCAGGCTGGCGGAGACGTTTTGTTTATTGAGGTGGCGGTGATGCCGGGCAAGGGAAGTTTGACTCTGACCGGACATCTGGGCGAGGTGATGAAAGAATCTTGTCAGGCAGCTTTGTCCTATATCCGTGCCCGCTATAAAAAGTTTGGACTTAAAGAAGATTTTTTCCATAAAATTGATATTCATGTTCATGTGCCAGAAGGAGCAGTTCCCAAAGATGGACCATCAGCTGGTATTGCCATTACGACGGCGATGGTATCGGCTCTGACAAAAAATCCTGTGAAAAGAACCGTGGCCATGACCGGCGAGATAACTTTACGCGGCCGAGCCTTAGAAATCGGTGGCGTTAAGGAAAAAGTCATCGCCGCCCACCGAGCCGGAATAAAAACCGTCATTCTTCCCAAAGACAACAAAAAAGATTTAGAAGATATTCCTAACTATGTTCTCAAAGCTCTAAAAT
Organism: Candidatus Roizmanbacteria bacterium CG_4_9_14_0_2_um_filter_35_15; assembly: GCA_002788805.1. Lineage (GTDB taxonomy): Bacteria > Patescibacteriota > Microgenomatia > UBA1406 > GWC2-37-13 > GWC2-37-13. Next base: position 115 of record PFRZ01000039.1, on the reverse strand, counting down.
TCATCTACGTCGAACACATGGATGAGGTTTTGAAGGTAGCTCTTAAAGAAAAATCTAAAAACTAAACAGGTGTTGCTTTCTCCCAAACAGAATAGAAATAATCTCGTAAGGCTTT
>PFRZ01000054.1 GCA_002788805.1 Candidatus Roizmanbacteria bacterium CG_4_9_14_0_2_um_filter_35_15 | reverse complement strand
ACCACGTCAATTATTAATTTGATGTACAAGCTTTACGATCCGCAGAGAACCGGGATTATCGGTCCGCGGTTTGAACACGCAGTTCGTAATGCCATGTTGACGGTGATGAGTGATCCGGGCAGTACTTTTGTTGAGGTAGTTCGGGTTTTGACCGATCCAAAATATGTTCAAGAAGTATTGCCTAAAGTCCAGGATCCGATTGTCAGGCGTTACTGGACTGACCAAATTGCCCAAACTTCAGACTTTCACAAATCAGAGGTCTTGGACTATATTGTTTCCAAATTCGGCCGTTTTGTCACTAATAAAACCATGAGAAATATCATTGGTCAATCAAAGAGCGCCTTTGATTTTCGTGTCTGTATGGACGAAGGAAAAATTTTACTGATTAATCTATCCAAGGGAAAATTAGGTGAAGAAAACTCGTCATTTTTAGGTTTAGTGTTAATCCCAAAAATACTAGTGGCGGCGATGAGCCGTCAGGAGATTCCCGAAGAAAAGCGCCGCGATTTTTTTCTCTATGTTGATGAGTTTCAAAACTTTGCCACACCGGATTTTGCCACGATTTTAAGCGAGGCAAGAAAGTATCATCTTAATCTGACGGTGGCCAACCAGTTTATCGGCCAGATGGAAGAAGAGGTAAAAAATGCGGTTTTTGGCAATGTTGGTAGTTTGGTCTCTTTTCGGGTTGGTGTGACCGATGCTTCTTATTTACAAAGAGAATATCAGCCGGTTTTTGGCGAGTCAGACTTGATTAATATTGAACGGTTTCATGCCTACATGAAGACGATTGTTGACAATGAGCCGGTTCCTCCATTTTCTATTGATCTTACCAAGGATATGAAAAAGTTTAAGACAGGCGCTAATGATAAGATTTCTCAAGCAATTATTCAGCTTTCCCGATTAAAATTCGGCCGGCCGAGAGAACTGGTGGAGGCGGAGATTAATCAGAGAGCAAGGCTATAGAGAGTTCATAAAGTCCATAAAGTTTATAAAGTCTATAAAGAAAAACCTTTATGACTTTAAGGACTTTACGACTTTATAGACTATGTTAAACACTTATAAGACTATTCTTGTCAACAAAAAACAATTAACCAGTGACGTCTATCTCTTTACCTTCAAATTAATAGATCCTCCTGGACTCAACTTCATTCCCGGCCAATATTTAATTATGAAGGTGCCGAAAAACAAAGAGTTAGTTTCTCGGGCCTATTCAATTGCTTCATCGAATACTATTAGAGACAGTTTTCAGCTGATTATTGAGATTGTTCCCCAAGGTTTAGCTAGTAACTATCTTGTCAATCTAAAAGAAAACGATCAGGCTGTTTTTCAAGGCCCGGCTGGACAGTTTCAATTAAGAAAAAACAATAAAGAAAAGATATTTTTAGTAACAGGGACGGGGATTGCACCGATTTTATCAATGATAAAATCGAATTTTCAATTTTCAATTTTCAATTTTCAATTATTTTGGGGATTAAAAAATTATAAAGATATTTATCTTTTTGACGAACTAAAATCCTCCTTCACTAAAGCTACGGAGGACAAGCAATTTAATCTCAAAATTTGCCTTTCACGCGAACAAAATCTTGACATGATTCCGGAGCCAGACAGGAAATATTTTGAGCTTGGTCATATTGACGTTGTTTTTAACAAACAATTTAACAATGAAGCAATGAAACAATGGAGCAATTTTGAATTCTATTTGTGCGGAAGAAGAGAAATCGTCGACTCTTTAAAAAACTTTTTAATCTCCAAAAATATTCCCCAAGAAAATATTGTGTTTGAGAAATTCTAACGATTAATGTTTAAATAAACAAATAATCAAATAAGAAAATAAATGATTTAATAAAAAAAATAATTAAATAATTAAATTTATTTATCATTTAACTATTCATTTGTTTATTTCTTTATTTATTTATTTAGACATTTTACTGGCTTCGCTCGAAATACGTTTTTAACAACTCTTTAGCAATTGGTCCGGCGACATCACTTCCTTGGCCGCCTTCTTCAATAAGAATAGTTAAGACAATCTCGGGATTTTCATAAGGGGCAAAGACAGTAATCCACGCATGAGGTTGGCCAGTCTTATCTGGTGTTTCTGCTGTTCCGGTTTTACAAGCGGTTTGGATTTGTTCAATTTTTCCTTTTTCATTTTTAATTTTAAATTCAAATAGTGGCCAACCAGTTCCGCCTGGCGAACAAGCTTCCTTCATTCCTTCACGAACTAGGTTAAGAGTTTTTTGAGAGATTGGTAATTTCTTGCAATTAGGCTTCTCGTCTTTAAGAAGCTTTGGTTGGCAAAGATAACCGTTATTGGCAAAAACCGAGGTTACCATGGCCATCTGCAGAGGAGTAACACCAACATATCCCTGACCAATGGAAAGATTATAAGTATCACCTAAATACCAACGGTCTTTAATAGTCTCTTCTTTCCAGAAAGCCGAAGGAATTAATCCTTCTTCTTCATCAAGGCCAATTCCAGTGGCTTTTCCTAAGCCAAAAATCTCCGCCCATTTTTTTATTTTATTGACACCTGTTTTTTCTCCGGCCTTATAGAAAAATATATCATTGGAGCGCCTAATTGCTTTAACAATATCAACCATTCCCTCGGTTTTTCCGTATTGAAGATAGTACCAGTTACCAAAAGTGAGAGAGCCGGCATGGAGAATGCCAGTATCTTCAATCTGGGTTTTTTCATTAATCGCTCCTTCTTCAAGAGCGGCCGTAGCAATGATTAATTTAAAAAGCGATCCTGGCGGATAAACTCCTTCAGTGGCTCGGTTAAAAAGAGGTTTATTTTTGTCGGAAAAATAATTAGCAATTGTTTCTGCGGGATTAAAAGAGGGAGTCGAGACAAGAACGAGGATTTCCCCTGTTTTTGGCTTAAGAGCAACAACAGCAGCTTTTTTGTCTTTGACAAGATCATAGGCTTTTTTTTGTAGCTCCAAATCAAGTGAGAGTTTAATATTATTACCAGGTTGAGATGGGATAAGATTAACCAGACGCAAAAACTTTCCTTGAGCATCTATCTCAACCAACATCTTTCCTTCAATCCCGCGAAGATCACAGTCAAGCAGTTTTTCCACCCCTTTTTTTCCCACTTTTTCTCCTGGTTTTAATTTATGCTGACAGTTGTCATTTATTAAATCCTGTTGGTCAGCTAACTGTTGATAACCGATAAAAGGAGCGATTATTTCAGGCAGTTGGTAAACTCTGGGTGATTTTATCATCTCAAGGTTTTTTTTCTGAAGATATTTTTCTAAATGCGGAATGTCAGCCGGAGTATTCTTTACTAAAGAAAAGCCTTTCCGATCAAAAATCTCTCCTCGCTCAGGTTCAATAATAATTTCCCGTAATCGATTGTTTTCCGATAAAGTCCAGTAGTAGTTTCCTTTTACAATAGTTAACTGAAATAATCTAATAAAAAAAATCAAGAAGAAAATAAAAATAAAAAAGAGATAAAAAAATAAAAAAAAATTTATTTTCATATGATTAACCAACAAAATATCCTTGACCAAACAGACTGACTAACCAGTAGTTTTCTTTTTTTAGAAAATATAAAGTTAAGGCAAATAAAAGAAAAAATAATCCTTCAGTATAAACCGCGCCGAAAAAGAATGACGTCGGAAAGGTTAATATAAAAAACAACAACCAAAAAAAATTTTCTTTATTTAAAAATTTGTCATTTGAACTTGATTTGAAATTTGAAATTTGAAATTTGAAATTAAAAAGCTTAGAAAACACTAGTAATCCTACTAAAAATGACAGATTTGAAATAACCAGTCCAAATATTAATTCATTACCAAATACGAACGTAAACAATCTGATTAATATCGGATAGAGTGGGAAAAAGGCCTGTTTCCATTGGCCATAGCCTTGATGGGCAATAGAAAGATAATGAATGCTATCAAAGTTAGCAAGAGAATTAAGCCAGTGAGGCAGATGAAAAGAGGCGAGCTGATCTTTATAGGGAAAAAAACCCAGATAAGGAATAAATTTTGGCGTTAAGTAAATAATCAAAAAATCTATTAATCGCCAGATTAAAAAAAATAAGAGGATTTTTTTTATCTGAGACATGAATCAATTATATCAATCCTTTAACCATGATAATAAGGCGCTAGTTT
>PFRZ01000010.1 GCA_002788805.1 Candidatus Roizmanbacteria bacterium CG_4_9_14_0_2_um_filter_35_15 | reverse complement strand
GCAGCGCTTCTGCGGGCGTTTCAGGAAGAAGAAACCGGACCCTGGTTCCATTATTATGATAATCCCGTACCTTACAATACTTATGGTTGGTGGAAGACTTCTGCTGCTGATCCCTGTAAAGGATTTGGTTATGATACAAAGACAGGTTATGTCCCTTCAGATAGTTATTATGCCGGAAGATTTTGTATGATTACCCCTGGCGCAACTCCTGGTATAATGGGACTTTTTGCCATCAACCAGTGGGAACAAGATACCACTAGAAAAAATACAGTGGAATTTCTTCCTAATAATATAGACCGCCGGGTGATTTTTGATGCGGCTATTATTTTTGCGTCCGCCACTATAAATCGTGTTGTCGAACCGGAATGTGGCGAAGTCTGGTCGGATGATGTTGTTAATACTGCAGCAGCAAAACACGTAAGCGGTCAATATCCTTGTACGAACACAACATGCGAACAGTATTCCAATGACATTCTTTCGCTTTATAAAAAATATAGATAATTCTCCTATTTGACATTTGAAATTGTTTATATATAATACAAACTATGTCCATCTCTACCAAACCAGTAAGAAAAATATCGCTTGACGACTTACCTGATTTACTAACCATTCGCGAAGTAGCAGAAATTTTACGCATCTCTCCCCTGACCATCAAACGCTGGGGAAAAAAAGGAAAACTACCCGCTATTCGCATTAACTCCCGCGGCGACCGCCGCTACCGCAAAGAGGTCATCCTTCGATTGCTGGGAGTGGAAGAAGAAAGGTAGATTTAAATTCGAAATTCGAATATCGAAATACGAAACAATAATTAATTTATAAATTTAAATTAATAAACTATTGACACTTTCGCATTATTGCACTAAAAATCTTCATTAATTCTGTTGATTCATTTATTAATTCTTTACGTTCAATTTCTAAATTAGAATTATTATTTATATCAACTAATTCTAACCAATATCTGCTTTCTTTAGCTTCTTTACGAGATATTTTAATTCTTAAAATAAAGTCTTTCTTACTTATTGATTCATTAGCTTCGATGTAATTTGCCCCAACCGAACCAGAAGCTCTTACTAATTGTGAAGAATCTTCATAATTATTTAGATTCTTTGGAAGCTTTTTTATAAACTGTCTTACTCTCTTTGCAAATTTAAAAGTTCTTTCTTCAAGGTCGTAATGTTTTTGATTTATTATTTCTGTCATTATAATTTGTTTCGAATTTCGGATTTCGTGCTTCGAATTTATTATAAAGGTTAGTAATATTTTGTCTATAGACAATAACCTACAAGACCTATTTTATGGAGCTTCATAACAACTTAAAAACTCAATATGCCGCTTTACATCTAAAAAGGTGGAGATATTATTTTGCTATGAATTCTTCTGCAGTTATACCGGCTTGATTAATAATACTTTTTAAGGTCCCCGATTTTATTTCCTTATGATGCGGGACAACACAGGTTTTCTTTTTATTTTCATTCCACCAGATTTCATGAGTACCACCGGTCGATCTTCGGAAAACAAAACCAAGTTTACGAAGTTTTTTAATCACTTGCCGATATTTTTGTGGTGAAATTTTCATGGAATTTCTTAGTTGGCAGAAACAATCAAGGGAAAATCTAGTTTAAAATAAGTTGATCTATTTTCTTTGATTTTTTTCAGTTTTAAAGGTATCTCCAATCCTTCTTCTTTATAAAGCTCTATTAAAGATGAAGCTACATAGGAAATTTCATTAATAGCTTCATCAATCGTATCGCCCTGAGCAAAACAATCACTCCAAACTGGACATTTAGCTATAAAAACATCATCTTCATGCTGAATTTCAATAGGAAGCGAATACTCTGCTAAAGTTAGATATTTTTTTGTTCTCATATAAGAAAATTGTACTCCTCCCCTCTCCTAATTTCAACGCCAAATCAATTTAACAATTTGCTATAGACTACTTGTCCCTCGAATATCAACAAAACTCTCTCAATATGCTAGTTTACAGATGAAGAGGTGGAAAATTTTTTCTTATAAATTTGAGAAAGTCTCTAAAAATCGTTTCCAAATCTAATTTTTTACCAATCTTAAATGGAGCGGACGTAACTTTTTCGTAGCTTTTATCATGAAAATGGATAGGAAATGAGCTTACTTTTTTCCATTTTTGATCCGGAATATTATCCAATCTATAGATTGTCTTATCAAGATGCTGCCTCTCCCAATGCAAAGAAAAACGGATGACTTTTGCCGCGGTTGTAAAGAAAAAATCAATAAAACTTTTATCCTTAAGATAAATTCTAAGTTTATGATTTAAATCCTGAGTAGATAAGACTAAGTCCGAAAATTCAATTTCGGCAATTCGAGCAAATTTTGCAAATTTTTCCATATATCCGCTTTGTTTATAGAAAGACTCTCAGTCTCTTTTTCCAACTCTTTTTTTTGACTAATTAGAAAATCAAAAACAAAAAGGTCTTCTTCAACTTTTTTTTCCGTTACTTTACCCTTAGAAATAAAGGAATCAAGCTCATCAACGCTTTTCACTCCATATTTTGATGCCAACCTAAAAATCTCCGCCTCAACCAAACGAAGTTTTTCAATTAAAACAATGGCTCGACTTTTATCTTTGTCTGACATATAAGAAAATTGTACTCCTCCCCTCTCCTAATTTCAACGCCAAATCAACTCAAGTATTTTGCTATAGATTACCTGCCCCTCGAATAACAAGAAAACTCTCTCAATATGCCAGTTTACAGATGAAGAGGTGGAGATAGATAAGAAGACTAAATATTCTTTTTCCTCTTGACATTATTATTTTTATTTCTTATACTTGTAATAATTTATATTACAATTTATTACAATAATATGAGAAGCGTTGTTAATATTTCCCTACCATTTTCTTTTAATCAAGTAATTGAAGAGGCTGTGGAACAGGGTCGATATGCTAGCAAAAGTGAATTTTTTCGCGATCTCCTTCGCGCTTGGATGGAAGGCCGGCTTTTGAACAGTCTTAAAAACAGTCGCCAAGAAATAAAATCCGGAAAAGGAAAACTTTTGAAATCTCTTCGTGATTTGAGATGATAATATTTGAATTTATTAAGAAAGACGAAGTCTGGTTTTTATCAGTTGGCACCCATGGTACCTGACTTTCGCAAATTAGTGTCCTGATTCTAGTTTTTGCAATAAATTGTGGATATCTTTAGGAATTTCCGGTTCTGCAGAGTATTCTGAGCCGTTAATAACGATTGTGCCAGAACGAATTGGTCGAAGGAGATTAACAATTTGTTTAATGCTTACTCCTGTTAGTTGCTTTATCCGCCGGGAAACAGCTAAGCTAGTAAAAACAATTGTCAGATGGGCTTCAATCGCATCTCGTTTGTGGAGAAAAATTGGTCTGGCCTTAAGATCAGATTTCGCCATTCTGAAACTTGCTTCCACTTCAAATAACTGATGATAGGCGTTAATAATTTCCTGAGGGGGAAGATTTAAATTGGTAACGTAACCTTTGATACCTGCCAAAGCGTAAGCTTTGTCAATAAGACTCTGGTTTAAAGTTTTTCGCTCGCTTGTCAGAGAAACAAAACGGTTTCGCTTTACCGGAGCTATTCCGTTAACCATTCTTTTGGCTTTGGCAATTTGTGTCTCAATATTTTTAATATCCAAGCGGGCTCTTTTTTCTCGGTACTGGTAAATAATTCTGTAATCACCTTTTTGAGTAGTAATAATCTGATTATCAGTTAAAGTTTTTTGTTTTTGAAACTGGGCAATATCGTAGGGAATCTTTGTAAGACGAGAACCAACAATAAAGTGATAATCATTATCAGTTAATGATTCCAAATTTGTTCGGCTTAACATGGCGGCGTCAGCCACCACGGTAATTTTTTTCAAATGATGTTCTCTCTGAAATTCTTCAAGAACAGGAATAATTGTTTTAGTTTCTGCTGTATTGCCTTCAAAACTTTGGAGCCCCAACGGAAATCCAAACTGGTCGACTAAAAGTCCGATCACAATTTGTGGCTCGAGTCTTCGTTCTTTTGATAATCCAGGTTTACGGTAGGAATCTTCTTCTTGGACTTCAAAATATAGGGTGGTGACGTCATACAAAACCAAATTGAGATTTTGACTGGTCACATGGTTAAAACAAAGTTGACTGATGATTTTACGGTAAGTACCCGTAAACTATCCAATTTAGAAGTTGGTTCAACAATTCTGGCAATACAAAGATTGGCAAAATCAGGATCTTCGAGTTGAGAAAAACCTAATTTTTGATACTGCCGGTTTAAAATCTGAAAGAGAAAACTGGAAGACGACCGTCTTAATCTAATTTGTAATTTGTTCCCCTGATTGGGGAATAAAAACATCTGATTACCCCGTAATCGTTCTTTAGCTAAGGAGATTAACGTTTCCAGCTCTTGGAAACTGTGAGCGCTTCCCAAATGTTCTAACTTTATCAGTTGACCGGCAACCTTATGAGCAATTTGTACTGCCGTTGCTCCACTTTTAGTTTTGACTTTTCTGATAAAGGCCACGAAAACATTTTAACTCAATTGTGCCTGTTAGTGTCCTGAAATTTAAATAATTGAAGCTAATTTATGGAGAAAATATAGTTTTTGCGAAAGTCAGGTATAACCATATAACAATGTTTTTCTTTTGTCTATAGACTATAGTCTACAAAAAGAAGAAAGACTACCATTTGTTAAACAGGTTGAGGTGGGGCTAAAGGCTGAGATTCTCTTGATGGAGGTACGGGTTCGGGTCTTTTCGCTATTATGTTTCTTCTTTCAAGATTTTTAACGAATTTATTGATGAAATCTTTTGACCAATTCCAGCTTCTAGTAAAAAAACTTTTTATTCGTTTGACTAAACCAATTCTTCTCTGTTGAGGTTCTGGTTGACCATCTGCGTTTTCTGGAACCACTTTATCCGGATCCAGACCTTGTTCAACTGCTGCTTGCTGAAGCTGTTCTTTTAGTTCTTTTAGATAATCTTGGTCTGGACCTAGTGACGTTGTAGTAGATACTGGTTCTTTTGCTTGAGCTTTTAATTCATATAAATGATCTCCTAATGGTGTAAAATCTTTAGGATGTAATTCATTTTTGACAACAGGCGGGACTAACATTTCTGGAGTTGGTGTTGCATCAAGCATATATTATTAATTTTTTTTCATAATCTCTTCAAGTTTAGATCTGACTCTCGATAGATCTGTTTGTTCGACGTTTTTATAGAATTCCAGGTCCATTTCTTTTTCTGTCTCTTGTTTTATTTTTGTGTAGAAACTCTTGTCAGTGGGAAGATGTTCTTTTATCACCTTTTTCAAAGCAATCTCGATATTGCGATTCAATTTTAATTTATAGATCGCGTTGTACATCTCCCAAATGACGTTTTCTATAACGAATTTTTGGTCTGGATTGAATTTATCGAATCCGTCGACGATCCGGTTTTTAAATTCTTGATCAAACGGTAACGATTTTAGGATATCCAAAGTCGTTAAGACCATAATAACAAAATTAATTTATAATCATGAGCCTGTGGCATTGGCTTTTACTATTAAACCTAGTTGATCGTTTCTCTCGCCATCTCCATTGAGAATATTTCTTATCATTGTCTGGAAATCAAATTTATTATATGAATTATCTTTGATAGCGGCCTGAAGTGCGGTTAAACTGGCAGTTAAATCCGTGGTTGTTGGCAGAGTGATGCCTGCTTCAGCTAAACTATCGCGTATATATTCTGATAGCTCCGAAGGAGGTAAGGTTTTAACAATCTTTTGTGCATAAGCGCTTCGATCATCTCTTTCTCTATAACCAAAAATCATATCCATCATATTCCAATATCCTGTCAAGGTTGGTTCACCATTTATAGCAGCTTTTTCAGCGGCGGTAAAAGCATTGTTATCAGCAGATATAGGATCAGGGCTAAAATAGGTTTCAGATCTGCGCATTACATCAAGAATCTGTTGATAAGTTTTTCCTGTTCTTTCCATAGCATCAGTTATACAGATTAAAATATCGACATCGGTTGCAAAAGTAAGGGATTCTTTCCTTTTGGTCAGCGCTTTTATTTGAACGTCAAGATCATCTAGTTTGGCTCTGACTACTGCGTTATGGCGAAGTATTATTCTATTTCTCGCCTCGAAAATAACATCGTCAAGTTTTTTCAGGTTGGCTAGGTTGGTATTGTTAGCAAGAGTATTTTCCCAACCCTTAGTATTATCTGCTACCCAAATTTGGTGGATACGATGAATCAACCTCTGTCTTGACATGTTTCTCAATTCAGCAGGAGTTAACCCCCATGGGTTAGTACCAATATTTGTTAAATCACCATAGTCTTTATCTCTTTGTTCTTTTTTCTCGTCGAAACCTTCCTCGAACCGGGCTTTGGCTTCGGCAATGGCATTAATGACCATCGCCCTTTTATCCTGATCAAAGTTATGAGCTTCAGTCCACCTACCCTTATGACTCTTAACCGAAAGGGAATTTATCCTTGCCATTATTTCATCGATGGTCAAATTCCTTAAATTTGATTCGTCAATACCCCATACGGTTATAGTGGTGAAATCACTCTCCATTGCGGATAAATTTTCTTTTGCCTTACTGCAGATAGGATCTTCTTTTTCTTTTTTTGCTTTATCAGCCGCGTCTATTCTTTCTTTTATCTCCTTCAGTTTGGCTATTTTAGTTCTGATTTTTTCCTCTTCAGCAGTTAATTCATCTTCTTCTCTTTTGAATTCAGCATCAACTGTTTTCTCGCCTCTTTGGTATCTACGATCTATCCAGTCAGCCGTTTCGCTCTGCCTTTGTTTAGCAGGTAATGCATTAATCTGTGCGACTTCTGCATCAATCGAGGCTTTTACTTTGTCTTCTTCTTCAGTATATCTTATTTTTTTTCTTCTTCTCAGATCTTCCCATATTTCTTTAAAAGAATGTGAATCGGTACTTTTTGTTGATATTAAATCTTCATATGTTTTAATTGCTAATTCAATTGGACCAGCAGAAAAATCATCAGGATATGTCGTTTCGTATTCCTGTTTGGCTTTTTCAAATTTAGTAAGTTCTGCATCGTAGGCATTCACCGGAGCGAATTCCCCTGTCTCTAATTCAGTTTTTTGTTTTGTTAATTCGTCTATTCTTCTTGTTTCCGGAGCAATCAAATCTTTTCTTAAAGTGCTTTCAGGATTTTGCAAATCAACGATTCTTCTTCGATTTCTTGATACAAAAGCGCTATTAGCTTCTCCATCAACGGTTTTTATCAAATAATCCCTTATTATTTCCGTCATTGCCTGTTGTCTTGCCGCCATATAGTCACGGATATTTTCTTCTATACTCTTACCGGTGCGGCTGGGATCATTTGGTTTATATATCTCCATTATTCTCGCTGACCAAACACTTCCGGTTTGCTCTGGGGAAGGTAATCCTTTATACAAGAACTCTTCAGGCAGGGAATCCAAAACTTCAGGAAGCACGCCCGCTTCTTTATAAAACTGAGCCCTGGCTAATAAACCTTGATAAATCTCATTCTTTGTCACGTTAGCTGATAGGCTCTCGATAGTTCTTCCACCCGGGCCTCCTGAAATGACTTCTATTCCGGTTCCCGCGGCATTGACCTTAAAGTCATCTAAATCTATACCTATTACTTTTTTCAAATATAGTTTCTGCTCGGCTGAACCGTTTTTAAGGACATTAAACGTCTGAACGCACTGTTTCAAATCTATGATCACTCCGTTTCTTAAAGAATATGCGGCGCCTTCGACGATCCCGCCTGCTGCTTCGGCTCCGACAATAATTCCTGCTCCAACAGGACTACCCGCAGCGGCAATACCACCGGCTAAACTAGTGGCTCCTCCATAACCAGCTAGATGAGCTAGTAGGTTTTTACCTTTTGTCCATGTTGTTGCCGGCCGGCCACCTGCTCTTAATGCTGGTTCTTTAAGCCATGGAAAAAATCTTTCAGACAATTGATGCCTTAACCATCCTTGATCTTCATGAAGATACATGGTGTGAGGGTCAATCATATATTGACGAACAGAATCCGGATTGATATTCGCTACTAATCCGCTAGCAAATATCTTTAAGCCGGTATCGTGTTCAAGTAGTTGAATTGCTGTTTGCCAACCGGCTTCGGTTTCCAAAAAATTCCTTACCAACATCTCATCCACTTTACCATCCTTAGTTAATGCTTGAATCAAATCGGCTTCCAGCGGAAAATCTTTTAGAATTTGAGGCGTAGATATACCTTCGGTAGAACCGACCAATTTACCAATATGTTTCGTCAAGAATTGCGTCATTTGATCTCTCATTTCGGCGCTAAACTGGATGTCTTTTTTTTCTTGCCCTAGCTCTTTTTTTCGCCAATTTTTTGTTTCAACACCAGTACTTTCTACTCGGAAAAACTTTGATCGACTGAATGTTGGGCTCTTTTCTGGAACTTTTTGCGGTTGAGTTGAGGCATTAACACCTGCTTGTTGAAATAAAGCATCAGTTCCTGTGGCGGCTTTTGTACCGGCAACTTTCTGCGGAAGATTATCCAATACATCCAAGGTTTGACTTGATACTTCTCGAGTCTGAGGTCCGTCTAACATATATAAATAAATAATATTGGAATTATCAAACAAATTCAAGTATCATTAATAATATATGTTAGATGGACCAATGACCGAAGCTATGTTAGATGGACCAATGACCGAAGCTGTATCTCAACCCGTACAACTGGAACAAGAATCTCCACCACAAGTGCTACCGGCGTCAGTACCGGAAACTCAACCACAAGACACTCCTAAACAAACGGAGGCAGGAAGCACTGCAGACGAAATTAGCCTGAATCCAGATGCGGCAGAAAAAGTAGGTGTAACTCTGTTAATGCAAAAGGCAGAGGCGACTTATCAACGATATCTAAATCTGACTCCACAGGAACAAAGTAAATTTTTAAAAGATCCCAATAATGCTCGATTGGTTAATTTACGGGCGATTCAATCATTAGAGCAACGATCACTTGATGCCGCCAACGAAAAAAATGCATCCAACAATGCTGAATATCAAATATTAGCAACAAAGAATATAATAATTACAGACTGGGCCGGACACCATCTAAGAGTTATTTCTGTAACAAATGTTGTCGGAGACTCTTTCGATCTGAAAGTAGAAGACGCCACAAGCCCGGGAAACCCACAGAGATTTTCTGAAAGAAATAAAGGTCAATTGATTTCCAGAAGCGATCTGATTAAAGCCTGTATCGTCCAAGATATCGCTCCCAATATCGATTCATTTCCCGAAGACCAACGTCCTCTCGTTCAGGCTTATGTCGATGCTGTAAGCGGCAATCCTCCGACTTCGGAAATAAAATTTGATCGGATGAAATTAAAAGAGGCGCTTGAAGCGGCCGGTATTTTAACAGTCGATGATATAAGAAAGTTTCTTGAAAGAATGTTCCCTCAAACACCAATTCCTAAAGATCAACAAGATACTAAAGTACTTGAAGCTGCTAACGAACGTAATGCAAAAAGAGTGGCTGAACTGTTAAAACCTTTTGAAGATAATGGATATATAGTCGATAATCCACGACAAATTATTACCTTATTTTCTGAACTAGGAGTTAATGCGGTCAGTTTAAGTGAAACCCAAAATCAAGCTGCCCAAGAAGTAATTAGATTAAAACTTCTTCTTGAAGCTAATAAAAAGAAAATTGGTGACACTATCACTATGACTATTGAAGGTAAACCTCATACTGTTAAGCTAACTAATGAAATATATAGGCAATGGGAAGTACAAAGAGTTCTGGCCGAAACTGAGAGTTTGGTTTGTCTTGACACAATCAAAGCCTTTAAAGAAGGATTTCTTAAAGATTATTTTGACCAATTAAACGCTGGTACTTTGTCACCAGAAGATGGTCAACTAGTAGTAGAGTTATTCCGTAGCGGCGAGATTGCCAAACCGCCTGATATTAAAACAGCGACCGATGAACAATCTCGGGATAGACTAGAAAAGCTACAAAAAATATGGGATAGACAAGAAATTTTAAGAAAGAGCAAGAAAGGTTTGTTGACAGGAGGTTTCAGCATTCTTGGATTATTAGGTGCTCTTGGTTTATTAGCAAGTAAAGAGAAACATGCTTAATTTAAAATCAAGACTTTATTTCTTTTAACTTCCTTGCCGCCTCTTTCGCCTCCACACTGTTTACCATTATCTCCGTCAACAGCTCAAATCCGGCTCGTTCCATAAACCATGGAATAAGGAAAATTAGGCAGAAATTAGCTTTTAAGCTACCGCTTCAAACAGAATTCTTTTGATTAAAGTCTGATAAGGAATATCATTCTGGTGGGCTTTTATTTTTAAACGATCTACCAAGGTATTCGGCAGTCTTATGGTGATAGGTCTGCTTGTTAATTTTAGATTTGGGAACTGCCAGTTTTCAAGATCTGAATAGTCGACATATTCTGTTGAATCGACTTTCTGCCAAAATTTCCTTTCTTCAACCTCTGATTTGAAATACGGAATTTTTTTAAGTTTTTTCATAGTTTCTTTTTTCTTTTATATTGGCCATTCTGGCCGAAATAATTCTAATTTTATTTTTTCTTCTGGTAAAAACAATAAATAAAATATTTTTTGTTAAATTTTTTCCTAAAGCAATCTGTCTTTCTTCTTTTTGAGAATGTTTAAAATCTTTTTTAACTTTTAATCTTTCATCCAAAAAAGCTTCTTCTGCTTGATTTGGCGTAATTCCATGCTTTTCATAATTTTTATCAATATTTCCTTTATCCCATTCAAATTCTATTATACTCTCCTGCTTTACCATGTACATATATTATAAATACAATAAAATAAATGTCAATAGGTAGAAATTACTTAATCTCTCTCAATTTCTTGGCCGCTTCCCTCGCCTCCACGCTATTTACCATAATCCCCGTCGACAGCTCAAATCCGGCTCGCTCCATAAAACGAGGAATGATGCGCAGATACCAAGAGTCGTATGGATAGATATAAAAATTATACCCAAACGCTTTCTTTGCATAATGAGAATTATTAGTGTGGATTTTTTTTAGTTTGATAATTGATGATTGAAGAATCTTTGCTAAATCCTTTATCTGTGTTTCGTTTATATTTTTAAAATTTGTAATTTGTAATTCATTTGTCATTTGTAATTTGTCATTTGTAATTTTTGTTATCCACAGTTCATATGCCCATTCCGAATATTCCGGACAGTAACTGACAAACTCTTCAATCTGTTCAACAATATTGACTACTGGTTGAACGGCTAATGTTTTGGTTGGAATATCATTTGGAACCAGAGAAAGTTGCGAGTGAGGATGTATTAATGAAGCCCCGCTGACTAAAGAACAGTTATGAAAGATAAAAACCTTGCCTTTGTCTTTTAAAAAATTAAAACGATTAATATAAGTTTTGATAATATTTTCTACTTGATCAAGAGAAAAATCCTCGATATTTTTTTCATGTTCAGGCGAATGGATAATTACTTCGTGAATTTCTGTGATTGGAAACAAATTAGGAACGACTCTTATCTGCCAACCAGGTTTATTGGCTTCTCCTCCGCCGATACGATAGATTTCAGGCGGAGTATCAGCTTCGTTTCCCGGACAAAAAGGACAACGAAATGGCTTACCATCCATGCCTGTACGGACTAATCTTTTTGGATTACTAACCATCCAGTGAGTTTTAGTAGAGTCAGAAATATAATTAGGCATAATTAAGAATTTTTATTTTGAATTTTTTATTTTTCAATGAATATTAAGTTTTAAGTTTGAAAACTAAGACATTGAAAATTCAATGAAAATTGAAAACTGAAAATTGAAAATTAATAATTTTTAATAGTTATATAAACTATAACAAAAAATTAACTATAATAATAACTATGATTTTAATTGTAGGTTTGGGAAACCCAGGAAAAAAGTATCTAAATAATCGGCATAACGTCGGTTTTCAATTCATTAATTATCTAATTGAAAACCTTCAAATCCAAAGCTCCAAATCCCAAGATTCAAATAAATTTCAAATTTCAAATTTCAAATTCTATAAAACCGACTGCTTTATGAATCAATCAGGAATCTTTGTCAAAAAACTCATTGGTAATTGTAAATTGAAAATTGAAAATTTAGTCATCATCCATGATGACTTAGATATTCCTTTAGGCAAATTCCATATTCAGTTTACGGTTGGTCCGCGCCTCCATAACGGTCTAGAATCAATTGAACAACAGCTAAAAAGCAAAGATTTCTGGAGAGTAAGAATTGGTGTTGATAATCGTCAACCAAAAAACAAGATCCCAGGTGAAGCTTATGTCTTAAAAAACTTTTTACCTAAAGAAAAACAACTTTTACAAACAGAAATTTTCCCTAAACTCCTTTCCCAACTAAAAACTCAGTTTTTATAACTTTTTTAATAACTCTTTGACGCTGATTTTTAAGGCTTTAGTGATTTTATGAAGAAATTTTATCGACGGATTAGCCTTACCTTCTTCCACTTCGGCTAAATAACTACGGTCAACATCAGATAAGGTAGCCAGTTTATATTGAGAAAGTTTTTGTTTTTTTCGACTAGAAACAATGTTCTCTCCCAATCTCTTATAGTAGAAGTTTCCTCGCATATTGAGGAATGATATTAAAATCTTTCTCTTATTTCAGTTGGTTATAACCTACAAAGTTGATATTTTAGAAGATAACAACAATATTTTTTCTCTCATATACCATATCGTTTATATCCAACATCTTTATAAATATTTAAACATCTTTGTCAAGCGAGTTTTCAAAATTTTAGCGATTTTGCACAGCGATCTCAGTGAAGGATTAGCTCTTCCTTTCTCAATCCTCGATAAATAGGTACGATCAATGCCACATCTAAATGCCATTTCTTCTTGCGACAGTTTCATCTTATACCTCTTCCTGGTAATATAGTGTCCTAACCGTTCATAGATGAAATGTCCGTGCATATAATTTAAAGTCATAAAGTCGTAAAGTCGAAAGTCTGTAAAGAAAAATACCTCTCTACAGATAGTAAGCTTTATGACTTTATAGACTTTATAAACCTTATGAACTCTTTTGTCTATGGACTATAACCTACAAAAGTATGGAAATAGGGCGAAGAGGCGGGAAAAAATTAACGATATACCCTGTCGTATATAATCAACACTTTTTAGTTTTAAGTTGATTTTTAAAAAAAGATGATATAATTTCTCAAAAGATATGAAAGTGCTTTACCTGTACATGTTTCCATTATGGGGCAACGGATCAGGAAATTGGTTAAGAAGATTGGTTAGGAATCTTAAGAAACACTATCCTGATCATTTTGAAGCCTTAATTGTGGCTCCGGAAAGAAGAAAAATGCCCGGAGCAAAAATCAGATCTCTCAAACCGCCAAAGATGGGAGTTTTTGTCGGCAACCCTGAACTACCTAATGAAAAAAAATATTCAAAAATGTCCAACCAAGACCATATTAAGATATATAACTATTATCTCCTGCAAACTGCCAAAGTAATTGAAAAATTTAAACCAAATCTTATCCACTGTTTCCATACGGCTTTTCTTCCGCCAATCGCCAGACAGTTGGCGAATCTTTACAGAATTCCCTATTTAATTACCACTCATGGCAGCGACCTTTATTATTTTAAAGAGGACGGGCGTTGGAAATCACTGGTGAGAGATGCATCTACAAGAGCAAAATTTATTACTGCCAACAGCAACTTTACCCGCCAGTGGTATCTTGATATGTTTGGCCATGATTTATATAAAAAAATGAAAACCATTCCCGCTGGCATCGGTTATGACACAGACTTTAATAAAGACGTTTCCTGGATTGACAAAAAATATAATTTTAAATACGATAAAATGGTGCTTTTCACCGGAAGATTGACCGAACACAAAGGTGTTGAATATCTCATTAAAGCGGCTCGGCAAATCAAGGCGGAGATCGTCATCGCCGGCGACGGACCGGAAAAGAAATATCTAGAAAGCTTAATAACTAAATATAAACTAACTAATATCCATATGGTCGGCTACTTCTCAAGCAGACTTGATACCATTAACGATTTCTATCTTCGCGCCGATGTCTACGTCGCTCCTTCAGTCTGGAATGAACCTCTAGGATTAGTAATTCTTGAAGCCATGTCTCATAAAACTCCTGTCGTTGTCTCTCGAAAGGGAGGAGTAACCACTATTGTTAAAGACGGCGTCAATGGCTTTTTAATCAGACCCCGCTCGCCGGCTCTTATTGCCGAGAAAGTTAATCTTCTTTTTAACGACGATAAATTAAGATGGAAGATGGGAGATAAAGCTTACAAAACCGTCATGGAAAAATTCAACTGGGAAAAAATCGCTACCAAATTTTATCATCTCTACGAAAAATCTCTGTAAAAACCAAAGCCCAACAACGGAAAAAATCATGTAAAATGATTCTATGAAGATCTTGCTTGTTTCTCTTTTGAAAAGGAAGGTTTCTCCAGATATGCTGGCTTCAAGACCTCGTGTAATCTATGAAATTGTCAATGGTCTGGTGAAAAAAGGTCATAAAATTAGTCTTTTGGGAACTGGTGATAGTTATATACCAGGTGTAAAAATTATTCCGGTTATTGAAAAAGGTTTTGTCGATATGCCGGTCTTTGAAAATCCTTTTTATGCCGAGACCGCCTATCTGGTTAAATTAGCCAAAAAAATCGAAGAAATCGGGCCGAACTTTGATATCATCCATAATCACACCTATCCGGAATTTATCAATCTTCTCATCAGTAATCAGGTTAAAACGCCGATCGTTTCCACCATTCACGCCCAATACTTTCCAGAATTAGACGAAGTCTTGAGTTTATTTCCTAATACTTATTTGATATCGATTTCTCAGGTCCATCGACAACTTTTCAAAAAAGCGAAAATTTATAAAGTAATTTACAACGGCATCGATACCAATATTTATTCTTATCAGGAAAAAAAAGATGATTATTTATTATGGCTCGGCCGGCTGTCAAAAGCAAAAAACCCTGATGGAAGTTTTATGGATCCAAAAGGAATCAGATGGGCAATTAAACTGGCGCAAGAAACCGGATCCAAATTAATGTTGGGCGGCAACGTCGAAGACATGAATTTTTATAATCAAGATGTCAAACCAAATCTTAACGATAAAATTAAATGGCTGAGCCCGATTTCTTCAGAGTTGACATTAACTAAACTAGAAGTCGCTAAGTTGATGCAAAATGCCCGTGCTTTTTTAATGACCATCAACTGGTATGAACCATTCGGCCTGGTAATGGCCGAGGCTGGAAGTTGTGGCACGCCGGTTATTGGCTTTGA
>PFRZ01000014.1:22981-23224 GCA_002788805.1 Candidatus Roizmanbacteria bacterium CG_4_9_14_0_2_um_filter_35_15 | reverse complement strand
ATAACGCCAATCAATCCGAAAATCGCAGAAATCAAACTAAGATTTTTTTCTGGAGTTAAAAAGTGAAACAACTGAAATATTTGAGAGAAAAATAGATAAACAGGATGGATTGATTCATGAGAATGAGAAAGTGATAAGAAATAATTTTTTTCTAAAGACAGTCTTAAATATTCCGATCCATCGTAAAAATGAGGAAATCCGGCTAAAAAAAAGAAGCGGGTAATAAAAAATAAAACAATCAAA
>PFRZ01000014.1:0-22949 GCA_002788805.1 Candidatus Roizmanbacteria bacterium CG_4_9_14_0_2_um_filter_35_15 | reverse complement strand
AATCAAAAGCCAAAGATTCATAATTGAATTATAATTAATTATAATAACCTATGTCTTTTTTTATTGTTTTATTTTCAACGGTTTTATTATTTTTTCACCAAGCATTTAAGATTAAATTTTTTCAGGACGACTACTTTTTTATTAGTATCAGCCAGCCGAAAAATATCACAGACTTTCTTCATTTTTTTTCTCCAATCAGAACTTATTCTTTCAAACCTCTATCAAGCGAACTGTTTTATTTTTTTCTTAAGCTGTTTAACTACAATTTTTTTATTGGTCATTTAACGGTTTTTATAACTTATTTTTTCGGTCTTTATTTTCTCTATCAGTGCGTGAGAATCGTTTCCAAAAACAATCTCTTCGCTAAGTTATCAGTATTCTTATATGCGATTAATCTTACTCATGTTTTTCAGCTCTATTGGTTTGCCACTTTTCAAGAAATTCTTTTGTTTACTGCTTTAACCGCATCTTTTTATTTTTATCTAAAAAAGAAGATACCAGTAAGTTTAGTTTTTTTCCTCATCGCTTTACTTTCAAAAGAAACCGCTATTTTATTTATTCCTTTCTTACTACTTTACGACTTTGTTTTTAACAAAAAAGAAATCACTAAAAAAAGCTATTTTCTAATTTATTTTTTAACCGCTTTTTATTTTTATTTTATCTATCGACTGAGTCTCACCTATGTGACGGAAAACGCTAACTACTCGATTAATTTAACTAACTTAAGAATGATTATCAATAATGCCATGTGGTATTTGTTATGGGCAGTTGGTATGCCGAATTTTGTGCCCAATTTCATGCAAAGCATCTTTAAGCCGCCACTACCGATCTTTCAAGAATACTGGAAGCAGACAGACTTTCAAATCTATAGTTTTTTGCTATTAATTAGTTGGCTTATTTTATTAGTCAGTTTTCTTATTCTTTTAGTCAAGAAAAAGAATGTTATCAAATCAGTTTTTAACTGGGGTTTATTTTGTTTGATTTCTTTTTATCTATATCTTGGACCGATTTTATTTTTTCCTCATAAGTGGATAGTCAGGCTGATGTTGCCGCAAATTTTTATCTCCGTTTTTTTTGCTTATATTCTTTGGCAATTAATAAACGCCAAGGGGATTACTAAAAATTTAGCAATCGTCTATCTAGTAATCTATGTGTTAGTAAGTTATTTTGGAGTGAGACTTCACCAGTCATCAAGTCTATATTTTTTGGAAAATCAGATTGCTGAAAAAGCGACACAATATTTTCAAGAACATAAAAAAGAAATTTTAAAGTATGACGCGATTTTTTTTCGCGATTTACCATTAATAAGAGAAGAAATTTGGGGTCAGTCGATAAAGTTAAAAGATTCTTTGATGGATGAACATTTTTTAAGCTATTTTTTTCCGGAAAAAAAGCTAAAAGCCTTTTATAGCTTTGAAACAAAATCTCCGCCAAAAAATTCCTACCTGATTAATTCTTTTTTACTTTTAAAATAAGAATCCCACTATAATTAGAGTACTAATGACTGAACAAGAAAAACAAGAAGCCTATAAGCATAAACTTGAATTATTTCAAGCAATGGTTCAAGTTGATTCAAAAGAAAAAGAAATAAAATCATCTCATGGATACGGCAAAGCGTATTTATGGAGCATTCTCATTCCCCCTATCGGCATTTACTACTTCTTGAAGCATGTTTTTTTTAGCGGCGGGGAAGAAAAAAGTATCAAAACGGGAATTATTTCTCTCGTGCTTACCCTGGTATCATTTTTTCTTTCGTTTTGGCTGGTGAACAACCTTTTTAAACAGACAACCTCCGGAATACCTCGACAGAATCTTCAGATGCTAAAAGATCTCGCGGTTCCTGATAATCAAAAAACACTCCTTCAATTATTTAAATAATTAAGTAGTCACTTTTTTAAATACTTGTCAAAAAACTCTACTGATCGTTGCAATGCTAAATCAAGGTTGTTTGATAGATTATGATCGTCTCCTTGATAAACATATAGCCTTACAGGTTTACTGACGCTTTTCAACGCTTCATTTAATTTCTCACTAAAAAGTAATGGTACTTTTCCGTCTGCCGTTCCGTGTTGAAGCTGTATGGGGCCGGAAATATCTTTGACAAACGATATGGGTGAGATTGACTGCCAAAACTGGGGATTTGTTTTAAAATCACCGTATTTATCAATGAGCTCCTGTCTTCCCGGCCGTCTTGCTGCTTGTTCTCTTTGAGAAGGAATAAAAGAGGGTCTGGGGTTGAGGTCCGGATGGTGCCAATTATTCGTTAAATCTTCATATGAAGCGACGACTCCTGCCCAAATTTCACCTGTTTTAATATCCTTTGTTACTACCATCGATCGCAAAGTTATCATTCCTCCCATTGAATGTCCCCACATACCAATTCTATTTGGGTCAGCGTCTTTATATTTTTTCATCGAAGAAACAGCATTGAATATGTCGATTGTATATACGGGAGAATAATAGGCGCCTTCTGGTTTTCCCTCGGAATTTCCATGACCACGGTAGTCGGATTTAAATACAATATATCCGTTTCTGGAAAACACATCCGTATAAGTAATATATTTCTCGGTTGTCCTGTACTGCTCTGGCTGAATATAACCGTGATTGAAAATAATTACTGGCCATCCGGTTTTTGGTTTCTCTCCCTGGGGAACTGTTAATAAAGCATAAATTTTTAATCCATCTGATTTGTAAGAAACAATGTATCTAGAATAATCAGAACCATCTGGAAGGGTTTGTTCTATAATAATATCGCTTCCAGGATATTCCTGTTTTCGCATATATTCGATTGACAAAGGATTTGATTCGTTTATTAAACCACCGTAATTGGTTTTGTCTGAAGCAGAATTATTTTGAATTTTTGAGTTTTTAAATATCAAGCTATAAGTAAAAACTCCAATAACTATCTCTAAAATAATAATTGAAATAACAACTATACGCTTATTCATAAAAAAATATTTTAACAGTTATTTACTGAATATTAGCTGAAGTTTTTAAAGTTATACAGTTTTATTTCGCTTGCAAATTTGAAAATTCATGGTATACATGTAATAGATATGACTTCACCCTATTCAAACCAACAAGGAGGGAGTAAAAATAAAAAAACAGTAATTATTGTTTTTATCATTATTATTGCTGCAATTCTTGGAGGTATGTTTTTGCTTCGACAGCCCAAAAAAACAGAACAGCCTAAGACGGATCTTATTGAAAAGAAAGAACCGTCGCCAACAGAAAAATCAGAGATTGATAAGAAATCCGTGAAGATTCAGGTATTAAATGGTACCGGTACCCCCGGTCAGGCAGGAACTGCTGTAGAGGATTTAAAAAAGGCCGGATATGATTCTGACAATATCAAAACCGCTAACGCGGAAGACTTCAATAACACAATTACAACTATAACTGCAAGAGAGGGTTTTGATGATGTTGCCAGTGATGTTAAAGATGCTTTAAAAACGACCTTTAATGAGATTAAAATCGATTCCACGCATCTTTATGAGGATAGTGAGTTTGATATTGTTGTCACCACAGGTGGGAAAAAATTTGAAGAAGCAATTCCTACGCCTAGTCAAAGTCCTACCCCCGAACCAACAACCGAAGCGACAACTACCCCAACTCCGACTATAACTCCAACCTCAAGTCCAACTCCTACACCTTAAAAAATGAGTCGAGGGATTAGAACTTTTTACGCACGAATTTAGTATAGTAAACTCATTTTTTCTCTATTCTAATTGCTTTTCCTTGAACTATTGCACCTGCAACTTTTTTCTGAGCACTATCTAAAATCCTCGCAAACGTTGGTTGGGAAATATTCATTTTCTCCGCTGCTTTTGTTTGATCCAAGCAGTCTATTTCATATAGTTTTAATGCTTCTAGTTCATCTGGTAATAGAACAATCTCCTCAAGGCGATGTAACGGAATCCCTTGGGGTTTGAAATATAATACGTTTGGCTGAAATCGTAAACGGCGACATAGTTATGGCTTGAGTATCAGATAAGAAATGATCGCTCCAAGTGGCTCTGCCATTCCTGATATAAACGCATATTTAATTGCTTTGCTTTTGTTTAGGGTAGCATGATAAATAGGAGCGGCAACTGCTATACCTTCTGGAATATTGTGAATTGCAATAGCAATAGCTAATAATATTCCAAGTCGCACATTGGTAAATGAGCTAAGAAAAACAGCCATCCCCTCAGGAAAGTTATGAATAATAAGTCCAAGCGTTACGACAAATCCTGTTGAAAGTAGTTTACGATCAATAATATTTTGTTTACGACATATTTTTTCTTCAAGATAATGATGAGGTAGCAAAAAATCAATAATAGCCATAACGATAACTCCTATAAAAAAGTATACATTTGCACTTAAAAAACCCATATTTTTTAAGGAATAATAATTTCATTAAAATTCATATCATATTATAACAAAAAGGTTCGAACGTCCTCTCTCTATTCAAAATATCGGTTTGTCAGAAGGCTTTAAAAGATGAGTCCAGATTGGTGGAGGATGTAACAATCTATTGTGAACAATTAAGTTTGGAGCGTAGAAGCAGTCCTTTTTTTGTGTTAAAATGAGAGTTATGAATTGGTTAATATTTGCTCTTATAAGTGTTATTGCCTTATCCATTTCCAATGTACTCCAACGGGTACTCATGAAAGATGATAAAAGCGACGCTTTTTTTTGCGCTGCTATCATCAGCCTCTTCGCACTATGGAGGGGTTTTATCATGCCTCCAATCACTCGGCTGCCTCTTAATTTTTTCCTGCTGACGGTACTTTACGGATCGGGGACAGTATTTATCTATAAGGCACTCCAGTATATTGAAGCGTCGGAAGCTACCATTCTGACAGCGAGCCGTTCGATAATCACCATTCTTTCTGCATTAATATTTCTTCATGTTTTCTTATTTCTAAAGCCAAAGTAGATAGCCTTAAATTTAATAAAGGGGTAGCCTATGCTTTTGGGTTTGCAATCTGTTATGGTTTAGCTGTCACCAACGATGCTTTTATCCTTAAGCATAGGATCGATGTCTATTCTTATACAGCAATAAGTTTTCTTCTGCCAGGAATTTTTTTACTGTTAATCAATCCACGCGTTGTCACAAAGTTCGGTTTTCTTTTTAAAGGAAAGAGACCATCTGTGGAAAAAGATATTAAGTGCATTCTTAATTGTTATAGGGGTGATACTTCTTAAATAATTTAATCTGTATTAAAAAAACTTCGTCAACTCTCTTACTAACATGTAGAGTTTTATAAAGAGCTAAAAACTGGTCCAGACTCGTGGAGGACGTTATAATTTTTTATGCATAAATTTAGTGAGTTAAATTGATAAAATATTATTATGATGACTTGTATATTTGAAAATAATAATAAATCATCATTACGTCACGTAACTGTTAACGCAATAGTTATTAAAGATAATAAAATTCTTTTAGGTAAAAGAGGGACTTTAAATGGTAAACCTATTCTTGAGTCGGGAAAATGGGGTTTACTTGGTGGTTTTTTTGGTAGAGATGAGAATTTAATACAAGCGGTTAAACGAGAAGTTATGGAAGAGAGCGGGTGGGAAATTGGCTACCTTCAATTACTACGAATTAATGATAATCCCAAGAGGCCCAAAGAAGATCGGCAAAATGTTGACATCATCTTCATTACAGAAGCAATAAAACAAATCAAAACCTCAGATGAGGAAGTTAAGGAGCTAAAGTGGTTTGATTTAGATAAACTACCTCCTAAAGATTTATTTGCTTTTGATCATGGAGATGCCGTAGATCTGTATATTAAATATCTTCAAGGAAATATAAAACTGCCAATCATAGGATAATTAGATTGTCTTTATGCTCTAAAATATGTCAGTCTAGACTCGTGGAGGAAGTTAGAACTTTTTACTCTGTTTTGTTATAATTTATCTACTAACCAGAGGTGCCGGAGTGGACAATCGGAAGAGTCTGTAAAACTCTCGCCGCAAGGCTGCGGAGGTTCGAATCCTCCCCTCTGGACTCAATGAGTTAGATCTTGAAAAGCTCCATCAGTGAGTGATGAGGAAATTGATAAAGAAAATCCCGGAACATGTTAAAATATGGGATATGGATACTAGCCAAGAAGAAAAAGAATTATTGAAAAAGATAATTCAAAGAGACGAAAAAGCACTCTTTTATGTTTATAAAAAATATCAACCTTCGATCTTTAACTTTGTAAAATCTCAAATCAACAACTATCAATTAGCCGAAGAATTGACCCAGGATATTTTTATGGATTTTATTGAGGCACTTCGTGACTTTCGCTTTCAATCTTCCTTAAAAACATTTTTATTTTCTATTGCCAGACATAAAATAGTTGATCAAATAAGAAAAAAAAAGATAAAAAATATTCTTTTTTCCAAACTTCCTTCATATATAGTTGAAAGTTTAAAAGTAGTTTTTATCGATGAAGAGATTGATAAAAAGGAATTGAGAAAAAAAATATTTAAAATACTTGAATCTCTCCCGAATGATTATCAAGTGATTCTCCGACTAAAATATATAGAAGGAATAAATGTCAGTGAGATCGCCGAGAAACTAAAGATGAAGTTTAAGGCGACAGAAAGTTTATTATTTAGGGCAAGGAAAAGCTTTACCAAAGTTTTTAACAAGGAACTATGACGGAAATAAATCTTCGTTTGAAAAAAAAATTAAATGAGGTTTTTTCTATTGAACCAAACGACTTAGGAATTGATTTTATAACTTTTTATTTCAAAAAAATAACTGCTTATTTCAAAACAATTCCTTTTGTTTACGTCATTCCTTTTACTTTTTTAATTTCATTAGTTTTATATCTACTATTAGGAAAGCTGCTTATAAGATTAGTAACAATTTTACAATATGGATTTTAAAACGTTCCTGATTGATTTTTTTACTGCCCTTATTATTGTTATCAAAAGATTTTTTCTTCTTATCATTTATCCCTACAAAACAATGCGTAAAATCAGTCTAGAGAAAGATTATTATCAACTATTAATTATTTCTGTTTCAGTTTTTCTATATTTTAAATTTATCTATTTTTTACGGGATAAACCCTATCCAGCCACTTTAATATTTATTATTTTTTTTGCTAATTTTTTATTAACCACCTCTTTTTTTTATTTATTAACAAAAAAACAAGCATCTTTTTCCAGTTTTATTTTTACTTTTTCTTATTCACTTTTTCCCACCCTAATTTGGTTTTTATCAACCTCTCTGTTGTATATATTTCTTCCGCCGCCAAGAACCCTTTCTCTTTTAGGCAAGACCTTTAGCATTTTTTTTATCGCTTTTTCTTTGAGTCTTTTAATCTGGAAATTGATTTTAGGGTATTTAGCCGTCAGGTTTTCCTCAAAACAAAATTTTTTAAGAATTTTTTATATGATAATCCTTTATTTAACCTGGTTTTTACCGTATTCTGTTCTTCTTTATTATTTTCGTTTCTTTCGTATACCGTTTATCTAGTCAAAAACAAATGATTAATAATTATCCTTCGACTACAAAGATATGAAAAAGCTAAAAAAAATCTACTTAGTTTCACCGAGAGGTTTTTGTGCCGGAGTAAAAAGGGCCGTTGATATTTTGGATCTAGTCTTGAAGAAACACAAACCGCCTATTTATGTCAGGCATCAAATAGTCCATAATCGTCATATCATATCAGACTTTGAAAAAAGAGGGGTAATCTTTGTCGAAGACATCAATAATATTCCAGACGGGTCAACAGTTATTTTCAGCGCTCATGGTAGTTCTCCAAACTTATATCAAGTAGCCAAAAGAAAAAAACTTAAAGTTTTTGATGCCACTTGTCCTTTAGTAAATAAAGTTCATTTAGAGGCAAAAAAATTTAACGGACAAGGATATTTTATTTTTTATATCGGCCACAAGAATCATCCTGAGGCAGAAGGAGTCTTAGGAGAAATTCCTGCCAATTCCGTAGTCTTGGTTCAGACAATCAAAGAGGCAAAAAAAATCACTCCTCCTCAAACAGATAAAATAATAGTTTTGACTCAAACGACATTAAGTTTCGATGACACTAAAGAAATAATTAATTATTTGAAAAAAAGATTTCCGAAATTAGTGCAACCGCCAGCTTTTGATATCTGTTATGCTACTCAAAACCGCCAAAATGCTGTAAAAGAGTTAGCAAAAAAAGTCGACTTGGTCTTGGTAATCGGATCTAAAGAAAGCTCTAACTCTAATAGATTAAAAGAAGTTGCTGAAAAATCGGGTAAACATGCATACTTAATCAACGATAAATCCGAGATAAAACTTTCTTGGTTAGAAAATGTAGAAAAATTAGGAATCACTGCCGGCACATCAGCGCCAAAATATTTAATTGAAGAGGTTATTAATTATTTTAAAAAGCAAGGAGTAACCGTTGAAGAACTGTCTGTGATTAAAGAAAATATTAATTTTTCTTTACCAACAATTTAAGAATATGAAAAAGGTTTTAATTTTAGGTTCAACCGGATCAATTGGCAGGCAAACCTTGGAAGTTATTCGTCAAAATAAAAAACATTTTCAAGTAGTGGGATTAGTTTGCCGAAGTAATATAGATTTATTAAAAGAGCAGATAAAAGAATTTTGCCCGTCATATGTTGGAGTCTATGATAAAAAAAATAATTTAAGAGAAAAAAATATAAAAAGTTTTTACGGAGAGAAGGAAATATTAAAACTGATTAAATTAATTAATTGCGATATTGTTGTCATTGCTATCTCCGGCGCAGCTGGACTTAAACCAGCCCTAACTGCAATTAAAAGCAATAAAAATATTGCTTTAGCTACTAAAGAAGTAATGGTTTTGGCAGGAAAACTGATAAAAAAGGAATTAAAAAAAAGACCAAAAGTGAAATTATTTCCAATTGACAGCGAACACAGCGCTATCTGGCAGAGTTTAAGAGCAGGAAATAAAAAAGAGGTAGAAAAAATAATCTTGACCTGTAGTGGTGGTCCATTCCTGAGAAAAAAACCTAAAGACCTTGAAACTGTTAATTTTAAACAAGCTCTTAATCATCCCAACTGGAAGATGGGAAATAAAATTACTATTGATAGTGCCACCTTAATGAATAAAGGATTGGAATTAATTGAAGCCAAATGGTTGTTTGATATTCCGGTCGAAAAAATTGAGATTGTAGTACATCCTCAAAGCATTCTCCATTCAGCCGTGCTTTTCCAAGACGGTTCAATCATTGGTCAATTCGGCTTGCCTGATATGAAAGTTCCAATTCAATATGCTTTAAGTTACCCAAAAAGATTAAAAAATAATTTACCAAGAGTTTCTTTTACAGAGCTTAAAAGTTTATCCTTTGAAAAGCCAGATTTAAAAACATTTACATGTTTAAGATTGGCTTATGATGCAATAAAAATCGGCGGAACAATGCCGACGGTTTTAAACGCCGCTGATGAAGTAGCCGTGGAACTTTTTTTAAAAGAAAAAATAAAATTTTTAGATATTCCAAAAATTATTTTTCAGGCAATGAATAAACATAAAACTATTAAAAATCCTGGTTTATCGGAAATATTATTAGTTGATAAGTTAACTAGGAAAATGATCTATGAAAATTATCAGTAAAACAATAAAACTAAAATCAAAAAAATCTTTGGAGTTTATTGATTTGACTGATTTGGTTAAAAAATTTGTTTTTAAGTCAAAAATAAAAAACGGATCGGTTTCGATTTATTCAAAACATACGACAATGGCGGTGAGAATAAACGAAAAAGAAAAAGGGATAGTTGAGGACTTTGTCAGTTTTATTAAAAAATTATTGCCTAAAAATGCCTATTATCGCCATAATGACTTAACAATTAGAACGGAAAACTTGGTTTGTGAACCCGGTGTTTCTGATTGCTTGAATGGACACTCACACTGTCTTCATTTATTATTAGGATCTTCAGAAGCGATCCCAATAATTTCAGGTAAATTAATGCTGGGTATTTGGCAAAGAATTTTTGCCATAGAGCTTGATTGTGGTCGGAATAGAGAAATTATTATTCAAATTATCGGCAACTAATTTATGAATTATCTGATTATTACAGCTGGAGGTAAAGGTAAAAGGTCAAGGTTAAATTGTAATAAAATATTTACTGATTTAAACAATCGGCCTTTAATTTATTGGACTTTAAAAATTTTTGAAGATAATCAAATTGTTAATAAGATTATTATTTCAGTAAAAAAAGACGACATAAAGAAAATAAATACAATAATAAAAAAACATCAATTTAAAAAAATATTAACAATTATTGAAGCTGATCAATCGAGGCAAGAATCAATTTTTACAGTATTAAAATGGTTAAAATCAAAAGCAGATAAAAAAGATTTAATTGGGATACATAACGCAGTAAATCCTTTTGTATCAGAAAAAGAAATAAGACAAGTTTATAAAGCGGCCAAAGAATATAAAGCAGCCCTTCTTGCTAATCTGGCAAAAGATACGGTAAAAATCAGCAATGAAGAAAACATAGTTGAATTTACACCTTTAAGAAAATTCAGTTGGTGTGCTCAAACACCTCAAGTTGCTAATTTTGGTGACTTATGGGAAGCTTTTATAAAAGCAGATGAGGATAAATTTACTGGCACTGATGATACTCAGCTTTTGGAAAGAATTGGCATAAAAGCAAGAATCGTTCCCTGTTCTTATTTAAATTTTAAAATTACATATCCTGAAGATTTAATTTTAGCTAGTGAAGTATTAAAAAGTTTTTTTAAATAAAAATGTCTAGAGTCGGCATCGGTCAAGATTCTCATCCTTTTGAAAAAGCCAAAAATAAACCTTTGATTTTAGGCGGAGTAAAAATATCTGATAATGGAGGATTGAAAGGAAATTCTGACGGTGATGTAATCATTCACAGTCTTTGCAATGCTTTAAGTTCGGCAGTTGGCGGAGATTCCTTAGGTACTTGGTCTGATGATATATGTTTGAAACAGGGAATCAAAGATAGCACAAAATATCTGGAATATATATTAAATATTATTAAAAATAAAAATTATTTAATAGAAAATATTTCAATTTCTGTTGAGGCAAAAAAACCTTATTTAAGTATTGATGTAGTTGTAAAAATAAAAGAAAAATTAGCAAGATTATTAAATATTAACTTTGATCAAATTGGAATTACTTTTACTTCCGGAGAAGGATTAACTGCTTTTGGGAAAGGCAAAGGAATTCAAGTCTTGACCATAGTTAGTTTAAAGAAAAAAAGTGATTAAATTGAAGGCGTACGCTAAATTAAATTTAAATCTTCATATAATTCCTCGACCATTAAAAAATGGCTTATATCCGGTAAAATTTATTAACTGTCAGTTAGACCTCCACGATAATTTATTTTTTGAAAGAATCAAGAATAAAATTCAGGTCATCTCAGATAGTTCTCAACTAGCGAAAACAGAAGATAACTTAATTTATAAAGCCGCGATTTTATTAAAAAAAAATGTTAATAATCCCAGTCTGGGAGCGAAAATCAGATTAGAAAAAAATATACCAGTAAAAGCTGGATTGGCTGGAGGAAGTAGTGATGCGGCGGCGGCGATTAAAGGATTAGCGAAACTTTGGCAAGTAAATTTAGATAGATCAAAATTGAATAAATTAGCAAAAGAATTAGGGAAAGACGTCCATTATTGTTTACAAGGAGGAATGTGTCAGATTGAGTGTGATGGAAGTAAAGTAATTCCTCTTTCTTTTAAACTGCCTAAGTTTTGGCTGGTGATCATTATTCCAAATAAAAAAAAACCTTCTACAGAATGGATGTATAATAATTTGGACGTTAATAAAATTGGGAAAAATCTATCTAAATTAGAAAAAATTAAACAAGCAATTAGGTTTAAAGATAAAAAAAATATTTTAGAAAATTTATATAATGACTTTGAATCGCTAGCAACTAATTGTTGTTTAGAGATTATTAGTATTAAAAATGATTTAAAAGATAATGGAGCGTTGAAAACAGTTCTGGCTGGATCAGGTTTAGCAATGGTTGGGTTTTTTAATGAAGAAAAAAAAGCGAAAGCTACTTTTAACAACTTAAAAGTTAGATATAAAAATATTTTATGGACAGAGACTATATAACCAGAAATAAAACCCGACCAGTTAAAGTCGGCAAGTTAACTATCGGTGGTGGCAACCCAGTTTGGGTGCAGTCAATGACGCAGACGAGAACAAAAGATATTGATGCGACCGTAAAACAGATTGATGAATTAGAGAAAGTCGGCTGTGAAATTATCAGAGTAACAGCAATGGATATTGAATCGGCAAAAACCTTGGGAGAGATAAAAAAACAGATAAATATTCCTTTGGTTGTTGATATTCATTTTCAATATCTAATCGCTTTGGAAGCAATTAAACAAGGAGTTGATAAGGTAAGAATTAATCCGGGAAATATTGGTAGTAAGGATAAAGTTCAGGCTGTAGTCAAAGCTTGTAAAGAAAAAAATATTCCGATTAGAATTGGGATAAACATGGGATCTTTAGAGAAAGATTTATTTTTTCAGTATGGAAAATTTGGAATAGCAAGAGTAATGATCGAATCAGCTATAAGATATATTAAGATTCTCGAAGATTTAAAATTTTTTGATATAGTTGTTTCGCTAAAAGGTTCAGACACTATGATTACTCGAGAAACTCATTTAATGTTTGCCAAACGTTATCACTATCCTTTACATGTTGGGATTACTGAAGCCGGGCCGTCTTTAGCAGGTATAGTGAAAAGCGCTGTCGGTATTGGTTCAATCTTAGCTGAAGGAATTGGGGATACA
This sequence comes from Candidatus Roizmanbacteria bacterium CG_4_9_14_0_2_um_filter_35_15, assembly GCA_002788805.1. Lineage (GTDB taxonomy): Bacteria > Patescibacteriota > Microgenomatia > UBA1406 > GWC2-37-13 > GWC2-37-13. The sequence continues at coordinate 10,212 of PFRZ01000014.1, read as the reverse complement.
ATTAGAGTTTCTACGACCAGCGATCCATTAGAACAGGTAAAAATTGCTTGGGAGATATTAAAATCTCTTAAACTGCGTCAAAAAGGAGTGGAGATAATTTCCTGCCCGACTTGCGGTCGGACTGAAATCGATTTAATTGGTTTGGCAAAAAAAGTGGAGAAAATATTAGCAAATGTCGATGCTCCGATAAAAGTTGCTGTGATGGGTTGCGTTGTCAATGGTCCGGGAGAGGCGAGCTTTGCTGATATTGGTATTTGCGGCGGGAAAAATCAGGCGGTTATTTTTAAAAAGGGAAAAGTAGTTAAAGTTATTCAAGAAAAAGACGCTTTACCTATATTTATTGAAGAGATAAGAAAGGTTTTGATAGAAAAAGGCTATTCTGATAAGATTAAAAATATAAAAATTAAGATATTATGAACAATAAAAATCATCTTCCCAAGCATGTGGTGATTATTCCAGACGGAAATCGGCGCTGGGCAAAAGAAAAAGGACTACCGACGATTGAAGGACATCGATATGCCGCTCAAACCACTCTTCCAAATTTAATTAGCGAACTAGCGAAGCTCAACATTAAGTACTTTACTTTTTGGGCTTTATCAACAGAAAATTTAATTGGTAGAAGCAAAGAAGAACTGGACTATTTATTTGATCTAACAAGATTTTTTTTAAAAAATAAATTAAAAGAATTTAAAGAAAAAGGAATAAAACTTAAGATAATTGGTGATTTAACCAACTTGCCTAAGGATCTTCAAAAAGAAATACTCAAAATTACAGCAGATACTAAGGAGAATAAAAAAATGACTCTAGTTTTAGGATTAAATTACGGAGGAAGAGATGAAATAATAAGAGCGATAAAGAAAATTCGAAATTCGAAATTCGAAATTCGAAATTTAACTAAGGAAAACTTTGGCAATTATTTAGACACGACAGGAATTCCGGATCCAGATTTGATTATTAGAACCGGTGGTGAAAAAAGACTGTCTGGTTTTATGCTTTGGCAGAGTGAGTATAGCGAGCTTTATTTTTCCGATCTCTATTTTCCCGACTTTACCGCAAAAGAGTTAGAAAAATCTATTAATAATTATTTACAACGTCAGAGACGATTTGGCAAATGAACTTACTTTTAGATTTTAAAAAACAATTTAATAAAGAAATAAATGTCTATTTAGATAAAAAAATAAAATCAGCTGAGCAAATTGATAAAAAAGCAAGCTTTTTATTTAAAGTAATAAGAGAGTTTATTAATAATGGCGGCAAGCGGTTTCGGCCGGCAATTTTTTACTATGCTTTTTCAAGCTACTCTTCTCAAAATTTAGCGGCAGTTTTAAAACTTTCTTTTATTTTTGAACTGTTTCATAGTTTTGCTTTGATTCATGATGATATTATTGATAAGAGTGATTTAAGAAGAGGACACCCGACAGTTCATAAAAAATATGACCTGTCAACAGCAATTCTGGCCGGAGATTTGGCATTAATGTTGGTTGACGAGATATTTTCTCAGGAAATAAATAAATCAAAAACAATTAATTTATATAACGAGTTTAAACAGGAGCTTTTGATCGGAGAGTATCTGGATACTGTTAAAATTGCTGATGTAAATAAAATTATGGAACTTAAAACCGCTAGATACTCATTTATTAAACCAGCCATTATTGCTTTTAGCTTGGCTCAAGTTGGGGAAAAAGAAGTAGAAAAATGGGAGGAAATTTTAAGAGAAGTGGGTATTTTATTTCAGATAAAAGATGATTTTGAAGGAACATTTGCTAATGGAAAAACTCTGGGAAAACCGACTGATTCTGATATAAAAGAGGGAAAAAACACCTTACTTATTAAAAAATTTCTGGAAAAGTCAAATAATAAAGAAAAGAAACGCTTTTATTCTTTTTTTGGCAAAGAAAACTTTAAGAAAGAAGATTTTATCTGGTATAAAAAAACCTTAGTTAAATCTAAGATATATGATGAAATAAAAGAAGAAATCATTAGTAAATTGACTAAGATAGAAAATAAACTTAACCTTTATTTTCCCAATAAAATATTAACTCAGTTGATGAAAGAAATTTTTATTAAGATAGGAGACTTTTATTGAATAACAACTGTTAGTTCTCCCTTATAGTTTCGTTTTAATAACTCTTCAGCCTTTCCTCTGATTATCTCTTCAAACTTTTTCGTCATCTCCCGGCAGATAACGATTTCAGATCTCCATTCCAATGATTTAAAACATTGTAATGTTCTATAAATTCTCTGAGGAGATTCGTAGAAAACAAAAACCATTTCAGGAAAAGTTTTTTTAATGGTGTACAGTTGATTAATCAACTGTACAATTTGATTTTCTTTTTTTGGCAAAAAGCCGAGGAACATAAACTGGTTTGGATTAATTCCTGATAATTGAAGACCACTTATAATAGCAGATGGACCGGGAACAATCGTTAGGGGAAGTTTTTCTTTAATGACTGTTTTCACCAAGAGATATCCAGGATCAGAGATAAGGGGTGAACCGGATTCAGAGATAAGAGAAACTTTTTTTTCCTGTTTCAACCAGCTAATGATTTCTGGTAGTTTTTCGAATTCAACTTCTTTATAATAAGAAACTATTACTGGAGACTTGAAACTAGAAACTTGAAATTGGAAACGTTGTTTAATTGCGTCAAGTAAAATTTTTGCCGAGCGCGTGTCTTCGGCGAGAATAATATCGGAATTTACTAGAGTTTTTGCCTGACGGAGAGACAGATCGTCAAGATTGCCGATGGGAGTTGAAACGATATATAACATATTAATATCAAATCACAAATGACAAATAACAAATCAATTTCAAATATCAAATGAATAAATGTTTTAAACATTTGATGTTTATCATTTGTTATTGATTTGAAATTTGAGCTTTATCATTTGAAATTATGATAGAGAATGTAATCTCTTTTTTAACCAACCTAATTATATCATTCATCTCTAAAACTGGTTACATAGGTGTGTTTCTATTGATGACAGCTGAATCTGCTCTCATTCCTATTCCTTCTGAAGTCACCATGCCATTTGCCGGATATCTGGCATCGGTTGGTCGGTTTAATATTTTGTCGATTATTTTTATCGGTGCCTTGGCTAATTTATTTGGTTCGGTTTTAGCCTATTGGTTAGGTTATTGGGGAGAGGATCATGTGGTGCGAATTTTAATAAAAAAATACGGAAAGTATTTATTGATGACCGAACACGAATATAATCGGAGCGAGAACTGGTTTAGGAAGTACGGAGAAAAAATCACTTTTTTTTCCAGAATTTTGCCGATTGTCCGGACTTTTATTTCTTTGCCAGCTGGAGTAGCAAAGATGAACTTTTGGAAGTTTTCTTTTTTTACTTTTTTTGGTTCTTTAATTTGGTCGGGACTGTTAGCCTATGTTGGTTTTGCTTTGGGAAAGAACTGGCATTCAATAAGCGGCTATTATCGGAAGTTTGAGTATTTGATTATTTTTGTTATTTTGGCGGCCGCTATTTACTACATTATTCATAAGGTTCAAAAACTTCGGAGAAAATGATAAAATAATTGGTTACATTTTAAAAAGCTCGATACCGAAATTTTTTGACGCAATTGGGGCCCCTACCCCAAAAGCGCAAAAAATTTAGTATCTTCGCTTTTATAGTTTTTATGTTTAGGTTAATTTCTTCTTTTCAACCGACCGGTGATCAACCGCAGGCGATTGAAAAATTAATTGCCGGGATTAAAATGGAATTAAAAAATCAGGTACTTCTTGGTGTAACTGGTAGCGGTAAAACATTTACGATGGCCAACGTCATCCAAAAGTTACAATTGCCGACCTTGATTATTTCCCACAACAAAACATTAGCTGGCCAACTTTACCAGGAGTTTCGCGATTTTTTTCCTAAAAATGCCGTTTCCTACTTTGTCTCCTATTATGACTACTACCAGCCAGAAGCTTACCTTCCTGCTTCTGACACCTATATTGAAAAAGAAGCAGAGATCAATGAACTAATTGATAAATTAAGACTTCAGGCAACAACCAATATTTTGACGAGGAAAGATGTCATTGTTGTTGCCTCAGTTTCCTGCATATATAACATTGGTTCGCCAGTTGAGTATGGAAAGTTTATTCTTGAGTTAACAGTTGGTCAGACAGTTGACCTGAAAACTATTACCAGGCGGCTGGTTGAGTTGCAGTACGAAAGAAGTGAGTTTGAGTTTAAAAGAGGAACATTTAGAATAAGGGGAGAAAGGATTGATATCTATCCGGCCTATGAGGACTATGGTTACAGCGTAACATTAGACAGTAACAAAATTAAAAAGATACAGAAGTTTGAACCCTTAACAGGTAAACTTATCACTAATCACTCATCACTAATAACTAAATTAATTATCTATCCCGCTAAACATTACATGACTGACCCGAATATTTTTGAAGATGTTGAACAACAAATTCGACAGGATCTGAAAAAAGAATCAGAAGCATTAAAGAAACAAAAAAAATTTTTAGAGGCAGAAAGATTGATTAGAAAGGTAAACTATGATTTAGAGATGATAAAAGAAATAGGTTATGTTAATGGTATTGAGAACTATTCGCGCTATTTTGACGGCAGACGTTCTGGCGATCCTCCTTATACGCTTTTAAACTATTTTCAAGAAGCTTATGGAAAAGATTGGTTGTTATTTATTGACGAGTCCCATATGACTGTTCCTCAACTTCGCGGAATGTATAACGGCGATTATTCAAGAAAAAAAACCTTGATTGAATTTGGTTTTCGACTAAGAGCGGCTTTTGATAATCGGCCTTTGAAGTTTGAAGAATTTTATCCTCAAGCGACAAAAATTATTTATATATCGGCGACACCGGATGAATGGGAGTTAAAAAGATCGAAAGTCACCGAACAATTAGTAAGACCAACAGGAATCATTGATCCGGAGGTGATGATTAGACCAGCTAAGGATGAAATTTTTGATTTAATAAAAGAGATTGAGAAAAGAGCTTCTAATAAAGAAAAGATTTTAGTGACGACCTTAACCAAAAAAACCGCTGAAGATTTATCAAATTATTTAAAAGAAAAAAAGATAAAAGCCTCTTATCTTCATAGTGATATTCAAACCTTAGAGCGAAGTGATATTTTAGATAACTTAAGAAAAGGTGAGTTTGATGTTTTAATTGGCGTTAATTTACTCCGCGAAGGACTAGACCTGCCGGAGGTTTCCTTAGTGGCTATTCTTGACGCTGACCGGGAAGGATTTTTAAGATCACGGACCTCGCTTATTCAAACCATGGGAAGAGCGGCAAGAAATATCAAGAGCAAAGTGATTATCTATGCTGATATGATTACGACTTCAATCAAACTGGCGGTTGACGAGATCGAAAGAAGAAGGAAGTATCAACTGGAGTACAATAAAAAACATAAAATTATTCCCAAAACTATCTATAAACCAATCAGGGAAAAAATCATTGAGAAGGAAGGAGAGTTCTTAGTTTTTGATAAAACTGTCAATCCTCAAGGTCTCACTCCTTATGATAAAAAGAGGTTAGTGAAAAAGTTAGAGCTTGAAATGAGAAAACAGGCGGAGGAATTAAATTTTGAAATGGCAATTAAAATCAGGGAGAAAATAAGAGAACTGAAAATTGAAAATTAACCTATGGATTACATTCGCATCAAGGGTGCTCGACAGCATAACCTAAAAAATATCAATCTTGATATTCCCAAAAATAAACTGGTACTAATTACCGGAATCTCTGGTAGCGGTAAATCATCTTTAGCGTTTGACACTATTTATGCCGAAGGTCAGCGACGCTATGTTGAGTCGCTCTCGGCCTATGCTCGGCAGTTTTTAGGCGTGATGGACAAGCCTGATGTTGATTTGATTGAAGGACTGTCACCATCAATTTCTATTGACCAAAAAACTGTTTCCCATAATCCCCGCTCAACCGTCGGTACGATTACCGAGATCTATGACTACTTCCGACTGCTTTTTTCGCGGATCGGTCATCCTCACTGCCCCAACTGCCAGAGAGAAATTTCCAAGATGTCAGTCGATGAAATCGTGGGAAAAATTATCAGCGTCATCCTTCGTCAACTTCAAGACGACAAGATCAAGCCTCATAGTTTTGTCGTTTATTCACCGGTGGTCAGAGAGAAAAAAGGCGAGTTTAAAGAGTTGTTTGCTAATCTTCGCAGCAAAGGATTTACTAAAGTTAGCCTTGATGGTCGAGAAAAAAGCTTAAATGAAGAGATTGATTTAATCAAAACCAATAAGCATACGATTGAAGTTGAGGTTGACCGTTTTTCAGTTCGTCATAAAGAATTAAAAAATGAAGTATTTTTGGCTAATTTGAAATCAAGATTAGGAAGTAGCGTTGAGCAATCATTAAATTTATCAGACGGATTAGTGATTGTTAACAAGCTCCTTTTTTCCGAGAAGTTTTCCTGCTCTGACTGTAATATTTCCCTGACTGAGCTTGAGCCACGGATGTTTTCTTTTAACTCTCCCTTAGGCGCCTGTCCAAACTGTAAAGGAATCGGTACCATCTTTGCCGTTGATCCAGAGTTAGTTTTTAATAAAAATCTCAGTATTTTAGAAGGGGGAATTTTATCTTTTAACAGAATGTTTTTTCATGAGACCTGGTATATACGACTGTTAAAAAAAGCCAGCGAGGAAGAAGGTATCGACCTTAATAAACCAATAAACCAACTCACCAATAACCAAATAAAAATTCTTCTTTACGGAACGGACAAAGTTTATCGGGTTCCTGGAGTTAATCGCTATGGCCGGCCGACCGTCATCTATGAAAAGTTTGACGGCATTGTTTCAGAACTGGAGAGACGATATTTTGAGAATCAGGGCGATTACCGGATGATGGAAATTCAGAAATATATGCGGGAGAAGGTTTGTCCAGAGTGTCAGGGAGCAAAGTTAAAATCAGAAGTTCTTTCAGTAACCGTTGATAACCTGAATATCACGCAACTTTCAGACAGGTCAATAGAGTTCCTTCTCGATTACTTTTCTGAAAAGTTGTCGAAACTTTTAACTATCTATGAGCAGCAGATAGCTAGACCAATCATTAAAGAGATTGTTGAGAGATTGACTTTTTTAACCAACGTTGGTCTTTCTTATCTGACGATTTCCCGTCAGGCAAAGACTTTAGCTGGCGGTGAGTTGCAAAGGATTAGACTGGCGTCACAGATAGGGACAGGACTAACAGGTGTTTTATATGTTTTAGACGAGCCGTCAATCGGACTTCATCCCAGAGATGTTTCTGCCTTAATAAAAAGTCTTCAAAATCTAAAAAAATTAGGCAATAGTGTTTTGGTGGTTGAGCATGATCGGGAAACAATAGAATCAGCTGACTATCTGATTGAGCTAGGACCGAAGGCCGGCAAACATGGAGGAGAGATAGTTTTTACCGGCAGTTTATCAGAAATGAAAAAGTCAACAAAATCCCTGACAGGTTTATTTATTACTAAGAAAAAAACCATTGAGTTGAGAAAGAGACCTTTATGCCAAAATCAAGGGATGATTAGTCTTAAAGGAGTCAAACAGTATAATCTAAAAAGTATTAATCTAGATCTTCCTTTAGGAAATTTAATCGCGGTGACCGGTGTTTCCGGCAGCGGCAAGTCATCATTAGTAGTTGAGACTTTATATCCGGCTTTAAAGTATTATCTTGAGGGATATTACCAGGAAGCCATTGGCCAGTTTGAAAAGTTATTAGGCTATCAGTATCTTGACCGTGTTTACTTAGTCGACCAGTCACCAATCGGCAGGACACCGCGTTCCAACCCGGCGACATACGTTGGGTTTTTCGATGAGATTAGAGAGATTTTTGCCAATAGCTTAGATGCCAAAGAACGAGGTTTTGAAAAAGGAAGATTTTCCTTTAATGTCAAAGGTGGCCGTTGCGAAAAATGCCAGGGAGCTGGAGTGTTAAAAATAGAGATGCAATTTTTAGCTGATGTCTATGTTACCTGTGACGTCTGTCAAGGCCGTCGCTATAATCAAGAGACATTGGAAGTTAAATATAAAGGAAAGAATATCTATGATATTTTAAAGATGACCATTGATGAAGCAGCAGTTTTTTTTAGTAATCATTGGCGAATTTTTTCCAAGCTTGATTTTATGCAGAGGACCGGTTTAGGCTACTTGGAATTGGGTCAGCCAGCGCCGACTTTATCAGGAGGCGAAGCGCAAAGAATTAAACTGGTCAACGAGCTCTCTCGACGAGAAACCGGCAGAACTCTTTACATCTTGGACGAACCAACTACCGGCCTTCATTTCTTTGATATTGAAAAACTATTAATCACCCTTCATCAGTTGGTAGATCGGGGGAATACGGTAATTATTATCGAACATAATCTTGATGTGATTAAAAACTGTCAATATATTATTGATTTAGGGCCAGAAGGAGGAGAAAGTGGAGGAAGAGTTATTTATCAAGGTGAAATTAATGGTATTGTTAAGGTAAAATCTTCTTATACGGGTCAATATTTAAACAAAATAACAAATTACAAATAACAAATAACAAATCAAATTCAAATATCAAATTTTAAATATTAAAACATTTATCATTGATTTGAAATTTGAAATTTGTCATTTGAAATTAAAATGCTTAAAGTCTTAAAGATATTATTTTTTTTTCTTGTTTTAACGTTATTTGTTCGTTTTTCGACAATAGTTTATGCTGCTGATGTTCAGATTGATTATCAAGTTGAATATAATCTCTCTCAATACCAAAATAATCTTAACTCACAGGTGAACTTTCAAATAAAAATTACCAATCTTCGTAGCGACGTTTATGTCAACAAATTTTCTATTAGTTTTCCCCAGTCTTTTACGGTTAGCAATCTTGAGGTGAAAGACGATAATGGTAAGGTTGACCCTCAAGTAACTAATCAAAATCTTAATACCAAAGTAGAGATGGAGTTTTCCCATCCCAATATTGGCCGTGATTCAGTTAATAATTTTCATTTAACTTTTAATCAGGCTAATCTTTTTAAAATCAACGGTAATGTTTGGGAAGTGATGTTGCCGGTAATGGAGAGTAAAGAAAACGGCAGCTATAAAGTAATTGTTAATCTTCCAGAAGGGACTGATAAAAAGATATCAATTGCTAAACCGCGGCCTGATTCAATTTCCGGACGGCAAATTATCTGGAGCAATCCTTCCACTAAAACCATCTATGCGGTTTTTGGCGACAGTCAACTTTATCAAGCTAATCTTACTTATAATTTAAAAAATCCTAGTTTAGTGCCAGTTGTTGTTGAGGTGGCTTTTCCTCCTGATACGAGCTATCAAAAAATATACTTCCAGTCAATTAGTGAGAAGCCCTTGTTTTTTTATCAAGACGAAGATGGTAATTTACTGGCCAATTATTTTTTAAAACCAAAAGAAACAAAAACCGTCAACGTTAGCGAGGTGATTGAAGTTTTTTCTCACCCCCGAGGAGAAGTGGTTCCGGTTTTTAGGCAGCTATTTAACCAACAAAAAAAATATCTTTTAAATTCAGAAGAATATTGGACCGTCAAAGATCCGGAAAAACTCAACTATGGCAACACGGCCGCTGATGTATATTCCTATGTGGTTAGCCATTTACAGTATGCTTATCAGCGAGTGACTAAAAACAGTTTTCGTCTTGGTGCTGATAGAGTTTTATCAAATCCTAATCAAGCAGTCTGCATGGAGTTTACCGATCTTTTTATCGCCTTGGCTCGGGAAAAAAGCATCTATTCAAGAGAGATTGAGGGCTATGGTTTTTCTTCTGACTCGCGTCTACGGCCGCTTTCTTTAGCCTCTGATGTTCTTCACGCTTGGCCAGAGTACTATGATTCAAAAAGTGAGCTTTGGAAACCAATCGACCCAACCTGGGAAAATACTTCCGGCATCGACTATCTATCTTCTTTTGACCTAAATCATATTGTTTTTGTCATTCATGGAAAAAAACCCGACTATCCCTTACCAGCCGGTATGTATAAAATCGATAACTCTCAAGATATTTCGATTAAACCAGCCGCTTCCTATCCTGAAGAAAAAAAAGAGGTAATCATTGACAAGATTAATCTACCAACAGAAATCTCTGATAAAGGTCAGGTCTCCGGCAGTTTTGTTGTTAAAAATACTGGCAATATCTATCTTTGGGATATTCCGGTTGAGATTAAAGGAGAGAAGGTTGTTTCTGATAAGACTAAAATAAACATCACTTCTTTAGCTCCATATGAAGAAAAAAAGATTGA
>PFRZ01000033.1 GCA_002788805.1 Candidatus Roizmanbacteria bacterium CG_4_9_14_0_2_um_filter_35_15 | reverse complement strand
TCTTTTTTACAACTGACTCAATTGTTTTGTATCTACCTTATGGAATCAAAAGATATATCATAACCGCAGTTGAACATGAAAAGAAGATTGCCTATGCCAGATCTTACAATTCAAAATCAAGTCTTTCTGCTTTTGATTTTCTTATGAGACTGTCTGTTTTGGTTGATGGCAAAATTGCAGCAATACTCTCTGATAATGGTAGTGAATTTGCTAAATACTTTGAGGAAGCCTGTAAACGTTTAAATATCATTCATATTTATTCAAGAGTCCATACTCCAAAAGATAATCCAGTTTGTGAACGATTCAATCGAACTCTCCAGGAGGAATTTATGGAGACTGATGAATATTTTGAGCCTTACTTAACCGAATCTAATTTAGTCAGAGCTAATGAGAGATTGACCGAATGGTTAATCTTCTACAACTTTAAACGACCTCATCAAACCCTTGATTACAGGTCACCTTTTGAGTATTATCATTACAAGTTTTTCGAGAAACAGAAACTGTCACCGATGTACCCGACTTTAACATGCCATTGACAAAGATTTTTTCTTTTGATATTATTTCAGTTACCAATGAAAAAAGTCCTTTCTTAAAGGCACTATTGGAAGCAAAACCTGCTCTCCGAACAGCCTACTTAAATAGTTTATAAAGTTTTTAAAGTTCTTAAAGTCTATAAAGAACTTTTTTTGTACTTTATGGACTTTGCACTTTATAAACTTTATAGACTCGTTTGGGCCTGTAGTTCAGCGGCTAGAACATCGCATTTGCAATGCGAAGGTCACCGGTTCAAGTCCGGTCGGGTCCACCACGTAAGAAATTTTTAAGAGAAAATTTCAACGTGGTAGGAAAGTTTAAATTTTTATTCTAAAAATTTATTACGTTCCACCGCTCTTTGACAATTAAAGTAAGTAGGTTTTTTTAAATTCTAGCAAGAAAGATGGGAGAGATAAAGCTAATGGCGAATGCCTAGGTAGTTTGAGCCGAGGAAGGACGCGTACTTAAGCGCGAAAACAACGGTAAGTCCTTAAGTAGACATCATCAACCGTTGGTTTCCGAATGGAGCAATCCCACCCTGTGTAAGCAGAGTGACCAGGTACCGTCTGGTACCTGGGGGAGACCTGGTGAACTGAAACATCTCAGTAACCAGAGGAAAAGAAATCATAGACGAGATTCCGCAAGTAGCGGCGAGCGAAAACGGAAAAGCCTAAATTCTAGTCGCAAGATTAGGAGGTTGCGGGTCCACAGTAGGGAGTTTCTTTTGATAGAAGAAAGCTATGGAAATAGCTGCCAAAGAGAGTGATAGCCTCGTATTTTAAATTAAAAGAAACCTCGGTGGATTTCCCAAGTACCACAAGGCACGGCAAACCTGGTGGGAAGCTGGGTCGGTCACGATCCAAGGCTAAATACTCAAATTAACCGATAGTGAACTAGTACCGCGAGGGAAAGGTGAAAAGCACCCCGACAAGGGGAGTGAAATAGAAACTGAAACCATTAGCTAACAAACAGCAAGAGCATCTCGTATTCACTCGATGCTCAAAAATTTAAAATGCAAAAGTCAAAATGCAAAATGACAATGTAAAATTCAAAATTTTTTTAATTTTACATTTTTAATTGTAATTTTGATTTTTAAATTTTGATTTTTGACTTTGAACACCGAGCGAATGCGAGGTGTGATTGCGTGCCTATTGAAGAATGAGTCAGCGAGTGTCCGTCAAAGCGTCTGCTTAACCCCGCTCAGCGGGGGAAGGCGAAGCGAAAGCAAGTCCTAATAGGGCGATTTTATGCTTGACGAACGACCCGAAACTGAGTGAGCTAACCATGAGCAGGATGAATCCCGCCGAAAGGCGGGAGGAGGTCCGGACCCGTTGTCGGTGAAATGGCATGGGAGGACTTGTGGTTAGGGGCAATATGCCTATCGAACTCAGAGATCGCTGGTTCTCCTCGAGATATATTTAGGTATAGCGGTCGCTTTATTTTTTGTGAGGTAGAGCTACTAGATGGTTCTCCAAGCGTAAGCGAGGTGGATCAACTAAACTCCGAATTCGCAAAAATTTTTGGCGATTAGTCAGTCCTGCCCGGATAAGCGGGTAAGGGCGAGAGGGAAACATCCCAGACTCCCGTCTAAGGTTCTAAAATGACTTTTAAGTGTAAAGGCCGTCTTGTTTCCAAGACAGCTGGGAGGTTGGCTCAGAAGCAGCCATCCTTTAAAGAGTGCGTAACAGCTCACCTGAATAATCCCGATTTAATCGGGATGGAAATATTGCGCCTAAAATGATCGGAACTAAAAAGTCTACCGAAGACGGAGGACTTGTGCTTCGCACAAGCAAGTTGAAAAGTTTGTAAAGTTTTTAAAGTTTATAAAGAAAAACTCTTTATGAACTTTCTACTTTATGAACTTTATGAACTTGCTCGCGCGGAGCGCGAGTCGGTAGAGGAGCTTTCTAAAAGCAGCGAAGCATGACTGTAAGGTCAGGTGGAGCTTTTAGAAGTGAGAATGCTGACATAAGTAGTGAAATCTCCCGATTAAAACTCGGAATGCCGGATACCTAAGGTTTCCCCGACAATGTCAATCATTCGGGGGTCAGTCGAATCTAAGGAGGTACCAAATGGTACCTTCGATGTCCAAGTCGTTAATAGTCGACTACTTTTAATAAAACGTTATTATTTAAAAGTTGACGAAGTTTGATAACCAACCCTTCCTATATGGGAGGCTAAATTGTTAATCCCCGCCTTTTGGCGGGGGCAAGCAATGAATGCAACTTTGCCGCAAGGCGGAGGAGGTGGGTGACTTAAGCTTCCAGGAAAAAACTTTTAAAGAGTTTTATTAAAAATCGTACCGCAAACCAACACAGGTAGGTTAGTGAAGAACACTAAGGCAAACGGGTCAGTATGGTTCAAGGAATTCGGCAAAAAAGCTGAGCGTAAGTTATTCGAGATGCTCTGGCCGACGTTACGTCGGCCTTCAACAAATGTTTGTCAACCGACTGTTTAGCAAAAACACAGGTTCCTGCAAACCCCAATAGGGGAGATATAGGAGCTGAGGCCTGTCCGGTACTGGTAAGTTAATCGTTGCGGCTGACTCTAAGCAATTAGAAAAGGTTGCGACGCAAGCTCCAGTGAACGACAGCTCTAACCCTGAGAGTTCTAAGGTAGCGTAGCCCCTCGCCGGGTAAGTTCCGGCCCGCATGAAAGGTGTAACGAGTTGACAACTGTCTTGAACCGTAGCCCGACGAAATTGAAATGGCTGTGAAGATGCGGCCTACTTGCATATGGACAAAAAGACCCCGGGAGCTTTACTGAAGCTAGGTATTGGTGAAAAATTATTAACTGTTGAGAGTAGGAGGGAGGGCGCTTAGCGCCCAACAATGAAACACCTCTCTTTGATTATTTTTTGCCTTATCCCGCCTTTGGCGGGAAACAGTGCTTGGTGGTCAGTTTATCTGGGGCGGATTCCTCCAAAATGGTAACGGAGGAGCACAAAGGTCAGCTTGGTCCGGATGGAAATCGGACTGTAAGTGCATACGCATAAGCTGGCTTTACTGCGAGAGTAACCACTCGAGCAGTTGCGAAAGCAGGTGTTAGTGATCCCCCGCTTTAGTCAGTGATTGACGGCGGGGCTTAACGAATAAAAGCTACCCCGGGGACAACAGGCTAGTCGCGTCCGAGAGTTCATATCGACGACGCGGTTCGGCACCTCGATGTCGGCTCACCGTATCCTGGGGCTGAAGTCGGTCCCAATGGTCGGGCTGTTCGCCCGTTAAAACGGTACGCGAGCTGGGTTCAGAACGTCGTGAGACAGTTCGGACTCTATCCTATGCAAGCATCTGGACTTTTGCGGGGTCTCTCCTACAGTACGAGAGGACCTAGGATGTGGAAATCCCTGGTATACCGGTTGTCCCAAAAGGGCAGCGCCGGGTAGCTATATTTCTTTTCGATAAGCACTGAATGCATATCAAGTGCGAAGCGATCCCCAAGATAAGAAGTCCTTATTAGTTTCCTTGAAGATTACAAGGTTAATAGGAGTCAGATGTAAGCCCCGTAAGGGGTTTAGTCGAGACTTACTAACTAACGACTCTCCCATCTTTTTTGTTAGAATAAAACCTAGATGATTATTCTTTCTATTGATTCTGGTATTGAAAAAACCGGTTATGCCGTTTTTAAAGATAAAAGGTATTTAAAATCTGGCTTGATAACAACAGAAAAAACTCTAGCAACAGAAAAAAGACTAGAAAAGATTTATAACGAATTAAAGAAGATTGTTAGACAATATTCAGCGGATAAAATAATTTTAGAACAACTATTCTTTTTTAAAAATCAAAAAACTGCCATTAAAGTCAGTCAAACTCAAGGAATTGTTTTGCTTTTAGCGTCGCAAAATAATATAAATGTTAGCTATTTAACTCCCTTACAGATTAAACAAATTATTACTGGTTACGGTCGGGCTGACAAAAAAGCGGTTCAAAAAATGATTAAGCTGGAATATAAAATTGATATTAAGCAAGACGACGAAGCCGACGCGGTTGCCTGCGGATTAGCTTTTAATTTGCTCCGATCTTGCCGATAATCTCCGCCGCGTATTCCGCTCCTTGTTTCATCGCTTTTTCTATATCTTTTGATTTTAAGTATTGAGCAATAAATCCGGCGGTATAACCATCTCCGCAGCCGGTGGTATCAACGATTTTTTCCGGAACAATCGCAGGCTGGTAAAAAATTTGATTTTTAAAATATCCATAACTGCCTTTTTTCGCATCGGTAACGACTACAATCCTATCTTTCAAATAAGGCAGATCAACTGTCATATTTTTAAAATTGGTCATTTCATAGGGTTTTTTAATAAGTTCACAAAATTCATGAGAGTTAACGATCAAAACATCCAAGCTATTAAAAATTTCACTAAGTACTTTTGTTTCTCTTCGACAGTCGACAATCGAGAGATTAACAAAAGTTAGAGTTTGATTACCTTTTAGATAGCTAATTATTTTATTTTTTTCCTCCAGAGATACATTTGACAGTGAGGAGATATAGATATTTTTAGCTTTTTTTAATTCATCATGAAGGAAAAATTTTTTCACCAAATGACCGGGTGTATCATAACTGATGATAGTTCTTTCACCCGAATCAGTCAGTAATATTGAAGAAATTATATAATAGTTATCTTCAAACTGGCAAAACTCATTGGAAACATTTTTTAATCTAAGTTTATTGAGGATGATTTCTTTAAAAGGATTATTCCCGATTCTAGCAAAGACCGCTGTTTTTAATCCCTGTTTAGCAACTCCGATAGCCACATTACAACCTCCGCCGCCGATATCTTCGTGAAAAAAATCAGAGTAATACTTTCCACCGATAGCCAGTTGAAATCTTTCTTTATTTTTCGTAAAAGTAGTACCCTTAAAGTATAAATCTATACTGATGTTACCGACTGAGATTAGATCGTACATAGTATAATAATAACATGTTAACAATTATTTGCGGAGAAGATTCTACAACATCATTTAACTATTATTCTTCGCTCAAAAAAAACTATCTAGATAAGAGTTATGAGATATTGGATGTTAGTTCTTCTGACCTGGAAAATATTACTTCTTGGCTGGGCCAGTCTCAATCGCTTTTTAGCCAAAAAAAAATCTTTTTCACCCAAAATATCAATAAAAGATTATCTAGAAAATTAAATTTAAAAATAAATAAAGTCGTTGAAAAATTAATTAAGGATAAGTCGGTGGAAGTCGTTGATTGGGAAGAAGAAATACCTTCTCGTGAGCTTAAATTTCCTAAAGCTACTGTTGTTAAAGAATTTAAACCAGCCCAAAATATTTTTAAACTTCAGGATAGTCTTTACCCGGGAAATTTAAAGAACTTTATTTACGCTTTGAACCAACTGGCGGAAACAGTTGACGAAAATATTATTTTTTATATGTTGGTAAAACATATTCGTAATTTGCTCACGGTTAAATCAGGCCAATCAATTTCACGACTCCAACCTTGGCAGCTGGCTAAACTAAGTAAACAAGCGAAAAATTGGGAAGAAAAAAAACTCCTCGGTTTTTACCAGGGACTTCACCGGATTGATATTTCTACGAAAACCAGCAGCAACCCATTCTCTTTAAAAAAATCTCTTGACATCTTAGCCTGTTATTTTTTATGATTGAAATTCATGAACCCATCTATTTTTAAAGCGTATGACATCAGAGGTCTTTATCCACAAGACCTAAACGAAAAAAACATTTCGACAATAATCAAGGCAATCTGTCAATTTTTTAGCGAAAAATTAAATAAAACTGACTTGACAATTGTCTTAGGAAGAGATATGAGGTTATCATCTCCTTTATTAAACGAAGCTGCTAAAAAAACTCTTTTGGATTTGGGCGTGACTGTTGTTGATATCGGTCTGTCCTCGACGCCGACTGTTTATTTTGCTGTCCATTATTTTCAGTATGACGCCGGCATTCAAATTTCCGCTTCTCATAACCCTAAAGACTGGAATGGAATTAAGTTTCTTTACCGTCAGGGAAATAAACTAATTAAGGTTTCAAAAAATACTGGCATGGAAGAAATAAAAAATCTTTCTCTTAAAAATCAGTTTTCTTTTCCCAAAAAAACAGGAAAACTTATTGAGAAAAACATTCTTAAAGACGAAGTTGACTATGCTTTTCAATTAGTCAAACCCCAAATCAAAAAATTCAAAGTCGTTGCCGACCCTGCCAATGCCATGGGCGCATTGTATATCGGAGAAATATTTAAAAGAACAGGTTGTGAGTTAATAAAAATGAACTTTAATTTGGACGGGACTTTTCCCGCTCATGAGGCCAACCCGATTAAGTTTGAGACTTTAAAGCCCTTAAGAGAAAAAGTTATTTTTGAAAAAGCTGACTTTGGCATGGCAACAGACGGCGACGGTGACAGAATATTTTTTATTGATGAGAAAGGTCAAATTGTTCCGGCCACTCTGATTTCCGCTTTAATCGCCCGAGAGATTCTTAAAAAAAGTAAAAATGAAAAAATCCTTGTTGATATAAGGTATACGCGGAACACGGTTAAAGTCGTTAAAGATCTTGGTGGAACTCCTATCATAAATGTTGTTGGCCATGCTTTGATTACCGAACATCTCAACAAAGTTGACGGTGCATTTTCCGGAGAATCATCTGGCCATTTCTTTTTTAGAGAAACCGGAGGTGCAGAAAGCGCTGTTCGCGTCATATATTATGTTATGGACATAATTTCAAAATACAATCAACCCTTGTCAGAAATTATTAAAGAACTGTTTTCTTCCTACGAGTCTAGTGAATTTAACTTTGTCTTGCCTGAAGGAACTAATAGCAAAGATTTCTTAATTAAGATTTCTCAAGACTATCAAGATGGACAACCTAACTGGATGGATGGTCTTTCTATCGACTATCCTGACTGGCGTTTTAACATCCGCGCTTCAAACACCGAAGCTCTGATAAGACTCAATCTTGAAGCTGACTCCAAAGAATTAATGAAAAAAAAGTTAGAAGAATTAAAAAATAAAATCCTTTTGCTCGGAGCCAAACCTGATTAACGTTTTATAAGAACGGTTTTATAGCCTCTTCTTTCCGGCACTTCGAGATCAGCGTGGTAGGAATCACCGAGGAATAAAATATTTTGCTTATTAAAACCTCCTAGTCTCTTAATTTCCATCTCAACCAAGTTAAAAAATCTTTCATCTGGTTTATCCCAAGGATCGCCGATAATCAGTCCTTGATATTGAAAAGGTACTTTTTTAACTCTTGACTCTTTGTATGCCTTAGAAAGTTCGGGAACATATTCTAAAGATAGATCGTCCGCAATCGTCATCACCGAGTCACTGCCAGTCATTATGATAATCGGAGTTTTACCAAGTTTGGAAAGAAAAGTCTTTGTATCATTGTATATAGGAGAGCTGTCTTTGATTCCGGACCAATAAGCATCTCGAGCCGCTTCAATTGTTTGTTTTTTTGGTTCTAAATTGAATTTTTTTAAGGCGATAATGAAATAAAATTCTCGACTATATTCCTTTAATCCGTATTGATTTTTTACAAATTTCAAAGATTTCATCTGAGAAATAATCTTGGAAAATCTCGACTGTTTATCCCAGTTTTCCTTATCAATTACGATGTGTTTTTCGTGGATTAGGTTAAATATATCATTAAACTCATTAGCCACGTTTTGCCCCAATACTTTGCTGATATTTTTTACTCCGGCCTGATGACCCAAGCCAAAATTGATAAGAGTATAGTCCAGGTCGCTAACAAGTAGATCAATTTTATTCTCAAAAATTCTTTTGTCTGTTAATGAATTAACTTGAAGCATATATAAAAAAATTATACCAAATCCTATAGGTTGTCATTGTAACTTCAAGATAGGTTTTATATAATGTAGTACTTATGGCTGAAGAACAAAAGATTGTTCTTTCCGAATACACGAGCGCCCTGTTGAGCGCCTTAAACGCCATTAAACCCAAGACCAGACCAGATGATATCTCCGCTCTATCAGTCTCCCAGACTGTCTCTTTTTTTGCCCTTGTTTACGAACGAGTGAGAAATGCGGTTGAGTATCGGGAAGACCACCTGATTTTACGAGCCGCCATCGATAGAATCTTAAGGCGCAGATTTTCTCTTAATCCTGATGGAGTCGGTGAAGCAGAAAATCTTCTGCGTGAACTTCTCTGGGCCAGATATTTTAGCAATGCCAGCTTGGGCGGAGACGACATAAATAATATTCAGGTTTTAATTAATAAATATATCTTTTTGAAAAAAACCTTAGTCGCTGGCCGCAATCTGGAAGCGCAGAATTTTTTAAACCAGTATCTTTTAGATATCTTAACCTGCGAAATCGAAGAGGTTTTAAGACCGGATAATTCGCAACGATACGCAAACTTAAAATTTTTTATCTATCAGGTTCTTCGCAAGAAAATCAAAATTGAAGGGATGAAAGAAGAACAAAAAGATGCTTTTTTTCTTGTGGCGATTGAAAAAGTCTTTATGAAGAGCGACCGCTCTTATCTTCGTTATCATCTTTTTACTACCTTTTACCAACCATTGTCTTCATATTCAGAAAAGGAACTGCAAGCTAATGTTTCTAAATTCCCGTCTATCTTTCATAAAATTGATGAGATGGTTTATAGCCCATATGTTGATAATCTGACCAAATTCACCCGAAAACAGTTGCCGCCGTTCCGCATCCTTTTTTCTCTATTAAAGGATAAACTCAATAAAATTGAAGATATTTTGACTAATAAAGAAAAGCTTTGGAATGAAATCGACCGCGTCTGCCGAGAAAAGTACCAGCAACTTGGGGTGCGAATCAGAAATCTGGCGATAAAAAGCTTTATCTATATTTTGCTGACAAAGATGCTTTTTGCTTTAATTCTTGAGTTTCCTTTGTCGATGTATTTTTACGGAGAAGTCAATCAGTTTTCTATTCTTATTAATACTCTTTTTCCTCCGATTCTCATGATGGGTATTTTGGTTTTTTTCCGTGTTCCTAGCGAAAACAATACCAAAAAAATTTATCAGCGAATAATTGAGATCATTGACGCCGACAGGAGTTTTGAGACCAAAGTCTCTTTTATGCCGAAAAAAACCACTTATAAAAGACCGATTCTTATCTTCGGTTTTACCATTTTTTACTCATTGACTTTCTTAGTGACACTGTCTTTGATATACGAAGGATTAATCTATCTTAACTTCAATCTTGTTAGCCAGATTATTTTTATCTTCTTTGTCTCAGTAGTTTCGTTTTTTTCCTACCGGATTAGACAGATTATTAAAGAGCTGGCTCTGGAAGAAAAAGAGAGCATTTTTTCTCCGCTAATCGACTTTTTCTTTATGCCGATTTTATCCTTAGGAAAGTTTTTTTCCCAGGAAATTGCCAAGCTTAATTTTTTTATCTTTATCTTTGACTTTATCATCGAAGCTCCGTTTAAACTATTGTTTGAGGTAGTTGAGGAATGGATAAGTTTTGTGAGAAAGAGAAAAGAAGAGATTATATAAAATTTTCAATTATCAATTTACAATTTTCAATGAATTTTCATTTAATCAATTTTCAATTGGAACATTGAATCATTGTAAATTCAATGTAAATTGAAAATTGAAAATTAAATTCTGTAATAATAAGTATTAAACGGCTTTCCTTCCTTAACTTTAATTAACTTTATTCCTTTATCTTCAATCTTAAATCCATGAGAGATAATCAGGCAGGTTTTTTTCAGCTCTTTTTTTAGTTTGGGAGTAAGTTTCTTAATTAAATCCGGCATTAGGAAAATATAAAGATAGTCCGCTTTGGAATAATTAATATCAAAAATATTTTTTCTGATAAATTGACAGTTTTTATCAAGTTTTTGCAGTTTAGCCAAGAAGTTTGACCAAAAAACTAATAGGGGATTGATGTCGACTCCAACAGCCTTAACCTGCCAATTTTTTACGGCGAGACGGTTTACTCGTCCATCACCGCTTCCTAATTCATAAAATACTTTTCCTTTTTTCAAATTGGCCATTTCTAAAATTTCTTTAATGACCTTTTTCCTTGTGGCCACATATGGTGAACCTTTAAAGGAGGAGTAGATGAGAAAAGCCGTATAAAGAGACATAAAAAAAAGGAAGATTAAAAGAAAAAAGATTAAGCCTAAGTAGGCAATGATAAAGATCATAGATGATATCATGTAAAATTTGCTGGCGACCAAAATCTATTTTCTCCTCCAACTCTAGCAACTCCTTTTGCGTCTTTAAATCTATCTATAACTCCTTCTGAAGAACTATCAAATGTCATATGTGAGCCGCCCGAGACTCGAACTCGGAACAATCTCCTTAAGAGGGAGGCGCTCTACCAGTTGAGCTAGCGGCCCAAAAGTGCCCTTAAAGGGAATTGAACCCCTATCCCTGGTTCCGAAGACCAGTGCTCTATCCGTTGAGCTATAAGGGCTTATTTTATTCTATTAAATTATAGCAGTAATTTGATAAAATTTTGAAGCTTAGTTATATGGAGTTTGAAATAAGACTACAGAGGTTCACATTCAGGCAACAGGGAAGACTTTTTCTTCAAGTTTTTCAATCCGTCTTTCGTGAGTGTCAAGAAAATCATTACGATCTTTAAGCTGGTCAAGAACTTTGTCAATCCGTTCGTTGGTATCATCTATCCGTTCATTAGTGGTATTAAACAGCTCAACCATTTCTTTTACAAGTACTTCATTATTTTTTTTAAATCTTTCATCAAGGAGTTCTGTAATAAATTTTCTATCGTCTTTGGTTAACATGGATTGATTATAAAACTATTAATCTCTTTTTGTCAAACTGATTTGTGGCTAATATTTGATTTCTCTTGTTATTTCGGTTATATTGATATTATGATGACGAGTCTGATTAAGAAACTGTTGAGTTACTTTTTTCTTTTTATCGCTTTTATTTTTTTAAACTTTGTCCTTGTTAATAGATCTTTAGCCCTGGCAAGAAAGGAAAGCACTATCGAGCTTATCCTGGCTCAATTTGAGCTTTCCAGCGCGCCTCCTAACCAGGATAGTCTTCAGGCTGGCGTCAGTCTAGGAGACAGCCGAGCTGCCAATCTCAAGGCTTTTTTTAGAAGATACAACTCACCATTATATGACTATGCCAATCTCATCGTCCAAGTCTCTGATCAGTACCAATTTGACTATCGGCTCCTGCCAGCCATTGCCATGCAAGAGTCTAATCTCTGCCGCGTCGTCCCTGATGATTCCCATAACTGCTGGGGCTGGGGAATATATGGAACAACGGTAACAAAATTTGACTCATATGACGAAGCAATAAAAACTGTGGCTGAAGGAATTAAAAAAGAATATATTGATAAAGGCTTAGTGACGGCTTCGATGATTATGCAAAAATATACTCCCGCTTCTCCTGGCAGCTGGGCCCATGGAGTCAATACCTTCTTGAAAGCGCTGGAATAAAATAAGATTCTAATCTACTAATTTATCCTAATCTACAAATATTCGTTGATTAGCATTTATTTGTAGATTGGTATCTTATCATTGAATAGACCTGGCACTCTGTAGTTCTTGTGAAAGCGAATATTGCGTTCCCATTTTTTTGCTTCTGACAGCAAACAAAGAACCTCTTTTTTTTCGTCTTGTCACCATCGCCTCCATCCAGGTCTTTGACTCGCCGACTCTAGCTCGTAGATGGCGAACAAACTCTAAGATAATCTCTAAGAATCTGACATGGTAGATACCGGGTTTTTCCGGCAGTTCCTGGAGGGCAATTTTTTCCACTTCGTTTAACTCTCTATTGAATTCAGAGCCTTGTTTTTTCAAGGCTTCAATCTCTTTTTTTATTAACTCACTTAGCTCACTAATCTTTTTTTTAATTAAAGTAGTCTCACTGTACTCTTGATAGTTAAAGACCTTAAACTCTTTTTTTGCTCGTTTTTCTTTCTTTTTTGCTAGATTAAATCCTAAAGATTCATATTCATCATCGTCTTCATAGTTGTCAAAATTGCGGAGACTTTCCAGCGGATTATTGTCGTTTTGGATTTTGAACTTTGAGCTCTGAGCTTTTGTCATAGCCGTATGATACTACAGGCTAATCAAAAAATCAAGTGTTTTCTGTTTTCGTAAAATTGAGGCGTAAAAGTAACTGTTTGCCTCAGCTGCTTTTCTTTCTTTTTCCTCTTTGATATTGGTAAAAAGCTTGTCTAAATCTTCTTTTTCTACTTTAATATTTTCTTTATCGGCGATTTCCGAGAGGATAAATTCCAGTTTGTAAGTATCTTCAATCTCTTTTCTGTAAGAAGCTTTTAACTGTTCCATTGTCAGATTTTTTGACTTGAGATAATTTTCTATAGTTAAACCAATCTTTTGCACATCATCTAATAAACGAGTCAGTCGATGATTAAGTTCCTCTTCAATAATCAGATCAGAAAGCTCGACTTTACTAGTTTTTAAAACTATATTTAAAATTTCATTTAAAAGCTTATTTTTATTTTCTTCTTTCGGCTTTTCTTTATCTCCTTTTCCCGGTACCCAAATATCTTCTTTTTTCTGGTTTGTTTTTATTTCTTTAATGGTTTTTTTATAGTCGCCAAGTTCAAGCAAAGGTTTTTCCGCTAAGGTGATTTTTATCTGCCAGTCTTCTTTTTCTTTAGCTTTAACCAGTTCGATTTTTGGAGAAACAATCGGTTTTAACGCCTCTTTCTTGATTATCTCCTCATAAACACGGGGAAGAAGCGTCTTAATCATCTCTTGGTAAACTGTTTCTTTAGAAAGATGTTTTTCTGCCATTGCTTTTGGCACCTTGCCTTTACGAAAACCTTCAACAGTCAGCTCCTGTTGCAGTCGGGAAAAGGCTCTTTCGTATTCTTCATTAATATCAGAAGTAGGAATATTAAGATTGATTTCTAAAGTATTTTTTGGCAGTTTATTAAGTTTATAAGAATACATATTTTACAATTCTACAGGAAATTCAGAAGAAAGCAATGTTAACTTTGTCTCTTCTTTTTCAAACTCATTGATGAACCGGGTAACTCTGGCGGCCCAAGTAGGGCTTTCCGAATAGATTGGGCCTATCGCATAGACGTCAACCGCACCTTTTTTCACATAGTTATCCCTTAAACCTTTGGCTACGGCGTTGATTGACTCTGGCCACGACTCAAACATCAGATAACCGCGGCCCCAGCCAAAAGGATTATATGAATTTGGCCAGATAAACCTGCCAAAGGTTGATTCTAAACCGGCGATAGCAGGAAGTAAATAACAATCAAGCTGATATTTTTCGCAGGTTTGAAGAAAACTATCTACCTGATTAACTAGGGGAGAACGGTACTTTTTTAAAACGGCTTCGATGGCGAGTTTTTTCTTATAGTTAGTAATGCTATTCTCAGTTTTATAGGTTAAACTGGCTGACTGACCGCTGATATTCTCGGCTAAAACAGGAGGGACAAGGAAAAGAAATAAGCCTATAAGGACGATTGTTATAATTAGTTTATTCATATTTACTATCTTCCTGATCTTCCCTCAAGACTTAACTCTTCGCTATTCGCTCGACGTCTTGAGGAGCGATCTTAGGAGGATTAGAGTCCGTATTTCCAACTTCGTTTGGAAACGGACTCTTAAAAAAAATCCTAAAGCCTTTACAGAAAACTGAAAAACCTTAGGATCTGGCAGTATTATAGCAGAAGACTATAGGAATGTCAAGTAATATAAAAAGTTAACCTATATTAAATTTAAAAATTAAATATCAAAAATTAAAATGACAATGTAAAATGTAAAATGATGAATAAAACTTTTTATTCTTACAGTTTTGGCTGCCGGATAAACGAGGCGGAAAAAGAGGAAATTGACCGCCAGATGTGTTTAAAAGGTTATAAATTTGCTAAAAATAAGCCTGATATTTTTATCATCAACAGCTGCGCTGTCACTAATAAAGCCGAAAGAGAAGTCCGCCAGCTTGTTTACCAAACAAGAAGACGTCTACCAAAAACTAAAATCGTTGTCACCGGCTGCGCCGCCACCTATTGGCAGAAAAATAAACTTTATCAGGATTTACCAATTAACCTATTAATAAATAATCAGAATAAAGAATTTATAACAAAAATCATTAAAAACAGACTGTCATACCAACCTTCTCTTGACCGAAGCGGTCGGGAAAGGGTGGTTGGGACGAGTAAATTTCTTGATTCTGGACGGATATTAATAAAAATCCAAGACGGCTGCCAGAGATTTTGTTCATACTGCATTGTTCCCTATCTTCGCGGCCAACCCAAATCAGAAAGAATTAAGAATTTAGAATTAAGAATTAAAAATTATGAGGGAAAGATAAACGAAGTAATTTTAACCGCGATTAATACTGAAGCTTTTGGTTATGATACGGGAGAAAAGTTTATTGACCTACTGAAGACGGTTATCGACAAAACCAATATTCCCCGCGTCAGCCTCGGCTCACTTCATCCTTGGAGCATTAATAATGATTTTTTCCATTTCTATAAAGAATATTTGCCAAAAAATCGCTTAGTTAACTTTTTTCATATCCCAATTCAGTCTGGATCGAACAAAGTTTTAAACCTGATGAAACGCGGTTACACTAAAGAAGAGATAATGGATAAAGTACAATCGATTAATCGATTAAACAATTTTAGCTTCATTGCTACCGATATAATCGTTGGCTTTTTGGAAGAAACTAACAAAGACTTTGAGGAAACTTATAATTTTTTAAAAGAATCTCCTATCAGTAAATTTCATATTTTTAGGTTTTCCAAAAGATTAAATACCGCTGCCTACTATATGGCGAAAAAACTAAAAGAACCAACTGCCTCAGTAAAAATCAAACGAGCCAAGGCTCTTGGGGAATTAAGCTTAAAGAAGTATTACGAATTTCTTCAAAAAAACGTCGGAAGAACCTCATTCGTCCTATTGTTACAAAAGACATTCAATGATTTTAGAGAAGGATTATTAGACAACCAACTGCCAATTTTTGTAAAAACTGAGTCCAAACAACCTACGCGGTTGATTGAGGCTAAAATTGTCGAATTTAAAAATGACAGGTTATTTGGTAGAATTATCTAATCAGGACGGTTAGCTCAGTTGGCTAGAGCGTCACATTGACATTGTGAAGGCCACAGGTTCAAGTCCTGTACCGTCCACAAATTAAGTTGGCTAGA
>PFRZ01000037.1 GCA_002788805.1 Candidatus Roizmanbacteria bacterium CG_4_9_14_0_2_um_filter_35_15 | reverse complement strand
CAGTTTAACCGGATTGATTGTTGCCACGACCCTAGTCTACCCCAGCAAAAAAATGGCAGACGTTAAATTATCTTCAGTATTAAAAAGATTTTTAAAAGAACCGAAGTTCGCTGCCGGCACCAGACGTGAAGAGGTAAAGATGTGTAGCAAGCCCGAAGGATTGAATTTACCAATAGAAAAATTTATCGAGATCTGTTTTGAGTCAATGAAAAAAATCGCTTCGGAAATTGGACTTTGATTATTTGCCTACTATGTTATCTATAATCATTCCTACCTATAACGAAGAAAAATATTTAGGCAGACTACTGCGTTTAATAAGAAATCAATTTTATCAGCCCAAAGAGATAATAGTTGCTGATAACCGTTCGACCGATAAAACAGTTTCCATTGCTAAAAAATTTGGTTGCCGAGTGATTAATGGAGGGACACCGGCCCAAGGAAGAACTGCTGGCGGAAAAGCAGCTACAGGAGATATTTTCCTTTTCTTAGACGCTGACGTTGTTTTTAAAGGGATGGATTTCTTAAAAAGAATCATTAATGATTATAAAAGCTATCAAAATACCATTGCTACAGTTTGGTTTGCTTCCCAAGAGCGGAATTTTCTTAACAAATTTGTTTGTTGGGTGGCTAATCTCAATAAAAAAATCAACCTAATTATTATGAAAAAATGGCGGACTGTTATCGGAGACTATGGTATTTTTATCGTTTGTACCAAATCTATTTTCGATACGGTCGGATTTTTTCCTACTTTTTCAACCAATAATATTACTATGGAAGACACGCTCTTTTTTAGAGAAACGATAAAAAAAGGCGCTCAATATAGAGTGTTTCCGGAGAAAATCTATATCTCAGGA
Source organism: Candidatus Roizmanbacteria bacterium CG_4_9_14_0_2_um_filter_35_15 (assembly GCA_002788805.1). Taxonomy (GTDB): domain Bacteria; phylum Patescibacteriota; class Microgenomatia; order UBA1406; family GWC2-37-13; genus GWC2-37-13. Next base: position 3,631 of record PFRZ01000037.1, on the reverse strand, counting down.
AGAAGACTGAAAAATAAAAATTTTTTTAGACTATTAGCCTGGGGGACGCTATGTTTACTGATTGTAATAGGTAGTTTTTTTAAACTAAGAGTCGGCAGAAACATCCTTAGATGGTATGAGGAGATGAGAAAAGGAAGGTAATGATAAAAAAATTGTGGTAAAATTTAAACTACCTTTATGTTTAAAAAAATCAAAGACTGGTATCATGATCTACCAGATAAGAAAAAGTACATTGAGTTTATTACCGCTTTGCTGACAGTGCCGGTTTTATTGACCGTTCTTATCAGCAATCTAAATAGTCTTAATAACAATAAAAAAAACCAACCGACTCTGACACCGATAGCCGCACCAACTGAAAAAATCGTTGTTATTACAGAAAATCCGGAACCAACCTGTACCGGTCAGGCATGCCTGACCCCTACAATCGTTCCTTCGTCAACTACGCCGGCGTGTAAAAAAGAAGTCGGTCCGGTAAAAATTACCAGCCCAAAAGAAGAAGAAATAGTGATGAACGATCCGGTCTGCGTCAATATCAATTATCCAGTAGGGGAATACTGCACTGTTGTTTGGTCTTATCGGATTAATAAAGGCGCCTGGTCTGACTACAGCGATAAATCTTTCTGTCTTTATAATCAGGACGCCGGCAAAAAAGAGCTAGATTTAAGAGTAAAAAGTTTGATCTCTGATGATGAGTTAACCTTAGTAAGAACCTTTTATTATAAAAGTAAGGAAACTCCCTCGGTTATTCCCAGTATTAGCCCCACTCCGATACCTGAGTAGTTATTTAATATGAAACCCAAATCCTCAGCTTTTATCTCCTTAAGATATAAAAACTTTTCCATTTTATGGTGGGGGCTTTTAATATCAACTATTGGTACTCAGATGCAGGTAACGGCGATTAATTGGCATATTTATCTATTAACTAAATCAACTATCAGTCTGGGACTGGTCGGTCTAGCTAATTTTTTACCGCTGATAATTTTTTCACCGTTGGCTGGGATAGCAGCTGATCTTTATAATAGAAAAAGGATAGTTTTTTTAGCTCAAGCAATGATGACTTTATGTGCTTTTTTCTTAGGTTTTTTTACCCTCACAAAGATAATCTCACCTCTTTTAATCTATCTTTTAGTTAGCTTAAATTCTGTTGCCATTGTCTTTGATTCCTCTTCCCGTCAGTCTTTATATCCTTTAATGGTGCCGAAAAAATATTTAGCTAATGCCGCCAGTTTGATAAATTTGATGTGGCGAACTTCAACGGTAGTGGGACCGAGTATTGGTGGTTTGATTCTGGCCGGTTTTGGCAAAGTTGAGATTATTTATTTTGTTAATGCGGTTTCTTTTTTGGCGATTCTCATCGCTCTTTTTTTTATCAAACCACGAAGACAAGTTTATCAGGAAAACATTAGTCTTAGTCTTAGCTCGATTAAAGAGGGATTCACCTTTGTTTTTAGACGACCGTTAATCTCTTCAACGATGGTCCTCGATTTTTTCGCCTCTTTTTTTGCCTCAGCCAACGTTCTTCTTCCGGTCTTTGCTAAAGACATTCTTAAAGTCGGAGCTCAAGGCTATGGATTTTTATGCGCTGCCTCGTCGGTCGGCGGGGTCGTCGCCGGATTGATTTTTTCTCTGTTTAGTCAGATTAAGAAACAAGGAAAGTTAATTCTTACCACTGTTTTTATCTATGGTCTAGCGACGATTGTTTTTGGTCTGTCAAAATCTTTTTATCTATCATTCTTTTGTTTGGCGGTCGCCGGATTTTGCGATGTTATAAGTACTGTTATTCGCGCCACTATCCGTCAACTTTTAACTCCGGATCAGATAAGAGGAAGAATGACAGCGGTTAACGCGATGTTTTATTTTGGCGGACCGTACTTAGGTGAGTTTGAAGCCGGATTTTTAGCCAGTTTAGTGGGTTCGCCGATCTCAGTTGTTATTGGCGGACTAGGGACAGTTATCACTACCTTGTTTATCAACCACAGAGTTCCTCAGTTGAGGAAATATGATAATCATTCACATTCACGATCGTGAGATTTGATATAATAAATATCTTGTATGGGCGTAGAAGATCCTAGAGAATCAGCCAATAGATTAAAAAGTTGTTTTGAAAAACTTCATCCTATCTTTATTTTAAGCCACTTATTTTTTTTAGCATCAGATATAGCATATCCGTTTTCAACTAAGTTTTCTGACGAGCTTTTATTTTTATCAATAAGAATGTTAGATAAAAAAACTATTATTTTCCCAACCCAATCATCATCGCGCCGGTGGAGATAAAGATGCAGTTGACAACGATTACAGAAATATTATATAATTCTATTATTATGATTCAACAACTTATTAATGACGAAAAATTTACCAACATCCAAAAAGCTCAGGCAGGATTAACCCGCTTGTTTCTTAATGCAGAAAACACCTCAAGTTTTTATCGAGTATTGAAAAATGATAAGTCGTTGGGAGTGTTGGTGCCGAATAAAATTTGGATGAGTCTAGTTGAGGATCTTGAAGCCTTATCTTCTCCCAACTACCGAAACAGAATTTCAAAAGCCCGGAGAGACAAAAAAACCTACCCTTTTTCTTATGTAAAAAAACAGTTAGGTTTATAACGATATGTTTACCTATGTTTTTAAGAGACAGGCCCTAAAAGATTTCCAGAAACTACCCAAAGATATTCAAAAGAGAATTATCAAAAAACTTGATTTTTTTATTTCTTCGGATAATCCTCTTTCCTTTGCCGAGAGTCTAGTTAACTTTGAAATCGGGGAGTACCGCTTCCGGATAGGTGACTACAGGGTAATCTTTGATGTAGAAGATGAAAAAATAATAATATTAACTCTAGGTTATAGAAGAGAAATTTATAAATAATTTTTTAGATAAAATTATTTTCCCAACCCAATCATCACCGCTCCAGCAGACATTAACAGAGCGCCAATTAAAAAGCATAGATTAGCCAGTTCATGTAAGCCAGAAAGTCCCAGAATGGAACTCAATAGAAACTTATATGGATAAAGTTTATCATACTTTTCAACAGCTACATATTAATCTCTCCGATGGCATACCAGCAAATTGAATATAAACCTATAGTATGCTATAATTAGCTCCTATGTCTGAAAGTTTTAGAAGAAAAGAGCAAGAAAAACATTATTGGGTTCCTTTTAGGGAAGCTGATATTATTTCTTCTCAAAGAGCCGAATTTGGACAAGTTTCTTGGAATCCTGTCTTCATTCCTTATGGAAAACAAATTCAAATAGATGTTGCCGGAGTGAATAGATGGTTAAAATCTTTGAATATAGCTTTCCCTATTGAAATAAAACCGTACCGCCCAAGAAATGAAGATTTTCAAGTTTCAAGTATGGAAGTCTCCAAAAACGGAGAAGCTGCTATAAGTTTCTCAGGTTTCAAATCTAAATTACCCAAACCTAAGTTAGCTCTATTTATTGGAGATTGGGAAACAAATACTCAAGCTATTTTAATAAATTTTTCTGGAATAGCTGATTATATAAAATCACAAAAAACAGGAATATCTGATAAAGATTTTAATAGTCAATACGGGCGTATGGTTGATATTGCATTAAAAAGTCAAGCAATAAAGTTAATTATATTTAACTATTTAACTACGATGAAAGAAAATCCA
>PFRZ01000024.1 GCA_002788805.1 Candidatus Roizmanbacteria bacterium CG_4_9_14_0_2_um_filter_35_15 | reverse complement strand
TCTCAGTCACCTCGCCAATAATCCGCACTGCCAATCCAGGACCGGGAAAAACATGCCTGACGATCATCTCTTGAGGGAATTTCAGTTCTCTAGCAATCTGTCTCACCTCATCTTTGTAAAGCATTCGCAAAGGCTCAACGATTTTAAAACCATGTTTTTCCGGAAGACCGGCAACATTGTGATGAGTCTTAATCTTCTCTGCATGTCTTGTTCCTTTACTTTCAATCACGTCTGGATAGATTGTCCCTTGAATAAGAATTTTCGCTCCTATTTTTTTCGCCTCTCTTTCAAACACTCTGATAAACATCTCGCCAATCACTTTTCTTTTTTTCTCCGGCTCAATCACTCTTTTTAAAGCTTTCAGAAACTCTTTTTTTGCTTTAATGACAACAAGAGGTAGTTTTAGTTTATTCTTGAAAGTGTTAATAACCTCCTTGGTCTCCCCTTCCCTCATCAGTCCCGTATCCACATAATAACAGGTCAGGTTTTTTCCGATTACTTGATGAGTAAGATAGCTGCTGACACTGGAATCTATGCCGCCTGAGAGAGCGCAGACCGCTTTTTCATCTCCAATTTCCTGCTTTAAAAATTTTTTTATTTCCTTGATTTTTTCTTTACCTAATACTGGTTTTTCTCCGCAAATATTAAAGACAAAATTTCGAAGGATTTCCTTTCCATACTCGGTGTGGTGAACTTCGGGATGAAACATAATTCCGTAGATCTTTTTTTCTTCAGAGGAAAAAGCCGCGTATTTAACCGTATCGGTTGACCCTATTCCAACCATTCCCTTTGGTAGTTCAACCACCTGATCAAAATGACTCATCCAGACCTTGAACTTCTTTTTTGGGATATTTTTAAATAAGACTGACGTTCCTGCCAAAATCTTGATAGAAGTTGGTCCATACTCTTTCTTTTTGCCTGAGGCGACCTTTCCTCCTAAAAGATGTCCGACTACTTCCAATCCATAACAAATTCCTAAGATAGGAATCCCTAAACTAAAAATTTTTTTATCAACAAGGAGGGCTTTTTCTCCGTAGACCGAAGATGGTCCGCCGGACAAGATAATTCCTTTTGGTTTATTTTTTTTAATTAAAGATAATGCTTCTTTAGGAAGAACAATTTCCGGCCTGACGCCAAAATCTCTTACTCTTCGGCCAATAAGATGAGTCGTTTGCGAACCGAAGTCAATAATATAGATCATAATAAGTTATAGCCCTTCTAGATTGAGAAAAAGATTGATTTCTTTTTCAGGAATACCTATCTTTATTAATCGACTCTTGATTTTGCTTATATCTAATCCTTGTTTGAGCCATTTTTTCGCCAGTCCGACTGTTCCTTCCCTTCTTTCATGGGGAAAGATGATCCAGGTTGAAGTAACATATTCGTAATAATCGGGAATAAACTTTGAGTGAGGCTTATGAAACAAGGTGGCAGTCTTGATTTTCAACGGATTATAAAAATCAAGATACTTCAAAGACCAGTACAAACTTTTTCCCGTATCATTGACATCGTCAAAAAAGAGAATCCTTTTACCGAACAAGGTTGCCGTTAAGGGAAGATCAAGTTTCGGCTTTTCCCTTATCTTGCCCGGCTCAGAATCATCATACAAAGATAGCTTAAAACTATGAATCTCGGAGATATCCAGTATATCAGCCATTGTCCTTGACCAGGTCCAGCCGCCCTTGGCTAAAGTCACTAGTGCATCAAACTTCTCTCCGTCTTTCAAAATCTGCGCTCCTAAATTGAGATAGATTTTGCCCATTTCCTCCCAGGTGGGCGCAATATAACTCCATGATTCCCCTTTAAATTTGGTCTCTTTGAAATTCAACTGATAAGGCTTATATTCAAATCTCGGTTTACTCATTACTTTATGAACTTTATAACTTTATGAACTATTTCTTACATCACATCCACATCATGGACCTCTGATTCTTTTAAAGAACTTTTAGTAATCTGGATGAACTCGGCTTTTTGCCAAAGCTCCCTGATATTATGAGCTCCTGAATAAGAAAAACCAGACTTCACTCCTCCGATTAATTGATTCAAAAGATCAGCGACCATCCCCCGGTAAGGAACAATCGCCTCGACTCCCTCGGCCGCATATTTTTTTAAATCGCGCTTGACGTTCTCATCCTTTTTTTGTCGGTCAGCATTAGCCATAAGAGAAGCCATCCCTCGTGTCATCTTATATTTAGTGTTGTTTCTAAAAAAAGTTAGGGCTGGGCTTTCGTCGCAGCCAGCCAAAAGCGTACCAATCATTACCGTCGAAGCACCAGCGGCTAAGGCCTTAACAATGTCTCCTGATTTCTGGATACCGCCATCGGCGATGACCGGTATATTATATTTTCTGGCCACCTCGCTACAGTCAGCGATGGCGGTCAGCTGGGGAATACCAGCACCGGTAATAACACGAGTAGTACACAAAGCGCCAGGCCCAATCCCCACCTTAATGCTGGCCGCTCCGGCTTTGATCATCTCCTCAGCTGCTTCTGCTGTTGCTACGTTACCGGCGATAAAATCAGTTTTGGGAAATTTTTTTACCAGCTCTTTTAGTACTTTGATAAAAAAAGTACTGTGACTATGAGCGATGTCAATAATAATCGTATCCACTCCTGCTTTAATTAAGGCTTGACATCTTTCTAAATAATCAGATCTAATGCCAATGGCCGCTCCCACCAATAACCTTTCTTTTTTTACTTTTTTTACTTCTTCCACTTCTGCCTCAAGGGTTAAAAACCGGTGAATAATGCCGATGCCGCCAAATTTGGCAATAGCGATAGCCATGTCTGTTTCAGTGACCGTATCCATGTTGGCAGAAACGATCGGTATTTTTAAACTGATATTTTTTGTTAATTTTGAAGATAAGTCAACGTGAGATCGTGATTCAACTTGAGTTAACTTAGGAACCAAAAGAACATCGTCAAAGGTCAAACCAATATCTTTTCTAATATTTAACATATGTAGTCTAACCCTATTATTTAACCAGAATTGATAGAATTAGTCAATGGGATTTTATATATTTTTTGTAATTTTTGTAATCGTTATAATTTTTCTCTTCTCTTCTAAAGCCTTATCTCCGATTCCCTACTTTCCTTCCAATAAACATGATCTTCCTTTAATTATTAAAGCTCTTAATTTAAAAAATAACCAAACTGTGATAGATCTTGGCGCTGGCGACGGAATCGTAATTTTTGAAGCGGCAAAAGTTGCTTACAAACGAAAACTAAATACGAGATTCGTTGCGGTTGAAATTAATCCAGTATTAATTTTAGTCCTTCATCTCCGCCGTCTTTTTCATCCTAATCGTCAAAATATAAGAATTGTTTTGGCTGATATGTTTAAATTTAACTTTATGAACTTTATAAACTTTAAAAACTTAATAACTGTTTATTTATATATTTCGCCATGGTATCTTGAAAAAATCATTGAAAATTGTAAATTGAAAATTGAAAATTTCCATGTCGTTTCCTACATGTATCCAGTAGAATCCCTAAAAAACAAGAAGAAAATAATTAAAGGAAAAAATAAGATTTTTAGTTATTTATTTTCTACTACAACGTAAAAATCATAACCTTCATGATTCAAAAATACTTCTTTTGCTCCTTTTATGTCTCCTTCTGATCCTGACTTAATTACCTTTCCACTAATATAATTTATTGCTTTATCACTTTTTAACTCACTAACTAATTGAATCCTTTCAACTTGTAAATCATCTAATTTGTTAGTAATTTCCCCAAGTCTATTTTTTATTTCTAATCGTCTTTGAGCGCTTGCTTTTTCAGCTTCAATTTTTAAATGATTACTTTCATCTGTTAAAGCAATATAATCTTGAGAAATACGAGAAATTGTATTATCAGAAGCTCTTCCTTGTCTTTCTAGAGCCATATTTCCAGTTGGCGGTTCTGAGGGTTTATTAATATAAATAGTACTTCCTTTCTCTCTTACGTAAACATTTGGCCGTAAATCTTGACATCTTTGTTTTAAACCTTCTATTATCAACAATCTAACATTAATATCAGCAAGCTGTTTTTTTAATTTAATTCTTTCTTCTGGAGCTATATTTTTTGCAATACTTTGAGTTATTTTTTGACGCATTTCAGTTAGTTCTCTAAAGGGTTTCTCTTTAACTGTCACTATTGGCGTTTTTACTTTATGAGGTTTTCCATTTGTATCTTGATAAGAACCATTTACTCTTTTTATTTCTAAAAAATCATCAGCTGGAAACAGATTTTTTTGTAAATATAAAATTGTATCGAACATCCATCTTGCATTTTCTACTTCCGCGATTTTCTTAATTGCGTCTGATTGCTTTTGGGTCATTGATTCAAATAATTCATTAAGTCTTTTTTGTACCTGTTCTGCTTCTACCTTTCTTCCTTCTTCTAAACTTGAAAGTTCTACTAATTTATTCTTTATTAAAGTAATTCTTGGTCGTTCTCCCTCTGCCATGCTCTCTAAAATATGCTCGAGTAACTCTGGAGTTCCAAATCCTTCATTACCGATTTTTGATATCATATTAGCCAGTCTTATTACCGCTCTCGCTCGGTTGGTACCGGCTCCAAATCTTTGATTAATTGATTCATCTCCTTCTAATTCGATAAAAGAAACATCTCCTAATAAAATGTCCATGCCTCTTTCGATTATTAAATCTCTAGATTGGTCGTAAATTTTTTCAGTTGGAGAATTAACAGCATATTCTATTGCTCCTAAAGCATAACCATAGATAGTCCTATCTAGATGATTCTGCCAGATCTCATTCCATCTTCCTTCTTGTTTTGCTTTTTGATAATCTGTTTTTCCCCAACCGGTCCAATCTAATGGAACTGTTTCTGACAGGACTCTTTCTGCTTCAGCTCTCAAATCAGGACTGGCTTGAATTGTTAGTAACGCTTCCAACTGATTGAGAGGTAAGCTCAGCTTAAATCCATCTAACTTATTTGCTGCAAGAGCTTTTTTTATTAAAGGATTATTAAAAATGATCTCTAAATAACAATCAAAAGGTTCTTCTCTTCCTGCAAGTGCTACCTTTGTTCCAGACTCAGATCCTATATTCCTCTGATTTTTTAGATTGTCTTTAGCCGTTTCTATCGCTCCATCAACCGTATCTGCTTCTAAAGTCCTTTCTCTTTCTTTGTGTTTTGTTTCTTTTTCTAACGCCTGTCTCGCCTCTATTTCAGCTCTTTCAGCTGTTTCTATTTTTTGCAATTTTAAATCTGTAGCTTTTTGTATCTCTGCATACCCAGGAATCACTTCATTAACGTTTGGTACATCTTTGAAAAGTAATATCACCTGAAGTTGTTCTCTGGTAACTTGAGATGTAGGATTAACTAGACTTTCAAATCTTTGAGCTAACTCGATACCCAGAGCTGGAGGAACTGCTTTTGGGTCACCATCTTTCATTGCTTTGACAAATTTTGTCAGAAGTATTGCTGCTTTTTCTGGTTGGATTGCAGTCTGTTGTAAAATTATTTGGACCACAATTCCTTCTCTTTTGGCCAAAGCTTCCACTTCTATCTTTCTTTGATTAGCCGACTCTTCTGAGATATTATCTGGACTATTAAAAACATTGTATCTCTCGTCTCTGTTTATATTAGTAATTAGTGAATCTATTATTTGATCGGGGGTCATTGTTTCCGCAATTGCTGCCTCTATCCCTGAAATAACTATTGGTTTACCTGACTCATGTGCTAATACTTTTTGCGCCAATTCCCGATCAACACGCTGACCTTTTTCAATCATTTCTTTAATATATTGCCTTACTTGTTCTGGTGTTCTTTTAGCAAATTCTGTCTTTACTTCTTCTGCAGCTTTCTTTTCTCGTAATTCTCTCAATTTTGCTTGTATTTTACCTAAAGATTCATCTGCTGAAGGTGCAGCCGTTGGCTCGTTCGGTGGTGTCGGTGCTGATCCTGGTGTCATATTGTTCAATATAACAAGTTTTAGACATATTTGTCAACGGGCCATTGATTCTTTGAATTATATATGTGATTTTCAGGAAAAAATAAGATTTTTATTTATAATAATTAGCCTCATACAACTGACGCAGTTGTACAGGCTATTTTAATATTATTTTCATAATATCCATCGGTTTGTTAGCTATGTAGTCAACGCCATTTTTTTTCAACGCTTCAACCGTATGCAATCCCCAAGAAACACCAATCATTTTTATACCGACTTTATGACAAGCTTCAACATCGCGGATCTCATCACCGATATAAATTACTTCTGTTTTTTTTAAATTAAAATCTTTAAGAAATTTTTCCAAATAACCGGCTTTGCCAAAAAGATCTGTCTTTCCATGAACAAAGTCAAAAACATTAAGTTTGTTAAATTTTATAAATTTATCAATATTTTCTTTTCTATTTGAAGAAATAATTGCTAATTTATATCCTTCTTTTTTTAAGTCAAAAAGAAACTTTTTTATTCCGGGAAAAAACTTAATATTTTCCATTTCTTTTTCCAATTCCACCTGCATATTTTTTATAACGTTAACTATAAAAGGTAGTTTGAGCCAAGCATGTTTAAAGCTTCCCCGCAATAATTCCTGATAACTTTTTGATCTGATTTCATTGATAATCTGTTTATCACTAAGATTATCTATATTCAGTAATTTAGCAATTTCTAAAAATTTTTTAAAACTAAACGGAAGTGTATCGGCAACTGTTCCGTCAAAATCAAAGATAACGACCTTAATTTTTTTCATTGACTTAAATTATAACACGCATCCTCTGTCATCCTGAAGGAACGAAGTGACCGAAGGATCTCTCAACTTGTTTGAGTATCCCACATTCGTGGAAGATTCTTCGCTCCGGGACGTCAGACGTCCCTTCGCTCAGAATGACAAAAAGGACTGTTATAATATTACCTATGGATAAAATCATCTCTCTTGATTATTTTATTACCAATTTATTAGG
>PFRZ01000049.1 GCA_002788805.1 Candidatus Roizmanbacteria bacterium CG_4_9_14_0_2_um_filter_35_15 | reverse complement strand
TAGATTTCCTTTCATCGCCACCAAGCCAAACACCACTCCCACCACGATTAATACCAATACCAAAAGAGTTCTATTAAAACAATATTTGTCTTTCATATTTTCACCTCCTTTGCATTAGACTTTTAATAATTTTTAACTTGAGGAATTTTCCTCATTAATTTTAATGATAAAGGAAAAGGTAAACGTTTGTCAAGTATATCTGAATTATGACTGAGTTTGACGGTAGCGGATAGAGGGTAGGGGATGGTTTTTTGAGGATAGATGTTCGAGGGTGGATTTTTCCGTTTTCTCCACCATCTATCCTCTAAACACTATCTCTCTATCTTCCATCCGCTACCATCTATTTAATATCGTCTAATCAATTTTATATATCTTACTCCCCTCCAACACATAAATAGAATTTTTATAAACCACCATGTCACTCCCTTTACCCAATATCTCCGAGCTAACCTGCTCAACATACTCTCCGGTTTTGCCTAGGATATAAACGTCTCCTTTTCTTCTATCCCAAAGATAGACTTTTTCTAGGCTTTTTGAGGTAAAAACTTTATTAAAACTAAAATCCTTGTCAGGTAAATCAACTTTAAATCCGTCACGCAGACCCGAAGTATATTTAACGATCACCGAGTCGCCAGCTAAATAAATTGAACCATCAATCGCCAAAGAATTAATTACTGATAAATCAATCGCCTGGCCAGATTGAAAATATGAAGTCCCGCTTCCAAACCCATCTTCCACATTCAAATATTTCCAGACCTCATCTTTACCTTTGTCTAATAGATAAAGATTGCCATTGTAAACCGCCATGTCAACCACCTCTCCCCAGTTTTTGTCTTTTTCAAGGATCTTTGTTACTTTACTATCATTAATTAGATAGACTCCGCGATCTTTAATATAGAAATATTTTTTGTCTTCATATGAGGCAATTAGATTGGCGTTTTTTAAATCACTTTTTTGCTCTTTATTTAAAGACTTCTTTTCTAAGGAAAGATTAAATAAAACGCCATTGTTTTTATCTAAGATTAATAAGCTGTTTCCTTCTAAATAAAGCTTGGTTCCTTGAGCTTTTTTATCATCAACCGCCAGGTCAAAAAACTCACTGTATTTAACTTCTTCCTTTTTCAAAATTTTTCCTTCAAATTTTTTAATCACCTCTTCCAACTCGAGAATTTCTTTTCTTTGAGGATAGTCTTTTTTTAAATCGGCAACTTCCTGTTTACTTTCTTTTAAAAGCACTAAGGCACGAGGCAGGTTAAGAAAGGCGACTTCCTCGGCTGAGGAAAGTTTTTGACTGATTAATTCTTTGGTCAGTTTGACTTTTTCATTAGCTTGGCTTGTTTTTCTCCGTTGGTAGCCTAACACCACACTCCAAAGAAAAATTATTAGAATTAAAAAAACAGTTATAAAAGTAATGTTTCGTTTTTTCCCTACCTGTAAATATAGTTCTTTAAGATTGTCGAAAGTAGATTTTTTCTTGATTAACTCCTTTTGGGCTTCATCAATAATTTTTTTATCTTCAAAAACATCTTCTTCGATTAATTTGGCGGTTAAAGCAAGCGGTAGTTCTCCCAAATCTGTTTCTTCTTTTATTTCTTGAGTGGTCAGAATAAAATAATCTTTTACTTCCGGATAACCAGAAGCTCCTTGACTACTGGAAATCAAGAGCTGGAACTGGTTTTTTCTTTTTAGATAAACCCTCCCTTTATTAATTGTTTTTAAATATAAAATTCCGTTTTTGAAATAAGCGCTGGATAGAGAAAAACCAGCTGGTAAATTGTTTTCTTGAATTTTTTTGGTCAAAAAAGACTCGAAAAGTGAGAGTTTATTAAAATTTTCTTGAGGAAGACTGTCTTTTAAATCGGTTAAAAATCGGTTGCCTTCTTCAGCGGTTATTCCTTCTTCAACAATAAAAACAAGAAAAAAATCTTTTTCAGAAATCGTTCCGGAAAATCCGGTCTCTTTTTTTAGCAAATATAGTTCTGTCTCCCAAGTAAGCATAGGTAATTACACTAAAAAAATTGAAAATATCAATAAAATCAAAGCAGCGGTAATCTGCAACGAGCAAACGAGAAAAATAAATTGATTGAATCTGTCAGTTAAGGCTTTATCCATAATCGCCACCTGTTTTTTCACCACCACGGAATAAAGAAGATAAAAAATAGACAAAAAAATAGCAATTATCTTAAAACACCAACGAATCGCCTCCTCACTGTTAAAAAGATTAAAAAATTGGCTAAGTTCCATGTCTTTTGGTTAATAACTTTTCAATCATTTGCACTACCTCGGCCGGGCGCGGAATATCAGCAAACTCAATATTAGCTTCGGTGCCGGCGGTTTGAATAAAAATCGTACCGTAATTAAAAAAAGCCTCAAAATATCCACCGCTTTTAACGGTGATATCTTGAATCTTGTCAAGACGAGCCACAGTAATTTCTCTGTATAAAACTGCATAGAAATCAATATCAATCACCCGCCGGTTGGTAACAATCCCAACATTAAAATACCAATTTAATAAATTAAACCAGATAAAACTTAAGAGAAAAACCGCCATAAAACAGTTAAGAAGAAAAAGTTGGCTTATGGCAAAAAAAGAGCTTATTATTATGTTAACAACGAAAATAAGAATTAAAGAAAAAACAGAATAAAGAATCCAGGACAACTGAGTAAAAGGATGAGCTCGGAGAAGAAGGATGATTTTTTCTCCTGGTTCATAGGTCTCAAACTTAATCTCTGGATAAAGACAGTAGGAAAAAAAGACTTTGTTTTCCATCTAGAAATATTATATACTATATTTTTGCCCTGGTTACTGGAGCGACTTGGCACCACCCTTTCTCATCCCGAACAAGGAAGTGAAACGAGTCAGCGCCGATGATACTGTTGTCTTCGGATGATGGTAAAGTAGGTCGTAGCCAGGGCATTTTTTTTAAAACTCTTCCTTCTTACATGTTTTTACCAAAGTTTTAAGATCAACCCCTTTAGGTAAATATGGTTTTGCCATTGATTCCAACCGGTCCATATCAAGATTGATTAGATTTCCTAATAGTCCTGAATATTGTGAAAGATCATATTTTTTTGTTTGATCGTCTGCTTTTATCTCCAAAGAAATTTTTTTATTTTTAATAAACAGGCTGTATTCTTGCTGATTGTTTTTATAACGACAGACCCAGGGACCGTTAAGATCTATGTTTATTTTATTAATAATCGTTGGCGTTGCTGTAATGGTTGGACTGATCACTGTCATAGTTTTAAAAGATGGCTGATTATTTTGATTAAATTTTATCAATAAAGATAAAACAATAATAACAATAGGAATAATAATTACTCCTTTGGAAACATAACTAAAAAATTCATCCATTGAGAAAATTATAACAAATTCATTTATATTGATTTTCGAATAATACTTATATATACTAGAACTATAATCTATTATTCTCTTATATATATGAAATTAAACTTAAAAGAAAAAGCAATTAACTTGAGAAAAGAAGGTTATTCTTATTCTGAGATTCTAAGACAAGTTCTAGTAGCTAGATCTACTCTATCCCGCTGGCTTCACTCTGTGGGGCTATCAAAAAAACAGAAACAAAGATTAACTAGGAAAAAATGGGCATCTATTCGTCGAGGTTGGGATAAATGGCGAGAAACAAGAATAAACAAAACAATTGCAATAATTAATCATTCAGTTAAAAAAACAAAAACTATTAAAATTACCAAAGAAAAATTATGGTTGATGGGAACAATGCTCTATTGGGCTGAAGGAGCAAAAAGTAAAGAATATCGACCGAGTCAAGGAATATCTTTTAGCAATTCTGATCCTAAAATGATATCGTTTTTTCTTCTTTGGATAAAGCAAATATTAAAAATTCCAAAAAACCGGATAAAGCTAGATATTTATTTACATGAAACTAAAAAAAATGAAATTAAAGACGTTAGAAAATTTTGGTCAAAAACGACAAGGTTTTCTTTGAAAAAGTTTGATAAAATATACTATAAAAAACATAAGATTAGCTCTTTAAGAAAAAATAAAGGAAAAGATTATTATGGTTTACTTAGAATTCAAGTTAGGCGAAGTACTAATTTAAATAGACAAATAACCGGATGGATTAAAGGAATTTGTCAAAAATGGGGGGTC
>PFRZ01000051.1 GCA_002788805.1 Candidatus Roizmanbacteria bacterium CG_4_9_14_0_2_um_filter_35_15 | reverse complement strand
TTATTTAAAAACGCCTCAGATCAGTTTTTGACTATTGCTAAAGAAGAACTTGGCGCGGAAAAACAAGATATTAAGACGGACTTGGAAAATAAAAAATCTGCTTTTGAAAAAATAGCTAGAGATATTAAAGATTTAATTGAGAAGACTGAAGATAAATTAAATGTATCAGACAAAGAAAGAATAGGATCATTTAGCAAATTAAAAGAAGCTGTTGAAAATCAAGCCAAGGTCACCGAACAGTTATCGGTAACAACAGAAAACCTAAAGAGAGTTTTATCCAACAACCAGATGCGTGGTCAATTCGGCGAGCAGGTGGCGGAAAATCTTCTTAAGATGAGCGGATTTGTTCGGGGTGTCGACTATGATTTTAATAAGGAGCAAAAATCCTCAGGCACCAGACCAGACTTTGTCATCTATTTACCCAATAAAATAAAAATAAATGTTGATGTTAAATTTCCATATCAAAATTTACAGAAGATGGCTGAAACCAACGATAAAGCCACTAAAAATGAATTAGAAAAAATCTTCGAGAGAGATGTCAGAGAAAAAATAAAACAAGTAACCAGCCGTGAGTATATTAATCCTGAAGGAGACACAGTTGATTTTGTAGTGATGTTTATCCCTAATGAAATGATCTTTTCTTATATTTATGAAAAAATGAATGACCTTTGGGTTGAAGCGATGAAACAAAAAGTAGTGTTGGCGGGACCCTTCAGTTTTACAGCAATACTTCGTTTGGTTCGTCAGGCATATGATAATTTTAAATATCAAAAAAACGTTCAAAAAATTATCGGCTATATCAAAAATTTCGAAGTTGAGTTTGACAAATATAATGAAGAATTCTTAAAAATTGGAGAGAGAATAGAGTCTTTGTCAAAACAATATAACGTCGTTAACTCTACTAGAACTAATCAGCTGACTCGATCGATTGATAAAATAAAAATAGAAGATTCTTCATCGAACAATCTTCTTACTTAAATCAATCCTCCACCTTTGAAGATTTTTGGTTTAAGCCAGTCTTGAGGAGAACGGAGTTCTTTTTGAACCTCTTTTTCTACTGCTTCAATCGGTTTTATCGGATGATATTCTGGACCTTGAGCTGGAGTAGGATTGATCATTGGCTGGGGTTTTCTTATTATTTTTTTTACTGCTCCTAGTCGAAGCAGTGTTGAGACATTCTGAAAAGTATCGGCATTGACCGAATAAGAGGTAAAATTATTAGTTGCCGCAGCAATACCGGCGTAAAGATTGGTAGCCATATCGCGGTTGGTCTCGATTTTTAGATTTTGGAAAATAGCTAAAATTAGTTCGGAAACCGAAGAAATAGTTTTATTGACAAAGTTAACCGTGCCAAAAAAAGCATTAGTTAAATGACGATCAATATTAATAATGTCTTTGCCGGTAAATTGATTTTGGTTGTCTGTATAAACCGAGCCCAAGCTTTGAAGAGTAGGTGAGTCAATCACGATAAGAAAGTCAACGATGCCTCCAGTATAAGAGTAGTTCACTTGACTGGGAGAGAGTTTTTGGTAGCCAGGTCGAGGAGTAATAATTAAGTTAAAGTATTCTCCTTGAATATTATAATCAACTTTATCAATTGAGCCGTCAGTATAAGGGAAAGAAACCAAGAGACTGTCACCGCCAGCGCCAATATTGCTTTGGATTTTGTCAACAGCGATTAAGTCAGATTGAGGTTTTGAAGCACAGACTAAAGAAACAGTTTTGCCCATTTTCAATAGTCCTAGATATAGGCTAGTTGCGGCTGCGACGGCATCAACTGAAGGATTGGGAGGGATAATAATCGCTCCAGAGCTTCCCTTACTGAAAATTTCACTAATTCTCGCCAAGGTATTTTGCTGGTTATTCATAATTCTATAGGATAGATTTTATCATATCACCTATAGTAATGTCAAGTTTCGGCGAGAAGATCATCCCGGCTTCATCTCCTTTTTTCACTTCATTAACAGCTTTAGCGCGAATCTTCAAAGAAACGAGTTTAGTCTTTCCGAAAGATTGATTGTTTTTAAAAGCCTGCAGTTCGTCAGAGAGATTAATTTTTCCTTTGGTGACTTTGACTCCATAGACCTTTTCTCCCTCAATAATAAAGTTGGCTAAGATTTTTGCCTCGCCTTTGAGGTTTTTTTGTTGTTCTTCTTTTTCTTTTAATAGTCCAGTCACTTCAGTTAGTTCTTCAAGAAGCTCATAAATAATTTGATAAGTCTTAATAATTACTTTTTCTTGTTTAGCCAGTTCTTTAGCTTCAGCAGTCGGATTAACGCCAAAACCAATAATAATTGCCTTAGTGGTTTTGGCTAAAAAAACATCTGATTGGTTAACTTCGCCGACTGCCTTTAAGACAACTTCAATATTGTCATTTTCAGTCAAAGATTGGTTGATCGCTTCGAGGCTACCTTGCGAGTCAGCTTTAATGATAATTAAGAGTTTTTTTTCTTCAGTCGGCTTTAATAAAGACTCTAAATCAAGTTTTTTTCCTATTGTTTTAGTCGCTAGAGGTTGGTGACTGGTTTTTTTTGGTTGAGATTCAAGAACCGTGCCAACCTCCGGCAGGTCAGAGAAACCTAAAAGTTCAAATGGAGTTGAAGGTAACGCTTTTTCTATATTTACTCCTTGATCGTTTATCATTGATTTCACCTTAATTTTTTTTTCACCATAATAAACAGAATCACCGATTTTAATTGATCCGTCTTTAATAATAACAGAAGCCACAACCCCTCCCTTATCTTTTTTTGTTTCAATTAGATAGGCTTTTAAAGGTTGAGTTGGTTGATAGCTAAGATTGAGATCTTCACTAATAAGAAGGATAGCCTCCAAAAGTTCTTTGACGCCTTTACCGGTTTTAGCAGAAAGAGGGATAACCGGAATATTACCACCTTTACCTTCTACTAAGACTTCATATTTAAGCAGATCTGCCTTGACTTTTTCCACATTGATTTCTGGTAGATCGATTTTATTGATAACGACGATAAAAGGAATGCCAGCGTTTTTAATATGGGAGATTGATTCGATTGTCTGAGGCATAAGCGAATCTTTTCCGTCGATTAAAAGAATGGCTAAATCAGATACATTTGCTCCTCGGGCGCGCAGTCGAGAAAAAGCCTCGTGACCTGGCGTATCAATAAAGGTAATTTTATTGGTTTTGTAGTCCTTAAAGTTGGTAGTAATTTCATAGGCGCCGATTTTTTGAGTGATACCACCGTGTTCTTTTTGAGTAATATTGCTTTTGCGAATGTAATCTAATAAGGTAGTTTTACCGTGGTCAACATGACCCAATATGGTTACAATTGGTGGACGAGGGAACATAATTTTCAATTTTCAATTTTTAATTTATTTTATCTTTAGAAGTAACATTATTAGTAGTTTCTGCCTCTTGAGACTTGATCTGCACAATATCAATCTCATACTCTGTCAGTCTTGAAGCAAGATTAACATTGATCCCTCCACGGCCTATAGCTAAAGGCGCTTCTTTTTCTTCAACGGTTACTTTGGCCCTATGACTGTCTTTATCAATCTCGACGTTGGTAATTTTTGCTGGAGAGAGAGCGGCAATAAGGAATAACTTTTCTTCCTTGTTCCACTGGATAATATCAATCTTTTCCTGGCCGCCAAGTTCGTCGGTGACAGTCTGGACCCTGATTCCTTTTTGACCGACACAGGCGCCAACCGGATCAACTCCGCCTTGAGAAGAGGTAACAGCGATTTTCGCTCTTTCTCCTGGTTCGCGGACGACTTTTTTTATCTTGACTGTGCCATTGGCGATTTCCGGTACTTCGCGTTTAAAAAGTTCTTCAATCAGACGGGGATCAATACGAGAGACAATAATTCGTGGATTACCAAATTTATCTTCAGTAATTTCTTTTAAATAAACTATTGAGTTAGTGTTGATCTCATAACGTTCAGACTTAATCTGTTCCTCTTTCGGGAGGATTGCCTCGGCCTTACCAAGGTCTAAATAGGCGTTATAACCATCAAAACGGATGACGCGGCCTCTTAAGATGCTACCAATTTGCGATCGGTAGTGAGAAGCCATCGTCTTTTTTTCCGCTTCCCTGATTTTTTGCAAAATCACTTGTTTGGCGGTTTGAGCAGCGATTCGACCAAAACCAGGAGGAGTGATGTTTTTTCCTTCCTTGATAATTTTAGTTTCACCGGTCTCTTTATTGACTTTAGCGGTAATTTCTTGTTCATTAGTCTCTATATACTCTCTTTTATAAGCGGCAATAATCGCCGCCTCAATTGAAGCGATGACATCGTCAGGAGAGATACCTCTTTCGGTGGCTACCTGGTTTAAAGCCAAAGAAAATTCCGTTTTAATAATCGTCATAGATTTTTAATTATAACACAGGGAGGTTATTTTTTTGTCTCTTTAGTTTTTTCTGGAGGAGGGGTAGGTTTTGCTTCAGTTGGTTTAGCTGTTTCTTCTTCAGCCTCAACTGGTACTTCTCCTTCTTTCTCAGTTAATATTTCCGGAGCGGCTACCGTAGTTTCCGGAGTGACACTTTCTTCTTTATGAGCAATAACAGAGACAACGACTTTTTCCAACGGGGTTTTTATCTGATACTTTTCTGATTTCTTAAGATCGCTAACCTTTATTTCCTGACCGATTTCTTTTATCTGGCTGATATCAATCTCAAAATGAGAAGGAATGTCTTCAGGCAGCGCTTCCACTAAAAGAGTTTCTGATTGGAGAAGGAGGACGCCGGCCTTTTGGGTGACTGCCTCAGAGACCCCAGTTACTTTAACAGGTACCTCTGTCTCAACTTTTTTCTTCAAGTCAATTTTTCTAAAGTCAACATGAAGTAGTTTATCGGTCACTGGATGTTTTTGTAAACTCTTAATCAGAGTAGGGACTTCTTTTTCTTTTAAACTAAAATAGACGATACCGGTTTCTCCAGAGACTTTATAGACATTAATGAAATCTTTAAGATTAAAGCTGACGGCAGTAGATTTAAAATCCTGGCCATAGATATTGCCTGGAATAATTCCTTGTTTTCTGATTTTTTTTAATTTTTTTCCAAAGATATTTCTTGTTTCGGCCTTAAGAGTTAATTTATTCATTTTTATTGAGTTCCATTAAAAAAATTTTATCGGTTGATAAAGAAGTATTATAAACAATTTCCGAGTCTTTGACAATAGATGAAAAATTATGATTGGTCAAAGTGATATTTTTAGCTAAAGAAAATTGTAAAACAAGATCTGAATTACTGGAGCCAATTTGTTTTTGGACAACTAATTGATAGAGTTTATCGCCAGTCAATTTTTCCTGCAATTGGTAGGCAATTTTTATTTCTACGGTTTTTTTAGGCGGAACTTCAAAATAAAGACCAATAGTTTTATAAAGATCGTCTTTCTGATCAACATCTTCTACTAAAACACCATCTTTAGTAATGGTTTTTATCGTTGAATTTAAAGGAAGGAGAAGCTGTAAGTAGTTGCGGTAGTAGCCGGTAGGAAAAGTTTCTCCCGGCGAGCTGTTAATGTAAGAGAGAGAAAATAGATGGTTAATATTTCCTTGAGAATCAATCGTAGTTTTTAGATTAAAGAAACGATTAATAAAAAGATTAGCCTTGTTGGCACCAACATTGGCATCATAAGGAAAAAGATAATCGATTAAACAGCTTTCTTGAGGTAAGGTGCATTTTGGTTCGATGACCCGACCCGACCAGTAAGACGAGTCAATCAAAGACTGAATCTTATCATCGTCAAGATAAACTACTATCTGTTTTTCATCAAGCGATTTTTTAATTGCTAACCCTAATTTTGCCAAAGAAATATCCTCGGCTTTTATAAATATTTGGTTTATTAAAGACGAGAGAAAAACTTTTTTTTGGATCGAACCAGGAAAAAAATTTTTTTCCACGTAGAGTTGGGTTTTCAAATAAAAATTCTTATCGTTAATATATTCCTTATAATCAGGGAGATATAAGTTACCAAAAACCGAGAGAATATTTTCTATAGCCGACGTAGTAATAACCATTCCTCCGGAAAAATCAGTCATTCCTATCTCTTTATCTAAAAAGAATAAAGCCTGATTATAATCTTCTAGAAAATCAGGTGAGAAGTTAGAGTCTCTTAAAAACCAGTGAGGTAGTTGTAAATATTTTTCTATCGGTTTTGGAGGAGGAATATGAGCGGTTAGTTGGCCATCAGCATCATAGACGTCATAGATCTTTAAGTCATCTAAAGTAAAGTATTTAGTCGTCAAAATACCAAAAGAGCCAATAAACCCGCCACCGGGTCGCAGTTCCATATTATTGACAAAGAGGATGAGATATTTTTTTGGTTCGTAAGTTGAGAGAACTAATTCTAAATAGCTGACAACTTTATCAGCTTTGCCGACTAAGTCTGAGAGCTCTAATAATTGCTGGTTTAATTTTTTAAAAAATATTAGAGGAAAGTTTATTTTTTGAGCAAGAAACAATGATTGGTTAACCATGGTTTTTAAACCTTGATGTAATTTGACAAAGCGAAGTTTAAGCTCTGATATCTCTTCTTCAGTTTTGTTTTTTTGAAATATTACTTTCTGAATTTCTTTACAATTTTTCAATAAAATAATTGCTTGGTTAATAATCAACTGACTTTTTTGGTTGATGTCGATAAGATTGTCAGGAAAAAGAGCAAGATTAAAAAAAAGCAAACTTGGTCTCGAAAAAGAATAAAGTTTTTTTGTTGTGAGGTGAAAGGTGGTGGCTTTATTTAAGCTTGATTGTGATGATTCAACCTGTTCTTTTTTTAAAGCTTGAAAAGATAGATAAGTAAAAAAAGAGGAAGTAAGTAAAAAAGGAATAAATAAAAAATGAAGGAATAAGACAACTAACAGACTGAAAATAATAAGGTTTTTTTTGGTTGATAACTGCTTAATTTTTAATTGGAGAGAATTAAGTGTCTTAATTTTTTTTAATCGAGGAAATGACGTCTCAATTTTTAAGGTTTTTTCCTGGGTTTGCGAAAAAATAAACCAGAGAATTCGATCAACTTCCTGAGTTTTTAAATCTTCACTATTAACTTTAATTACTTTATACTTTTTTAACTCTTTTAACAAAGAAGAGGAGAGATTTTTTTTATTGAGAAGAAAAAAAATAAAGTAAGTTTGTGATTTCTTTAATTTAGCAAGAGAGGGAACTTCGTCAATAAAAAAACAATAATCAAAAATATGGAAATTACCAGGGGAAGAGGGAGAAATAAAAATATCAACCGCATATTTCTTTAAACATTTTTTAAAATAATCCAAAAAGCGATATGACTTTTTTGAGACAATAAGAACTTTTTGTTTTTCTTCCAAAACTTCAGTCAAAAGGGGCATATCTTTATTGTATAATTTTAAGGTGAGAAAAAAGGCATTAATTGTTTCCTTTAATAAGATTAGACTTTATCAACCTGTTTTTCAAGGAAAAAAAATCGTTTTAGTCGGCGGCTGTTTTGATTTACTTCATTATGGTCACTTACAATTTATAAAAAAAGCGAAAAAAACAGGTGAATTTCTTGTAGTTGCTTTAGAATCGGACGAATTTATTAAAAAGAATAAACGAGCAGCCCCGATTCATAATCAAAAGGAAAGAGCCGAAATTTTGTCTTCGTTGAATATTGTTGATTTAATAATTCTTCTTCCTTATTTTTCCAGTAATAAAGAATATTTTCAGATGGTAAGAACTATTAGTCCAAAGATTGTTGCTGTCACCGAAGGCGATCCGCAGTTGGAAAATAAAAGAAAGCAGATTAAGCAAATCGGCGGCCAATTAAAAGTTGTTACCCCTCTCCTAAAAAAATTCTCAACCAGAAAAATTATCAGTGAATTTAATTAAATTATGAGATTATTTTTGGCGGTTGACTTGCCTGTAAAAGTCAAAAAACAACTGAACGAACAACTTGCTGATTTTAAAAAAGAATACCCGCAGTTTAACTGGGTGAGCACAGAAAACTTTCATATCACCATTCACTTTTTTGGAGAAACTAATAAAGTTGAGCAAATAAAAAAAAGAGTTAAAGAAATTATCTGGGATCAGACAGGTTTTTATTTATATTCTTTTAATGCTGATGTTTTTGTCAATCATAAACTAGTTGTTTATTTGAATTTCCGAAGAGAAAAGAGAATCGAAGAATTATCTAAAAGAATAAAATCTAATTTTGACATTAATTCTGTCAACGGAAGGAAATTTGTTCCTCATCTAACTTTAGCTAGAGGCAAAAGATCCTCAAAACAACAATATTTTGTTTTAAAGAAAAGGCTAGAAAAAATCAATATTGACATTTCTTTTCCTGTCAAACGAGTAGTTCTTTTTGAAAGCATCTTAACTGGGAAAAAACCTTTATATAAAAAGGTTGATAGTTTTAATCTTCTTAATTAAAGAAACCCCGCACCACTAAGGATGCGGGGTTATAAAAATGAAATATCTTATTTAAATAAAATATTATGCCGTGCCGATTCTATACATACCAGTTCCACAATCTGGACATTTGGCTTTCATCGCCGGTTTACCATTCTTCATCGTTACTTTTTGAGGATTAGCCACTTCTTTTTTAGCTCGACATTTTACACAGTACATTGATGCCATATATTCGTGTCACCCCCTCTCGTTAACAAAATAAACAAATAATCAAATAAACCAATAAACAAATGTCTACTGTATCAGCTTAGCAAAATATAAACCAATTTCAAGAGCAATTATAAAACCAATAATAAAAAGACTTTTTTTAAAATCTTGAAAGA
Source organism: Candidatus Roizmanbacteria bacterium CG_4_9_14_0_2_um_filter_35_15 (assembly GCA_002788805.1). Taxonomy (GTDB): domain Bacteria; phylum Patescibacteriota; class Microgenomatia; order UBA1406; family GWC2-37-13; genus GWC2-37-13. The sequence continues at coordinate 9,459 of PFRZ01000051.1, read as the reverse complement.
AATAAGTTAATAATTTATTATCGTTGGTTGATTGGTCGTTTAATCGAGATTTAATTATTGTTGGTATTTTTATCTGAGGAGCAGGAACGACCAGCGATTGATTAAGTTGTTTTATTTTTTTTCGATATTCAGCCAAGATTTTTTCTTTTTTGGTCTTTTTAGGCATAACGTACTTATTATAACTAATTTTAAATAATTTCAAGCGATTTTTACGATATCTTATTGACAGAGGTTGAGAAAGTGATTAAAATGTTTGTACAATGATCGCTTTAATTTTGGAAGCAATTTTTTTTATTTGGTTAATTGTTATTACAGCGATTATTCTTAGATTAAGAAGTCATTATTATAATTTAACATCAAGAACAAAAAAAGATAAGATTGATGATATTTTAGATTCTCTTCTCGACCATGAAAAAAAAATCGAGACAGAAATAGAAAAGTTAAAAAAAGAAATTAAAGACGAAATCGCCAACTCAAGACTGCATGTTCAAAAAATCGGGTTAGTAAGATTTAATCCATTTGAAAGAATCGGAGGAGAGCAGAGCTTTATTGTCGCTTTTCTTGACAAGGACAATAACGGGATAACTTTGAATTTTATCTATACGAGAGAAGGAATTAGAGTTTATACCAAGAGAGTTAAACAAGGCAAAGGAGTGGAATACGAACTGTCAGAAGAAGAAAAAAAAGCGATTGAAAAAAGCAGTTAAAAATTTATTTTTTTATGATTAGTAAAAAATTGGCTTGGCTTGTTATTTTGGCTATTTTTTTTCTTTCAGCTTTTAGTTCTTATTCTTTTTTCTCCGGAAAAGGAGAAGAAATTCTTTTATCACCTCTATCAATCTATAAACCGCCGAAGTCCAATGGTAATGGCAATGGAGGAACTGTTACTAATGAACCAAAAACCGAAGAATGTCCTTTAAATGGAGAGTATTTTTCTAAAACTCAAAAAGCCAAATGGGAAGGTAGGCGACCTTTGGGAGTTATGATAGAAAATCATACACTATCTCGGCCTCAATCAGGCTTATCTTCAGCCGATATTGTTTATGAGGCAGTGGCTGAAGGAGGGATCACAAGATTTTTGTCAATTTTTTACTGCCAAGACGCTTCTTATATTGGGCCAGTCCGTTCGGCAAGAATCTATTTTATTAAATTACTTGAAGGATATGGCGATAATCCTTTATATGCTCATGTTGGTGGTGCCAATACTTCTGGACCAGCTGATGCTTTGGGATATATCAGTGACTTAGAATGGTCGTCTTATAACGATTTGAATCAGTTTTCTGTTACCTTTCCTAATTACTGGAGAGATTGTGATAGATTACCAGGAATATCTTGTGGGGGGGGAATAAATGAACATACGGTTTATTCATCGAGTGCCAAACTTTGGCAGTATGCCAAAGACAAGCGAGGATTAACTAACGTTGATGATAAAGGAAAAAGCTGGGATAAAAATTATTCTTCGTGGAAATTTCAGGATGATGCCAAGTTGGAAAATCGAGGAGAAGCGACAAAAATAGATTTTGGTTTTTGGGACATGAATGTTTCTGACTATAGCGTTGTTTGGACATATGACAAAAACAACAATCTTTATTTAAGAGAAAACGGTGGTGCTCCTCACCTTGATAAAAACAGCGGAAAACAGCTGTCAGCAAAAAATGTCCTGATTATGTTCGCTAAGGAATCACCGGCTAATGATGGTTATGAAGGCGGACATTTGCTTTACAAAGTGGTCGGTAGCGGCGAAGCGCTAATTTTCCAAAATGGTCATGCGATTAAAGGAACTTGGCAAAGAGATGATGAAACCACTCAGGTAAAGTTTTATGACAACGCAGGCAAAGAAATTGAGATAGTAAAAGGAAAGGTTTGGATTGAGGTATTGCCTGTAGGTAATAAGGTTAATTATTAAATAACGTGTTTTATGTTAGAACATATTATTCCTTCTAAAACGAGGAGGAAAATTTTGGAGTTTTTTTTCCATCGCTCAGGAGAAAGTTATTATTTACGAAGGATTGTTCGCGAGGTAGATGAAGAAGTAAATGCGGTGAAAAGGGAATTGGATATTCTTTCCGATGCTAAGTTGCTTTTAAAAGAAAGAAGACTCAATAAAGTTTACTATAATCTCAATAAAAATTATATTTACTATGATGAATTCTTAAGAATATTTACTAAGACTGGTTATTTAGCTTTGGCGATTCATAAAAACTTATCAAAAATAGGTAAGATTAAGTTTGTCGCCTTATCTACAAAATTCTCAAAAAATACTGTCATTAGAGAAAATGAGATCTATCTTCTGGTTGTTGGCGTGGTGGTTATTCCCGAAGTTGAATCGATCATAAAAGAAGGTGAAAAGATTTTTGGCCGAGCGATTAATTATACCGTGATGACCGAGGATGAATTTGTCTTTCGTAAGAAAAATAACGATCCCTTCATCTGGCGCTTTTTAAAACAGCCAAAAGTTATGTTAGTTGGCTTTGAGGAAGATTTGGTAAAATAATCCCTTATGAAGATCTTTAAGGTTTTTCTTCTTCTTTTGATTACAGTTCTTATTGTTTGGATTGATCTTCCTGAAAATTATAAAATAGGAAAATTTTCCATTAATCCTTTATCTTTAGACTTCACTGTTTTTGGAATAAAAGTGAAAAAAGAGTTTAAAACTCACTTAGGACTAGATTTAAAAGGCGGCAGTCACTTGGTATTTCAGACCAATACGATAAAAGTAAATCCCACTGACCTTAAGGATGCTTTAAGCTCAGCCCGTAATATTATTGAGAAGCGGGTTAATTTTTTTGGTGTCTCTGAACCGACAGTGCAGACTTTAAAATCGGGCAACAATTATCGGATAAGCATTGATCTGCCTGGAATTGAAAAAGTTGACGAAGCCATTGCCTTAATCGGAAGAACAGCTCAACTATCTTTCCAGGAAGAAAAAATTATTGATGAAAAAGTTGCCAGTCCGGCACCGGTACTTGTGGAAACAGGATTAACAGGAAAACACATAAAAAAAGCCAGCGTTGATTTTAATCAGCAAGATGGTAAACCGCAAGTGGCTTTATCTTTTAACAACGAAGGAGCTAGGTTATTTGGCGACATTACTAAAAGAAATATTGGTAAACCACTCGCTATTGTTGTTGATAATTTTCTTATCTCGGCTCCGACTGTTCAGCAGGCGATTTCAGAAGGCAACGCGGTCATTACCGGTAATTTTACCGTCGACGAAGCCAAAAAATTGACGATTGCTATTAACTCCGGAGCGTTACCCCTACCGATTAAATTAATCGAGCAGAAAAATATCGGTCCGACCTTAGGAACAGTTGAGGTAAAAAAAAGCGTTATCGCTGGTTTTTTTGGACTGGCAATGGTACTACTGTTTATGATTCTTTATTATGGCAAATTAGGAATCATCGCTTCAATGGCTTTATTGATTTACGGACTGATTTCTTTAGCCATCTTTCGTTTAATTCCCGTGGTTTTGACTTTGCCTGGAATTGCCGGTTTTATTCTTTCAATTGGGATGGCGGTTGATGCTAATATTTTAATTTTTGAAAGGATTAAAGAAGAGATAAGGAAAGGGAAAGAGTTTGAAGTTGCCGTCCGCTTGGGATTTGGCCGAGCGATTGACGCCATTAAAGACGCCAATATTACGACATTAACCGTGGCCTTTATTTTATTTAATCCTTTAAACTGGGAGTTTTTGCCGCAGTTTGGTATGGTGAAAGGATTTGCGTTAACGTTGGCAATTGGAGTAGCGATTAGTTTGTTTACTGGAGTAGTAATTACGAAAAGACTAATAGATGTTTTTTATAAAAAAAATGATTAACTTTTTAAAATATCGATTTATTTATTTTTTTATTTCTTTATTTGTAATTGGTTTGGGACTTTTTTCTATATTAAAGTGGGGTTATCATTATTCAATTGATTTTACTGGCGGTACTAATCTTGAATATCAATTAAATAAAGAGATTATTAATAAGGAGTTAAATAAAATAATCAAAAACAATAAGATTGAGGTAATAGAAGAAAGAATTAGTGATAAAAATTTAATATTGAAAACAAAGGCCATTGATGAAAACCAAGAAGCAACATTTAAAAAAGATTTAGAAAAAAAACTTGGAGTAAAAATCACGGTTTTAAGATCAGAAACAGTCGGACCAGTATTGGGCAAAGAAACGATCAATAAAACGGTGATTGCTTCTGTTTTGGCAATTTTAGGCATTCTTATCTATATGAGTTTTGCCTTTAAAGGTTTTGATTTCGCCGCCTCGGCGATCTTAGCAATGATCCATGATTTTTTTGTTGTCGTTTGTAGTTATTCATTGCTGTCTCATTTTTTCGGCGCTGAGGTTGACTTAATGTTTGTTACCGCGATTTTAACTACGATGTCATTTTCTGTTCACGACACGATTGTTATCTTTGACAAGATTAGGGAATATAAAGCAAGTGGAGAGGCTTTCAGTTTAGAAGAAGGAGCTAATCGGGCGTTGACCGAAACAATGGTCAGATCTATTAATAACTCGATGACAATTCTTTTTATGTTATTAGCGTTGACTTTATTTGGAGGACAGACGATTAGATTTTTTATCATTACCCTTTTAATCGGAACCATTACCGGCACCTATTCTTCACCGTTTGTGGCAACGCCGATTTTGGTTTGGATGGAGAAAAAAAGAAATAAAGTAAAAATAAATAGTTAAAGCAATATTATTAATTTATAAAAATAAATATGACAGATAAAAAATCTGATAAGGAAACAGAGGTAAACGGTGAGGTATGTCTAAAGTGCGGGTCACCGCTGGGTGAAGTGTTTGAGACGAAGTCCGGAAAAAAATTACAACGTTGTTCAAAAGGTAGTTGGAATTCGGAAACTCATACAATTGATGGCTGTACCTATGTAAAATGGCTTGCGGTTGAGCCAATTACACTGGATGAAAAGTGTCCGAAGTGTGGAGCGCCATTGCTGTCAGTTGTGACACGGTTTGGAAAAAAGATGAAGAAATGCTCGACCGCCACCTGGGACCCCGCCACAAAGACGGCGGGGGGATGTGATTATATTGAATGGATAAAAGGAACCACTGAACAGTTGGACGAGGACTGTCCGAAATGCGGATCAAAATTGGTTCTTTTTACAACGGCCGCCGGAAAGAAACTAAAAAAATGTTCAACGGCAACTTGGGATTATGAAACCAAGACAGCCGGGGGATGTGACTATGTTGAGTGGTTAAGATCAGAAAAATGAAAGTTATTAAATACTCTTTAGGACAGCTACAGGCGAATTGCTATTTTTTGATTAAAGATAATGATTGTTTAATTATTGACCCAGGTGATGAGGTGTCGTTTATTCTTGAGGAACTACAAAGAAGAAGATTGAAATTAGTTGCTATGTTGGCGACTCATGGACATTTTGATCATCTAATGGCAGCCGGAGAAATCCAAAAATCCTTTAACGTTCCTTTATATATAAACAAAAAGGATAGATTTTTGATTAATCGATTAATTGATAGCGCAGAACATTTTTTAGGTCATCAACCACTAATTATCAAACCTACTTTAATTAAACGTTTAATTAAAGTGAAAAACAAAATTACTGACTTTAAGTTTCAAGTTATAACCACACCAGGACATTCACCAGGAAGTGTCTGTTTTTATTTTAAAAAAGAAAAAGTAGTTTTTACCGGAGATACATTGCATAAAGGTACCATTGGCCGGTTTGATCACTCTTATTGCAATAAAAAAGATTTAAAAAATTCATTGATAACTTTATCTAAGTTACCCGAAGAAACAAAAGTTTATCCTGGTCATGAAGAAGAAACAACGATTAAGGAAGAGAAAAATAATTTACTACATTATATTAATATATTGTAGTAATGCTTTTCTCTCGTTTTTTAATTTTTTTTCTACTACTAGGTCAAATAGATTTTTTAATACTTCGCCAATTTTAGGTCCAGGTTTGAGCTTTAAAACTTTCATTACATCATTGCCATCGATTTTCAAGTCTTTGATTTGAAACGGTTGCTTCTGTACTTCTTCGAGTCTTTTTTTAAAAAGGTCAAATCGCCAAGAAGTCGGACGAGCGCCCGAACCAATTCGATCACCGATCCGTAAGTCAATAATATCATCAAGATATTCTTGACCAACATTCCTGATAAATCGCCTTACCGCTTTATCGGTTTGGATTTCTGATACGGTGAATTGGTGAAATTGGACTAATTTGACTAATTTGTCTTTATTTTTATTAGAAAGTTTAAAACGGTCAGCAATTTGTTTAGTCTGTTTCGTGCCGACGACTTCGTGGTTATAAAAAGTAATCAGCCCTGTTTTTTCGTCTTTACGGAAAGTTTTTGCTTTGCCAACATCATGAATTAAAGTAGCAAAACGGACAATTTCGTCCTTTGACGGACAGTGTTTTAGAGACATCACTAAATGAGTGCCAACATCGTAGATATGATGACGTAAAGGGCTTTTTTGGGGAACCATAAAACAGAGATCAACCTCAGGCAAAATAAAAGATAAAAGTCCGGTATTTTTTAAGAAGAGTACTCCTTCTGCAGGATGATCGCTCCCCAATATTTTTAGAAATTCGTCCCTGATTCTTTCCCAGGAAATTTTACTGATTAATTCTGCATTTTTTTCGATTGAAGCGCGGGTTTTTTCGTCAATAAAAAATCCTAATTGAGAAGCAAAACGAACTGCCCTTATTAGCCTTAAAGCATCTTCGTTAAATCTTTTGTCTGGATTACCAACAGCGACAATTAATTTTTCTTTTAGATGCTTTTGCCCGTTAAAAAGATCGATAATTTTTTTCCCGTCATAAACAAGAGCATTAATACTAAAATCACGTCGAGCTAAATCTTCCTCAATCTTATTTGTCCAAATTACATTTTCTGGATGACGAAAGTCTTCATATTTTTCCTCTTTTCTTAAAGTAGTAATTTCAAGAAGTTGATCATCAATTTTGACAATAACAGTACCATATTGATTATTATAATGACCTTTGGGAAACAGTTTTAATATTTCTTCAGGTTTAGCGTCGGTAGCAAAGTCCCAGTTTTTCGGCTCTTTTTTTAAAAGCAGGTCACGGATAGCTCCACCCACCAAATATAATTGAAAGCCTTTTTTTTTGAAAAAAGAAAAAAGGTCATTGATTTTCTGAGATAGTTTGAACATATGATAATTATATCAGGAGACAAGAAGGCTTTTTAGAATGTCGAGATTTTTTTTGTCAGGTCCTTCGTCATTGAATCCTGGAGTTTCGATGATAAAAGGGTAGTTCTTTGTTTTCGGATGATTGAGAAGCGTTTTGAATTCATCTATTCCGATAGTTCCCTGGCCAATGTTAGCGTGTCTGTCTTTCCCAGAATTAAAAGGATCACGGCTGTCGTTGACGTGCCAAACCTCAAGCTTATCAAGTAAATCAAGTTCATCAAGTTTATCAAGTAGAGAATCTAATTCGTTGCTATTTGAGAAACGATAACTATTGGAAAAAAGATGACAGGTGTCAAGACAAAGTTTAACTCTTTGATTATTAACGTCTTTAACGATTTGGGCGATTTCTTCTAAAGTTTGCCCAATTTTTCTATTACCAGCGTTTTCTATGATAAAAATAGATTCCTTAGGAGTTTTTTCTAATATTTCTCTAATATTTTTTATTAACATTTGATATTTTGAGTTTGATTGAAAATTTTTATATGATCCAAGATGGACCACCGTTCCTTTAATTTGTAGTTTGGGAGCGATATTTAATTCGGCAGAGATTGACATTTTTGAAAGATATCCTATTTTTCCCTCGTCAGCCAAGTTAACTAAATAGGAAGCGTGGAAATAAATGGGGTTAATATTGAATAGAGATTTAAGATTGAGAAATTGAGAAATTTCTTGCCAGGTGGTTTTGGCAAAGCTCCAACCGCGTGGAGAAGAAGAGAAAATCTGTAGACAGTTACCGCCAATTTTTTTAATTCTTTCTAAGGCTTTATAATATCCACCGCTAATTGATTGATGGGCGCCGAGTTTCAACATAGATTAATTATAGCATTAAAATTCCTATTGACATTTTAGCAGAGTTAGTTTATGATTGCTAATATCATATGGAAGACCTAACTCAAAGACAGGTCGATATTTTAAAAACCATTATCAAAGAATATAGTGAAACCGGTGAGGCGGTCGGTAGCGAAATTCTTGAGAAAAAATATAAACTAGGTGTTTCACCGGCTACTATCCGTAACGAAATGGTAGAACTAGCTAAGAAGGACTATCTGAAAAAAACCCATTTTTCTTCCGGAAGAATACCCTCAGCCAAAGGATTTCGCTTTTATATAAAACATTTAATGAAACAAAAAGACCTGTCAACCACCGATGAAGTCGCTTATAAAAATAGCATCTGGGATGAACGAAACGAAACCCATCGATTATTATCACAGGCGACCAAAATTCTTTCCCAAAAAACCGGTTTACTATCATTAGTAACCACCAATCTTGGTGATGTTTATTACTCAGGAATGGCCAACTTATTAACTCAGCCAGAGTTTTTAGATCTCAATCTTTCTCGGACACTTTTTGGCAGGCTTGATGAGGTAAGCTATTGGGAAAGGATATTAGACGAGTTTCAAAAGATGGAAGAGGAGATTATGTGTCTGCTTGGAGAAGAAGATTTTCATGATCCGATTTTTGAGTCTTGCGCCAGTGTTTGGGGAGAGTTTGAAGGAAAAAATATTAAGGGAATCGTTGGTGTCGTCGGTCCCAAAAGGATGTATTATGACTCAATTATTCCCCAGATTAAATATTTTTCCAATTTAATTGAAGAAATTATTAAAGATCAAGGATTCTAAATTAGCGATTAGTTATTAGTGATTAGTGAATAGTTATGGATAAAAAGAAAAAGGAAATGAAAAAACCTGCCTGTTCGGCAGGCGGGTTAGAAATTGATAAATTAACAAAAGAAGTAAATGAATGGAAGAATAAATATTTAAGGGCGCTGGCTGATTATCAAAACTTGGAGAAAAGATTTCTGGGAGAAAAAGAGGAAATCATCAAATCAGCCAATTTTCAGTTAATTATAAAATTATTACCTTTTCTCGATAGCTTAGATAAAGCGGAAGTTTTTATCAAAGATCAAGGATTAAAAATAGCTAAGGAAAATTTATTAAGGATGTTACAAGAAACAGGTTTAAAGGAAATCGAGGTTTTAGATAAAGAGTTTGATCCGAATTTAGCCGAGGCAGTTGATATTGTTGCCGGTGAAAAAGACGATGTTGTCATCGAGGTATTAAGAAAAGGTTATCAGATGAACGGTAGGATTTTAAGAGTAGCTCAAGTTAAAGTGACTAAAAAAATTATTAAAAGTTAATTTCAAATCTTATGGCAAAAATAATTGGTATTGATTTAGGAACAACTAATTCATGCGTAGCGGTGATGGAGGGAGGAAAACCAAAAGTCATTTTTTCGGCTGAGGGAAGAAATGTTTTTCCT
>PFRZ01000040.1 GCA_002788805.1 Candidatus Roizmanbacteria bacterium CG_4_9_14_0_2_um_filter_35_15 | reverse complement strand
TTTATTTTATTTATTGTTATTTTTGTTATAAGTATTAATTTTAATCTGTATTTTTTCTTCAATCTAACTTTTAAAAAATTGTTTTATCACGGAAATAATAAAATTATCGCTAAAGTTATTAAAGTCATTGATGGCGATACTTTTGATGTAAATAAAGAAGAACGGATCCGCCTGTATGAAATCAACGCGCCGGAGTATCCGAAAGACTGCTTAGGAGTCGATGCCAAAGCACGGATGGAAGATTTGGTTTTGAATAAAAAAGTTTCTATTGAAAAAATTGGAAAAGATAATTTTGGCAGAATATTGGCTTATGTCTATCTTAATAAGCTATTAATTAACGATACAATGGCCGAGGAAGGCTTAGCTTATTTTGAAAAAGGAAAAACTATCACGGAAAATTCTTTGACAATTGAGCAGTCTCAAGATAAGGCCAAACTGGCCGGTCGGGGAGTCTGGTCAAGTTTCTGTCAGACGAAGAAAGAAGGCTGTATCATCAAGGGCAACTATCGTCCAGCGGACAATACCAGAATTTATCATACTCCTGATTGCTACAACTATGATAGAATAACGATTAAACCAGGGACATCCGACCGTTGGTTCTGTAGCGAAGAAGAAGCCAAAAAAGCCGGCTTCAGAAAATCTAACGACTGTCCAAAATAAGTTTATAAAGTTATAAAGTTTTTAAAGTTCATAAACTAATGAAAATTCTAGGGAAAAAGATAAAAAAAGATAGTGTCTGGAAAGTAATTATTGTAATTTCTTCGATATTGTTGATTTTATCGTCATTAGCACCGATGTTTTTAAGATGAAAATTGAAGATATTCCTATTGAAAATTTGCCCAATACCAGTTTCATCACTATTCGCAAATTCAAATCGCTCGGCATCAACACTTATTTTGATCTTTTAAATTATTTTCCCTATCGTTATGAGAACTATTCTTTAATCTCACCTGTAAATAAACTTCAAGAAGGAGAAATCGTCACTGTCATCGGCCATATCGTCGAAACCAAACAACAGATTACTAGGCGGGGTTTTCGTCTTCAGTTTTTTAAACTGGCTGATGATACAGGAGTGGTCGAGCTAACTTTTTACAACCAATCATACCTTTTAACAATTTTAAAAAAAGGAATGAAAGTGGCAATCGCTGGACAGGTAAAAAAATTTGGTAGAAAGTTAACCATTGAGCCGAAAGAGTATGAAATTGTTAACTCTCATTTAATTCATACCGGGAGATTGGTGCCTATTTATCCAGAAAAAAGGGGGTTGTCTTCAAGAACTATTAGGGAAAAGATGTATTTTATTTTGGACACACTAAGGGTGTCTGGGTTCGAAGAAATCTTCCCAAAAGAAATCATTTCTTATAACAATTTAATCGATGAACAAACTGCTTATCAAAAGATTCATTTTCCAGAAAATCTTAAGACCGCGGAAAAAGCTAAACAAAGATTAGCTTTTAATGAATTATTTTTGATTCAACTATCATCACAGCTGGTGAAAAAGGAGTGGAAAAAGGAAAAGGTTGGGAATAAATTTATGCTTAATAAGATGAATGTACAGTTAATTGATCGATTTAAAGACAGTCTTCCTTTTAAATTAACTAATGCCCAGAAGCGCGTCTGGGATGAAATACGATCAGACCTTTTAAAGACTGTTCCTATGAATAGGTTTTTACAAGGCGAGGTTGGATCAGGTAAAACTGTTATCGCTGCTTTAGCTTGTTATTTGGCCCACTTAAACGGCTACCAATCGCTTTTTATGGCACCAACAGAGATATTGGCACAACAACATTACAATACTATTACTAGTTTATTCAAAAAATTCCAAATTCGAAATTCGAAATCCGAAATAAATCCAAAATCACAAATTCTAAATCCTAAAACTGCTTTAATTACTGGTTCTCAAAAAATTTCCAATCTCCAACTTCCATCTGCCAAACCAGCTTCCAGTTTCCAACAGCCAATTTCTAACTTCGACATTATTATTGGAACTCACGCTCTGATTTCCAAAAAAAGAAATTTTAACAGAGTCGGTCTTGTCATCATCGACGAACAGCATCGTTTTGGCGTGGCTCAAAGAGCTGAGCTTAAAAATAAAGGCTTAAACCCACATCTACTGACGATGACTGCCACACCAATCCCAAGAACAGTTGCTTTGACTCTATACGGTGAACTTGACCTTTCTATAATTGACGAGATGCCTGTTGGACGGCTAGCGGTAAAGACCTTTTTTGTTCCAAAAGCAAAAAGACAGTCTTGTTATCAATGGATAAAATCTCAAATCTCTCAAGTTTTCATTGTTTGCCCTTTGATTGAGGAATCAGAAATTGAAACGATGAAGTCGGTTAAGGCAGCAAAGATTGAATTTGAAAACCTAAAAAAAATATTTTCTGTTTTTAAACTCGGACTTTTACACGGAAAGATGAAATCAAAGGAAAAAAACGCCATTATGACTGCTTTTAAAAACAGAAGTCTTGATATTTTGGTAACAACTCCTGTTGTTGAAGTCGGTGTCGATGTACCAAACGCAACAATAATGCTAATCGAAGCTGCCGAGCGTTTTGGCTTAGCTCAATTACACCAGCTGCGTGGTCGGGTGGGAAGAAGTAATAGACAGTCTTATTGTTTTCTTTTCAGCGAAAAAGAAGACTTAGGGATATTAGGGAGGTTAAGGTTTTTTGCTAAAACCAATGATGGTAATAAACTGGCTGAGGAAGATCTTAAAATAAGAGGTCCAGGAAATATATATGGAATCAAACAGCATGGCTATCTTGATTTGAAAATCGCCTCGCTATCTGATTATCCCTTGATCGAAAAAACAAAAAAAGCCGTAGAGTATTTTGAGAAACACTATGATATTAATCAATTTAAATTGTTAAAGGAAAGGGTAGAGAAGTATAGACGAGGAAATATCGCTCAAAATTAAGTCAAAATTCAAAAGGCAAAAGGAAAAAGTACAATTGACTTTTTTATTGAAACGATGATGTCAGATTGTAAATCGGCGTAATGACGGACATCACTAAAAACCCGACTCCCAACGCCAAAAAAATAAGGATTAAAGGTTCAATCATCGTCGTCATCGTCTTGGTCGCCATCTCTGATTCCATCTCAAAATATTTTGATAGCCGAAGCAGGGTATCATCAAGATTACCTGTCTGTTCTCCCACCTGACTCATCTGAACTAAAATCGGCGGAAAAATCCCTTCTTGATCCAAGGAAGCACCAAAAAACTGACCTTTTTCCACTTTCTTTGAAATATTAAGAAAAGCCTTTTGATAGACAGTATTTCCTGTTGATTCGATAATGATGTTTAATCCATCAATAATTGAGATGCCAGCACTTAAGAGGATAGAGAGAGTTTGAGTGGCTTCAACTAAAGATGAAACCTGGATAATCTTTCCAAAAACTGGCACCTTTAAAATCAGTTGATCAAAGTTTTCCTTGCCAACTTTCGAAGAAAGATATTTTTTAATTAAATAGACGGTTGCAAAACTGCCTAATATAATTAAGGGCCAAAAATGGGAAGAAAAATCAGAGATTTTGATTAAAATTTGCGTCGTTATCGGCAAGGTTACATTAAAGTCTTTATAAAGGTTCAAAAGTTTGGGAATAACAAAGGTGACCATAATAAACATAACCGCAATCATGGCAATGACAACCATAATCGGATAGATCAATGCACCTTTAAGTTTTCCTTTAAACTCTCTTTGTTTTTCCAGATTATCAGCCAGCCTTAATAAAATCTGCCCTAACTTTCCTGAGGCCTCGCCAGACTTAACCAAGGAAATATATATGGTAGGAAAATTATTGGGATATTTTTTTAACGCCGAAGAAAAAGAATTTCCTCCTTTGATTGAACTGTCTATTTCTGAAATCATCTTTCTAAGAACCGGTTTGGTAATCTGTTTTAATAAAATGTCAAGAGCGTCAATAAGAGTCAAGCCTGCGTTCAACATAATCGCTATCTGACGGGTAAAATCAACTATGTCGTTGAAACTAATTTTTTGAGTTAAAAGAGTGAAAGTAGAAACTTCTTCTTTAACAGGAGATATGGAAATAGGAAAATAGCCGTTTTTTTTTAAATAGTCAACGACTGCCTTTTCTGAAGATGCTTCTATTCTTTTCTTAACTTGTATACTGTCTTTTAAAGCCCGATATTGATATAACATGTTAAATTTTTCCCTTTTTTATAAAGTTTTCTAACTCTTTAGGTCTTATCGCATAAGAGAAAGCGGTCTCTTTAGAGATTAATCCCGCATGATATAAACTTACCAGATGTTTTTCGAAAAGAAGACAGCCGTCTTTTTCACTCGTCTCTAAGATATTATCTATCAGGTAAGTCTTACCTTCACGAATCGTGGCCGCCACTGCTCCCGAATTAACTAAGATCTCGACAGCCGGCACTCTGTCAGTGCTGTTATTTTTTGGCAGCAGTCTCTGAGAAACGATCATCTTTAATACTATTGATAGTTGATTTTTTACTTGGTTCTGCTGATGCGGTGAAAAAACATCAATAATCCGGTCAATAGATTCTGGAGCTGAGTTGGTGTGAAGAGTAGAAAAAACCAGATGTCCGGTTTCTGCTGCTGTTAAAACTAAAGAAATAGTGTCATAGTCACGCATCTCTCCTACTAAAATAACATCAGGGTCTTCGCGAAGAGCTGATTTTAAAGCCACTGTCCAGGAATGGGTATCTTGATGAAGTTCGCGCTGAGAAACAATTGATTTTGACTTAGGATAGATATATTCTATCGGATCCTCAACTGTCAAGATATGTTTGGCATACTTATTATTGATTTCGTTAATCAGGGCCGCTAAAGTGGTTGACTTTCCTTCTCCAGTTGGTCCGGTTAAAAGCACCAGTCCCTGACGATAGTCAACTACTTGTCTGATAAAAGCCGGTATCAGCAGATCTTCTAAAGTACGAATTTTAGAGATGATCAGTCTAAAACTGGCGCAGATACCTCCTTGAGCAAAATAGGCGTTAATCCTAAATCGGTTATTGTTATAACTATAAGCAAAATCAATCTCTCGATTTGCTAATAAATTTTCTTTTTGTTCCTCGGATAAGATAGAAAAAACCATCTGTTGAGTTAAGTCCGGGTCAATTATCGATAGGGTAGTCAACGAATAAATCTCGCCACCGACTCTAATCGTCGGGTAATACCCGGGAATTAAATGAAGATCAGAAGCGTTTTTATCAATCACCAGTTGGAAAAGTTTATTTAAGTCCATATTTTAGGTTTCCGCCACTCTTAATACTTCTTCAATCGTCGTTGTTCCATCTAAAATTTTTAAATAACCATCCTGTTTCATCATAATCATACCTTCTTTAATCGCCTGTTCTTGAATATCTTTAGCCGCTTCTTGCTTGAGGATCATTCGGTTGATCGCCGAGGTTATCTTTATCACCTCGAAAATAGCGATCCGACCAAGATAACCAGTTTGATCACATTGAGAGCAACCATTACCTTTGGCAATTTTTATCGGTTTTGTCTGATAAATTCTAGGTAAAAGAGGCCCTAAAACAGTTTTAATATTTTCTTGAACCTGAGAAGGAGGCTCATAATAAGATTTACAGTAGGTGCAAATCCGTCGGGAAATTCTTTGAGCAACCGACACGGTCAAAACCGAGGCAATTAAAAATGGTTCGGCTCCTAGATCTATCAGACGAGGAATAGCGGTAGCCGCGTCATTGGTATGAAGGGTGGAAAAAACCAGATGACCAGTCAAAGCCGCTTGAATCGCTAACTGGGTGGTTTCCTTATCACGGATCTCACCAACCAAAATAATATTTGGGTCTTGACGTAAAAAACTTCTTAGACCATTAGCGAAGGTGAGGCCGGCTTGAGGGTTAATCTGGACCTGATTGATACCCGCTATCTGATACTCAACCGGATCTTCTAAAGTAGAGATATTAACTGTCGGCTTGTTAAGCTTAGAGAGAATAGAATAGAGAGTGGTCGTTTTTCCACTCCCTGTCGGACCGGTAATTAAAATAATTCCATAAGGTTTTAAGATAGATTCCTCAAGATCCTTAAGTTGAGGTCCAGTCAGCCCAAGATCAACCAAGTTAGGAATGCCTCCAGTTTTTTTTAACAGTCTCATGACGACTTTTTCACCATTAACGGTCGGCAGAGTCGATACCCTTAAATCAACTTCTTCTTCAACCACTTTATAAGTAAAACGGCCATCTTGGGGTAGTCTTTTTTCATCAATTTTCATCTCTGATAATATTTTTATGCGAGAGATCAAGGCCTCATGAATTGACTTCGGTAGTGATAGTTTTTCATGAAGAATTCCATCAATTCTATATCTAACTTTGGTTCTTTCTTCTTCTGGTTCAATATGAATATCTGAAGCGCGGCTTTTGATAGCAAACTCTAATATAGTAGAAACAATTTTGGCAATTGGTGCTTCGTGAACGACCAACTGAGTATCTTTTTTCTTTTTAATACCAGGTCCTTGATACTCTTTTAAGGCATCCTTTACCTCTGGTGATAAACCTTGATTATAGGCTGATTCAATCATCTTATCGATCTGTTCTTCGTCAGCGAGAGCGGGAATGATTTTTTTACTAGTTTTCTGCTCCAAAAAATCAATTAGAGTAGTGTCAAAAGGATTGATGGTGGCGACTAAAATTGTCGACTCTTTCAGATCGTATGAATAGGGAAGGATGCGATAATTTTTCGCGATCGACTCGGAGATGAGACCGACAGCCTGAGAGTCAATCGGAGAAAGAGTGAGATCAACATAAGGCACGGCTAAAACCTGGGCAATCGCTTTAATTATCTCTATCCTCGGCAGACTTGAATATTTAAATAAATAGTCTTTAATATCAATGTTTTTCTTCAAACTTTCTACTTCAATCCGCTCGGCTTCGCTTTTTGACAGCTGCCCATTAGTCACCAACTGATTAAGCAAATTTTTTGGGTTAACATCCATAATATTAAATATATAAGAAATCTGTGAAGAAATACAATACAATTATTTTATGATTTCGCAACTCTTGATATCTGATAACGAAAAAGCCATTGATGAATATCTAAAAGACAAGGTTTTAAAGAAAGAGGATCTTTTTTTTGAAATTGTTCCTGAAAATAAACAGTATTCGATTAGCCAAATTAGAGAAATTATTAAGAATGTCAACATAAGCAATCCCGCAAGAAGAATATATTTACTAAAGGACTTTCATCTTTCTTCGCTTGAGGCGCAGAACTCTTTTTTAAAGATTCTTGAAGAACCTCCTCCGAGGGTTTTATTTATTTTAACCACTGATAATGCTAATAATCTGATCCCAACTATTGTTTCGCGAACAAAAATTATCAATCTTTCAAAAAAAAGCGACAAAAAAATTGCTTCTCTAATTAAAAATCTTTTAGAAAAAATAGTCGGCGGAGAAAAACAGTTTAGGATAGTTAACCGAGAAGAAGCTGTCAATCTTCTAGAAAAAATAATTATTTATTTTAAGGAAAGATTGCTTTTTGATAATAAAGCGGCTGTAATTCTAAAAAAGACTCTTAAGTTAAAGTATCTTTTGGAAAAAAATAACTTAAACCCTCAACTTACTATTGATAACTTATTGATTTTTATTGGAAAAATTTATTCTAAATGACTGAATTTTAGCCTCAATCCACCTCGGAGGTGGAAGTGATGCATTTGAAAAATTTTATATTGTTATAATAGTATAATCTACCTATTTTGTAGACTATAGTCCATAGACAAGAAAAATATCTTCTGTAAAAATAATTAAATGAGAAGAATAGAAAAATTTTCTACAAATGAAATTTATCATATATGTAACAAAAGTATTGCTAATTTTGGGATATTTTCGTTTTCTGAAAATGCTCAAAGGTTCATTCAAGCATTAGATTTCTATAATAATATTAAAACTGAAAGAAAGTTTTCTAATGCTTTAAAATACAATAAATATATATATCAACAATTAATTCCGATAAAAAGAAATAATCCAATTGTAAAATTTCTTGCTTATTGCATAATGCCTGACCACTATCATTTATTAGTAAAAATTCTGATAAGCGGTTTATTTTCTAAATATATCGGGACGGTTGAAAACAGTTATACTCGTTATTTTGATCTTAAAACAGATCGTAAAGGACCATTGTGGCAGTCGGAATTTAAATCGATTAGAATTGTAAACAACGAACAACTTCTTCATGTTTCACGTTACATTCATCTTAATCCTGTAACAAATTATTTAGTAGATAAACCTGAAGATTGGAAATTCTCTTCTTATAATACCTATCTAAACAAAAATATCTTAAAAAACTATTTAACAGAAATTTCAATAAGAAATCCAAAGCTTTATCAAAAATTTGTCGAAAATCAAATTAACTATCAAAGAAAACTAAAAATAATAAAAAAACTGGTTTTAGAGTAATTTTTAGCCTTCTTACACCTCGGAGGTGGAAGGGGCTCAAAAAGTCTTGATTTTTGTTGAAAAAATGTATACGATAAAATAAGTTCATAAAGTTAGAAAGTTTGTTTAGAAACTTTATAAACTAATTTATGAAGAAAGGATTTACATTAATAGAGCTTCTCGTTGTCATTGCTATTATTGGCATGTTATCCGCCCTTCTTCTTCCTAACTATATGGCTGCTCGCGAACGTGCTCGCGACAGTCAAAGAAAGTCTGACCTAAGACAGATACAAAAAGCCCTGGAGATGTATAAGCAAGATCAAACTCCACCAGATTATCCTGCTGATGGTTTTTTTGCGACTAATACTAATAAAGGTAAATGCTGGTATCAAGGAGGAGTAGCTGATAGTTGTCTAGCTGGTTCAACTATTTATATGAATAAAATTCCCCAGGACCCGGTTAGCGCTAATAATTATTATTTTGATAACAAAGGAAGTTTAGAATACGAACTTTGTGTTTGTTTGGAAAACAGCGCTGATCCGGATGGATCGACAAACTGTAGCGTTTGCGGCAGTTGTACAAGCGGGAAGTGCTATAATGTAATACAACCATAAAAATTTTCAATTTTCAGTTTTCAATTTGAAATGAATATCAAATGTTTAAAAATTAAATAATTAAAAAATTTATATTTCAATGAAAATTTCAAATTTCAAATTTCAAATTAAGAAGAGTTTCACCCTTTTAGAAATGCTTGTTGTTATCGGCATTATTGCCATTTTGGTTAGCTTGGGAACCAGTTCTTACTCAACCGCCCAGAAAAAAGCCAGGGACGCGAGAAGAAAAGGAGATTTAAAATCCTTTCAAAACGCGATGGAACAATGCTATTCTGTCAATAGTTATTCTTATCCGACGATAACAGGAAATGGAACAACTTCTATTAGTGAAGACTGTCCTTCGGCAGATA
The DNA here is from genome assembly GCA_002788805.1 of Candidatus Roizmanbacteria bacterium CG_4_9_14_0_2_um_filter_35_15. Lineage (GTDB taxonomy): Bacteria > Patescibacteriota > Microgenomatia > UBA1406 > GWC2-37-13 > GWC2-37-13. The sequence continues at coordinate 6,954 of PFRZ01000040.1, read as the reverse complement.
GTCCTGATCTGACGATTACCGATCCAACAACAAAAACTTACACTGTTAGCACTTCGGATACAGATTATTCAGTTTCAATCACTTTGGAAGACGGAAACACATTTACTATTTCTCAGCTTCAATAATTTATGAAAAAAAGTCTTAAGGGTTTTACTCTCATTGAAATTTTGGTGGTAGCGACGATTATTGGTTTATTAGCTTCCGGCGCGATAGTCAGTTATCAACAACTATCTAAACAGTCACGAGACGCCAAGAGAAAAACCGATCTCGAACAGGTGAGAGCGGCTTTGGAGATGTACCGAAGCAATGAAGATACCTATCCTGTAGGGACTTGGAGTAATCTATCAGTCCTAACCACCCCTGTCACCTATATTCAAAGCCTGCCGACTGATCCGAAAAATCCAACCTACATCTATTATTACAGCAGTGCTGATGGCTCTGATTACACCGTGGCTACTCATTTAGAAACAGTGGCAACAACTTGTCAATCACTGACAACCCAATGCACTAGTAATTGCACCTACTGTCTCGGACCATATGGAGAGAAATAAATTCGGTTTCACTTTAATTGAACTTCTTGTTGTCATAATAATAATTATTATTTTTGCCGGTTTGACTCTTCCTTCTTATAATTTACAGACTCGACAGTTAACTTTAAAAAATGAAGCAAAAAAACTCGCTAGTACAATAGAATTAGCAAAAAAAAAAGCAGTTGCTTCGGAAACCAATGAAAGTTGTGCTAATTTTAACGGTTTCCAAGTAGCTATCAATGCTAATGAATACTCGTTAATCAGACTTTGCGACGATAATCAAACCGTATCTACTTATCAATTCCCAGTTAATTCTAATATCTCTATTACTGTTGGTGCTGGTAACATCCTTAATTTTCCACCAGCTGGTTTTGGCATAAATCTCACCACCAATACGATCACCTTAAAAAACTCTTCTATTAACCAATGTATTAATATTTTTTTATCTTCTATTTGTATTGTTGATATCTCTGCTAGTTTAACCGGATGTTAAAAAATATGACAAGAGTGTTATACTGAATTCATGAAGAAGAAAAAAGCCTTCTCTTTAATTGAGGTGCTAGTTTTTGTCACCATTCTCACTCTTTTTTTTATTGCTGCCATCTCCGTCGTTACCTATTTAGTCTCAACGTTAAAAACTAATGAATATAAAGTTATTGCCAGCCATTATGCCGAAGAAGGCTTGGAATGGATCCGGTCACAAAAAGAAGAAGACTGGATGGAATTTGTCGCTAAAGATACCTCGGCTGGAAATGGAACCACCTATTGTTTAAAAACTCTTAATTGGGCCACCGCCAGTTCTTGCAATCTTAGTGACCTTTTCGGAACACCGTCTATTTTTAAAAGAGAAGCAGTGATCGCTAAAATACCTGGTACACCGATCACGCAAGTCGATGTTCAAGTCGCTGTCTCTTGGCAAGAAAGAGGCCGATCAATGAGTATTCCTTTAAAAACTGTTTTAAAACTATGGGAATAGAAAAATTCAAAATGAAAAATGAAAAATTAAAAATTGTGAGAAAGTCGTTTACATTGATTGAGGTTTTAGCCACTATTGGCGTTATTGCTTTAATCATTCCTTTAGTTTTTGCCATTGTCTTTACCCTTCTTCGTCAACAGATAAAAGTCTATCACCTGACAACCGTCAAAAGAGAAGGAGACTATGCTCTAAATATTATATCTAACTTAATAAGAGATAAAGCCTTTACTATTCATTCCTCGCTTCCTCCCAGCGAGAATAATCAAGTCTGTCAGATAGTAGAAACATTTTCTTCTCCAACCAGTTTATATTTTCAAGATAATAATAATCAATGGTTCGGCTTCGTATTTGATAGTGATAGCATATCATCGTCATCAGCAGCTTTGATTTCATCTCTAAACTCTTCAAAAACCATTGTTGATAACTTTTCTATCGGCTGTCAAAAAACCGCTGACTATTCCTCGGCGACCGTCAGCCTCTCTTTTGATATCTGTTTTAATAATGGCAGCGGTAGCTGTAACACTAGCCGTCCCGAAGAAGCCGCCAGTCTTTACTATCAAACAAGGATTAAATTAAGAAACTTCTAAAAGATGTTGATATTGTTGAAATATTATTCTATATTAAAAATAAGGTTGAAAATCCTAAATACTAAATCCTAAATTACAAATAAATTATAAATTCCAATTTTTTAAATTCTAAACTGTTTAGAATTTGTGATTTATTATTTAAGATTTATTTGGAATTTGGTGCTTAGAATTTAGAATTTAATAGATTATGGCTAATAATTATTTTGTCATTGACATAGGAGAAAAATTTACCAAAGTCGTTGACGGAAGCCTCAATAATAATTTAATTGAGGTCAATGCGATTGGAAAGTCGGAAACTCTTGAATTATTTTATTCTTCAGAGACAGAAAAAAATATTCAAGATCAGGCAGAAATTATTAAAAAATTAATTATCAGCGCAAAAATCTTTACCAAAAATGTTAATGTAATTATTCCTACCAATTCTACCTACAGTCAGATTTTAACCATGCCTAATCTTAATGAAAAAGAGTTGATTTCTGCTATTAAGTATCAAGCTGATCAATTTATTCCTATGCCAATAGAGGAAACTAATATTGATATCGAAATCATCGAAGAATACAAAAAAGAAAATAAGCTTTTGATATTAATTCTGGCCGCTCCTAAAAAAATTGTTGAGAAAGTTCAAGCCACGGTAGAGATGGCCGGATTAGTCCCTCAATTTATTGAAAATGAACTGAGCGCCAGTGCTAGATTTATCTCTTTATTTGGCAAAAACTATGCTCAAGACGACTCTGGAATCGTTACGGTAAATTTCGGTTTGAACAATGCTTCTTTGTCTTATTTTTCCACTCCAAACTATAGTTTGAAAGAAGTTTATCACTTTCCCATTGGTTATCTCCTTTTTCTAAAAGAAGTGCGAGTCAACGCCAATACCGAAGAAAAAAAAAGCCAAGAAATAATCTCTCAATTTGATCCTAAGAGTGATAATAGCTATCCGATTGAAACTATTGTTACCCCTCTATTAAAAGAAATGGCTCAAGAAATTAAAAGATTTCTTGTCAATAAAAAAGTTACTAATCTTTATTTATACAATCAAATTTTTCTTTTTCCAGGTCTAGTTAATTTACTGTCTCAACATCTCCAGATGAATCTATTACCACTTAATCCCTACGACTGTCTTAAAAAAAATACTTTAATCGATTCCTTAAAAAATGAACTGATTATCTACCTTTCAACTTTAGGAGGTAATTTACGATGAAAAGGTCAAAAATAAATTTAATTATAGATCGTGATAATTACCAAAAATATGAAAAATTTTTTTACTATTTCAAACTATTTTTTTATTGTTTAATGATTGTTTTTTTTCTCACTTTTTTTATATTTTTTTTCCTTATCAATAAAAAAAACCAGACCACTAATCAACTTAATCAACGAAAAAAAGCTCTTTTGGAGGTGTTGAAAGAAAAACAAGGCGACGAGGTAAAAATGTACTATATTCAACAGAAATATAACGATTTAGTTGATTTTTATAAGGAAGATGTTTTTACCTTAACTTATTATCAACTTTTGACTCAGGCGTTAAAACAAAGTTCGGAAGAGGCGACCTTAAAATCGTTTGATATCAGTAAAAATCGAGATGTCTCTTTTATCATTTCCTTTAGTGATTTTCCTAAAATGATGAGTTTTTTTAAATTTATTGAGTCATCAATTTTTTTAAAAAATTTTGAGCAGATTTCCTTAAAAAGTTTTTCTGTCTTGGGTAATGAAGTCGATAAAAAAGAAAACTATGAACTAAGTTTTGTCGGGAAGTTTATTCAAGTTAAAACTAATATTAATCTATGAAAAAGCGTAGAATAAAACCTTATCTGCACCAATTAATTTATAAAAACCTAGTCTATCTTATCAGTTTCGCCTTAATTTTTGTTTTTTTCTTTCTGGTTATAAAAATTGGTTTAGGAAAAATTTTAATATTAGAGATTAAAAATAAAAGTCTTACTAGTGATATTAACGCCCTACAAACCAAATATAATCTATTAAATAACCCATTAATATTAAAAGAGAATCTTGACGAAGACATCGCTTTTTTAAATCAATTAATCCCTAATGTTGAAGATTATTTTTCTATTATCTACGCTTTAGAAAATCTTTCTCAAAAAACAAATTTTAACATTGTTTCCTACAACATCAACTTATCCTCCTCGACAAAAAATCGTTTAAAACTATTGGTTTCCGGAATTGGTGATACCAACTCGTTTATGAATTTTTTGGAGACCTATAATTTTGCCGGCGGCCGCTTGATTACGGCGGAGAAGGTCTCCTTGAGTCCACAAATACCTAACTTAATCGGAATCAATCTTACTTTTTATAATAAAAAAATTACTTATAATAGCCAAACTAATGTCAAAGTCAATGAAAATATCTTTGAAAAAATATCCAGTCTCAAGAAAATAGTCAGCTTCAATTTTGGCGAAGTATCAAATGAAGAGAGCTACGATATTAACTACCAAAAAAAAACTAACCCCTTTTAAGAAGTTTGGAGAAGCCTTCGGTGGGTTTGGCGCCTTTGGACAACCAATAATCTAACCTTTCTTGATCAATTTTAATCGTCGAAGGATTAGTCATTGGGTCATAAGTACCTATCTGTTCTAAATATTTTCCATTAGCTTTATATCTTTTAGGAGAAACAACAATCCGGTAAAAAGGATGATGTTTTTTACCCTTTCGATAAAGTTTTATAGCTACGCTCATAAGTTTATTAATATATCACAGCGAACTAATATTTTCAAAAGCTTTTTTAGCGGCTTTTTCCTCAGCTTCTTTTTTTGAGGCGGCCACTCCTTCTCCCAACTTTTTATTGTTAAAAGAAACACCGACTTTGAAGATTCTTTTATGCTCCGGGCCTTTCTCTTCAAGAACGGTGTAAAGAGGAGTCTTTTTATATTTAGCCTGGATGATTTCCTGCAGCCTACTTTTATAGGAAAGATAAAGATTATTTTCTAATAAATAGCTAAGTTTATGTCTAAATAAAAAGTTGCTGACAAAGGCATAAGCCTTTTCAAAACTTTGATCAAGAAAAATAGCCGCAATTAAGGCTTCAAAACAGTCAGCTAAAATATTTTTATTGGTTTTACCACCGCTTTTTTCCTCACCCTTAGAAAGTAATAGGTAATTATTTAAACCGATCGCTAAAGCAGCTTCCGCTAAACTTTCTGTTTTGACAATGGCACTTTTTATCTCGGTATAGTCACCTTCTTTAAGATAGGGGAAGTTTCTAAATAGATAAACGGAGGTAATTAAAGATAAAACACTGTCGCCTAAAAATTCTAGTCGTTCGTTAGAAGCCAGATGTAATTTTTTATGCTCATTAAGATAAGAACGATGAATAAAGACGTTTTCAAGTAAAGATTGATCCTTGAACTTAACCTCTATTTTCAATTCTAAAGATTTGTATTTATTTGACATAGATTTTCCCTAACACTGCATTAATAAACGCGTATGACTTATCACCGCCGAATTCCTTAGCAATTTCTACCGCTTCGTTAATAATGACTTTTGGCGGTTGCTTTTTTTCTAAAATTAACTCAAAAACGGCTAAAGTTAATATCGCTAAATCTATTTTAGCAATTTTTTCTAAGGGAAATTTGGGAGCGTTTTTTTCGACTAATAAGTTAATCTTATCTTGATTTTCTAAAATTTTCTTGGTTTTTTCCGAAAGCTTAGTTTTTTTGTTAAAAAAAAAGGCAAACAGCTCCTGGACAATACTAATTCTTTCTTGATGACGGATATCCATGAATTAAATCCAAATGACAAAATCCCAATTTAAAATCAAGCCCAAAGCTCAAAGTTCAAAAATTTAGATTTTGGATTTTGAACTTGATTTGTCATTTGAATTTTGAACTTTGGATTTATTTATTACAATATTTACAAATTCTATGAGGCAACTTAGTTTTTCCACAATTAGTACAAATAACAAGATTAGGAAACGACTTGACTCTCGAAGCTAAACGCTTACCTTTTCTCCTAGTTGAATGCTTTCTCTTTGGTAAAGGGGCCATATCTGTAAATAATATCAAAAAAATGTTCAGAAAACAATAATAACGTCCACGCCTCCGAGGGGCGAGTCTACGGAGTCTGCGGGGTAAAGTGAGCTTCGCTCTACTTTACCCCTTGACAAATGGAAAAGAGATAGTTTATATTTAGATTATATGCGTAAATTCAAAGGTTTTACTCTTATCGAACTTTTAATTGTTATTGCTCTTCTTGGTGCTTTAGCAGTTGGTCTTCTTGCCGCCCTTGATCCTTTTGAACAGCTAAAAAAGGGGACTGATACTGGAGTAAGAAATACGGTTTCAGAAATACAAGGCGCAGTAATAAGATATTATGCAATAAAAAATCAAATGCCATGGTGTGCCGATACTGCCTGTGGCACGTTTGAAGATGGTTTAGCGGATGTTGTTACCGCTACTACAGCTAATACAATGACAAATACTATAGCTAACATCGTTACTTCGGGTGAACTAAAAACTGATTTTGCTACTTTGGCAGGTACAGCAACATTGACTAAAATCGTTGTCTTTGGCTCTAATAGTGCCGCGACTGTTCAGGTGTGCTATAAACCGACAGCTAAGTCTTTTACAAATGATCCTAATACTAAGTTTAGCCCAACTGATGGTGCTGACACGTGTGTAAATACCGGTGACCCAACAACAAATACTTGTCTCTGGTGTGTAAAATAAGTCAATGAACAGAAAAGCTTTTACCTTAATTGAACTTCTTCTTGTTATTATTATCTTGGGTGTTTTAGCTACTTTAATTATCGGAAATTTTTTCACCTCTCTTAAAAAAGGCCGTGACGCGAGAAGAAAAGGAGACTTGGAACAGATTCAACGAGCGCTTGAGATGTACTATGAAGATAAAAAGG
>PFRZ01000023.1 GCA_002788805.1 Candidatus Roizmanbacteria bacterium CG_4_9_14_0_2_um_filter_35_15 | reverse complement strand
CGCTCGACAAAAATTTCCTCAAAAAAACTTTTATTAAAAATAAATTAACGACAATTCTTATTGCTGGAACCAATGGAAAAACGACCACGGCTTCTTTAATTAAATTCCTTCTTGAAAAAAAGAATATCAGAGTTTTTCACAATCAAGAAGGAGCTAATCTTTTGAATGGCGCCGTGTCATCAGTGATTAAATACATTAAGTTAAACGCCAAACTTGATTATCAGGTGGCTATTTTTGAGGTTGATGAAAATACCCTGCCTTTGTTAGTCAAAGAACTCAATCCTTCATCTATTATTCTTAATAACCTTTTTCGCGACCAGCTTGATCGTTACGGCGAAGTTAATACCATTGCCTTAAAATGGCAGGAATCTCTGAAAAATTTAAAAAACTGCCAATTTTTTATTAACGCTGACGATCCGTTGCTTTTTTACATTAGCAAATCTTTTTCCGCTAAAGTTTATTACTTTGGATTGGACCGAGAACTGATGTCAAAAAAAGAAGTTTCTCATGATGTTGACTCGATTTATTGTCCGAACTGCGGAGAAAAACTAGCTTATCACAAAATCGCCTATTCGCATTTAGGCGACTATAGCTGCCCAAAATGTCAATTTTCTTCACCGAAAGAAATTTTTTCCTTAAAAAATCCAAATACTCAACTACAAGGAAAATATAATTTATATAATCTTAACGCTGCTTCCTTACTAGTTTCAAAAATATTTTCTTTTCCTCCTGCCTTTATTCAAAACCAGTTAGTTGATTTCAGACCAGTTTTCGGCCGGCAGGAAAGTTTTGTTTATCAAGGTAAAAAAATTACTATTTTTTTAGGAAAAAATCCCGCTGGTTTTAATCAGGCGATTGAGGTAGTCAGTCAGATTTCCCAAGCAAAAAATTTACTTCTAGTTTTAAATGACCGAATTCCTGATGGCCGCGACGTTTCCTGGATCTGGGATGTGGACTTAGAAAGGCTTATTCTATATGGTAAAAAAATCTATGTTTCCGGAGACAGAGTTTATGATATGGGTTTACGATTGAAGTATTGTTTAAAGAATTATCAGGAAAGAAAGTTTTTTAATTTTGAGTCATTAAGAGAAGCAATAGAAACAGTGGTTGAGCAAACAAGAACTGATGAAGAAATATTTATTTTGGCAACCTATTCTGGGATGTTGGAAGTGAGAAAAATATTATTTAAAAGCTCGATACCGTTTTTTTAGAATTATAAATTTATTGAAAATTGAAAATTGAAAATTGAAAATTTTTCTATCAATATTGCTTGGCTCTATCCCGACTTGATGAGTACCTATGGTGATCGCGGTAATATTATTGTTTTGGAAAAAAGACTCTCCTGGCGAGGAATCAAACCAGTAATAAAAAAAATATTTATCTCTACTCCTAGAGAAGAGCTCGAGAACTGTGATCTTATTTTTATGGGCGGAGCCCAAGACAGGCAGCAGGAAATCGTTAATCGCGATTTACAGAAAACCAAAGCCACCACATTAAAAAAAATGATTAATCAAGGCATCCCTGGCTTATTTATCTGCGGCGCCTATCAGTTTATGGGCCGATATTATAAGGCCGCCGATGGAACAGTAATCTCTGGCTTAGGACTTTTTGATCTTTATACTGAGAGTCCTGGACTAACATTCAAAAGGCTGATTGGAAACATTGTCGTTAAACTAGCTCAGGACGGTAAAAAATATATTTTTACCGGTTTTGAGAATCATGGCGGCAGAACTTATTTAGGTAAAAGCGCCAAACCATTTGCTCAAGTTATCAAAGGCTATGGCAATAATGGAAAAGATAAAACCGAAGGAATGATTTATAAAAAGGCCATTGGCACTTATCTGCATGGTCCGATTCTTCCTAAAAATCCCGAGCTGGCTGATTGGCTGATTGAGAAAGCGTTAGAAAGAAAATATAAAAAGAAAATTTATTTGGAAAAATTAGATGATAGATTAGAAAATAAAGCAAGAGAATTTATCATTAATAAACTATAATTTATATCAAATATGTCATTTGTTCATCTTCACGTTCACACTGGTTACTCGCTTCTTGATGGCATGTCTCGTATTGACGAAATCATCGCTCGCGCGATTGAGTATAAAATGCCGGCACTGGCGATTACTGATCATGGTGCTTTATACGGTGTCTTTAAGTTCTACCTCAAAGCCAAAGAAGCAGGAATAAAACCGATAATCGGTGTGGAAGCCTATAAAGCGAAAAAATCCCGTTTTGATAAACAGCCTGGTTTAGAACGTGATCAATACCACTTAGTTTTGCTGGCAAAAAATCTAGAAGGTTATCAAAATCTTTTAAAGATTGTTACTCACGCCAATCTTGAAGGCTTTTATTATAAACCAAGAATTGATTTTGAAATTTTGGAAAAACATCATCAGGGATTAATTGCTTTATCCGCTTGTCTCAACGGCGAGATACCTTCTCTTCTTTTGCAAAACCAGGAAAAAGAAGCGGAAAAGACTTTGGAAAAATATCTGGAAATCTTTGACAAAGATTTTTACCTGGAAATCCAAAAGCATCCAAAATCACCAGACCTGAATAAAGTCAATCAGCAGTTGATTAAACTATCAAGGAAATACGGCGTACCTCTTATTGCCACTAATGATGTTCATTACTTAGATGAATCTGATGCTTATGCTCAAGAGATTCTTCTTTGCATTCAAACACAACGAACGATTTTAGAAAAAAACCGGCCGCTTTCCATGATTGATATCCCTGACTATTACTTTAAATCTCCATCAGAAATGAAAGGGAGTTTTATCGAGCTTCCTGAAGCAATTGACAACAGTTTAAAAATTACCGAACAGTGCCATTTAGAAATTCCCTATGGAAAATGGATCCTGCCTGATTTTGAAACACCAAAAAATATTCCAGTTGGCCAGTATCTCAATCAACTGGTCAATGAACGAAAAAAAAGAGTCAGCCAATACAATAAAGAAATGGTTGAGAAAAGGATTAAATATGAACTGGAGATTATTAATAAAAAAGGCTACTCTACCTATTTTTTAATCGTCCAAGACTTTGTTAACTGGGCAAAAAAACAGGCCATTGCCGTCGGTCCAGGAAGAGGATCAGTAGCTGGGAGCTTGGTCGCCTATGTTCTGGGAATCACCGATCTTAATCCAATTGACTATAATCTTCCTTTTGAAAGATTTTTAAATCCGGAAAGGCCAACCCCACCTGATATTGATATTGACTTTGCCGATGTCAGACGTGATGAAGTGCTTCGTTATGTTTCCAAAAAATATGGTGAAGACAAAGTAGCTCAGATAATCACCTTTGGCACAATGGAGGCAAGAATGGCGGTTCGCGATGTGGCCCGGGCGATGGGATTGTCATACTCTCAAGGAGACCGCTTAGCCAAGATGATCCCTTTTGGTAGGCAAGGATTTACCATGACTATCGGTCAAGCGATTGAGGATTCCTCGGCTTTAAAGTTCGCCTATCAAACCGAACCCGAAACAAAAAAAGTTTTAGACATTGCCAGAAAGATTGAAGGTCTGCCTCGTCACGCTTCGGTCCATGCCGCCGGCGTCGTCATCTCTGATAAAAAATTAACTGACTATGTGCCTTTACAGCGTGAGTCAAAAGGAGGAAAAATCATTACTCAGTACGATATGTACTGTCTTGATCTAAACGCGGTTTCCGGCCAAAAAGCTATTGGTCTTCTTAAGGTGGACTTTCTCGGTCTGCGCAACTTAACCATTATTGAAAAAGCCCTTGAGTATGTGGAGACGATCACTAAAAAAAAGATTGATATTCATCAAGTCCCTTTGGATGATAAAAAAGCCTATGAATTAATCGCCAAAGGCGATAACATCGGTGTTTTTCAGCTAGAGTCTGGCGGAATGAGACATCTGGCTAAAGAGCTGAAGCCGTCAAAGATGTCTGATATTTCTGCTATGGTGGCTTTATACCGTCCTGGTCCCATGGGGCTGATTCCTTTATTTTTAGAGGGAAAAAATAATCCCAAAAAAGTCAGATACCTCCACCCTGATTTGAAACCGATTTTAGAAGAAACCTATGGCGTTTTGGTCTATCAAGAACAGGTAATGGAAATTGCTCATAAGCTGGCTGGTTATTCAATGTCTGAGGCGGATAATTTAAGAATGGCAATGGGAAAAAAGAAAAAAGAGTTGATGAAAAAGGAGAAAGACAAATTTTTTAAAGGGGCGCTAAAAAAAGGATATAAAAGAAGCACGGTTGAGGCCCTCTGGAACTTTATGGAGAAGTTTGCCTCTTATGGTTTTAACAAACCTCATTCGGCCTCTTATGCTCTTATTGCTTACTGGACCGCTTATATCAAAGCCAACTATCCAGTGGAGTTTATGACCGCTCTTCTTACGGCTGAACTTCAGGGAATGGCTGGTCCGCAGCGGGAAATAAAAATGTCACAAGCAATCGAAGAGTGTCGCCGGATGAAGATAGAAGTGCTTCTTCCGGATATTAACAAATCATTTGCCAGTTTCAGAATTGAAGGACCATCAATCAGATTCGGGCTATCAGCCATTAAAAATGTTGGTGAAGCGGCCATTGAGGCAATAGTCAGTGCTAGAAAAGATAAAAAATTTATCTCATTTCGCGATTTCCTTTCCCGAGTTGATCTGCGCCGAGTCAATAAAAAAACCGTGGAAAGCTTGATTAAAGCCAATGCTTTTTCTAAGTTTGGCAACCGAGCCAGCCTACTTTCTTATTATCCGCAGACGGTTTTAGAGATTCAAAAAAACAAGATTAAAAAAGAAAAAGGCCAGTTTGATCTTTTCAAAAATGAAAAAGATAACACGATAACCGACGACTTTAAGGAACTACCTGAGTTTAATGAAGAAGAAATCTATATCATGGAAAGAGAGATTATCGGTTTTTTACTGACGAAAAATCCTCTGGCTAAGTTTGCCCCAATTATTAAAAAAAAAGTGAATAAAAAAATTGGTAATATTACCTTCGAGGACGTTGATAAACCATATATTTTGGCGGGAATCATCGGCGGCAAAAGACTCCTTAAGACGCGGAAAAATAATCATGATATGGCAGTGATTCAGGTCTTTGACGAAACCGGCAGTATCGAAGTAGTGGTTTTTCCTACCACTTTTGAAAAACTGAAAAATATTATTGCCATTAATCGGATTATCATGCTCAAAGGTAAAGTTAATGAAAGGGAAGGAAGACTGGGGATTATTATGGAAAATGCCGTAGATTTAGAAACAGTTAAAACAGTTAATTAGTTAACGAGTTAAAATGAGTAGAAAATACTATTCTTTCGACAAAAATCTTAACTTAAAACAGGTTCCAGCAATTAAAAAAAAAGAAATTAGTAAAAAACTTAATTTTCGTCTTGCAAACTATCTTAATCTTGGTTATTATTTAATTGTCCCACTCCTTTTGGGAGTTTTTTTAGGGTTAAGTTTGGATAGATTGTTGAAGAAAAAAAATTTTTTCTTTATAATATTTTTTTCGCTTGGGATTATAGGTACTTTTTATAATTTAATAAAAATTTATTTCAATGCCCGAGATTCTGACAAAAATGCCAGAAATCAGCATCAAGGCTGAACCTCTTTTTAAAATCGGTAGCTTTGCTTTTACCAACTCTCTTTTTACTTCCTTAATCGTTTTTTTTCTTTTTTTACTACTTGGGCTTATCTATAATAAAGAGGCCCGCTTAAAGAAAAAGTCTCAATTTTATTATCTGATTAACTTTATTCTTAAAACTATTTATCAGTTGTTCGAGTCTATTTTAAAAGAGAAAACAATGATTTTCTTCCCGATTTTTGCTGGTTTTTTTCTTTATATTCTTCTTAATAACTGGTTTGGGCTACTGCCAGGCATCGGCAGCTTACTATTTCATCATCTGCCTATTTTCAGAGGAAACAATGCCGATCTTAACGCCACGATTTCACTTGCCCTGATTGCTTTTGTTTTAATTCAATTAAATGGAATGAAATATTTAGGTGTAAAAGGTTATCTAAAAAAGTTTTTTAATATCTCAAATCCGATTAATTTTTTTGTCGGTATTTTGGAAACGATCTCTGAATTTTCTAAAATTATTTCTTTTTCTTTTCGACTTTTTGGCAATATCTTTGCCGGTGAAGTACTAATTACTATTATGGCTTTTTTGATACCGGTTCTCGTAACTTTCCCTTTTTTATTATTGGAAGTATTTGTTGGCTTAATTCAGGCTTTGGTTTTTTCTATGTTGTCGGCGGTATTTTTAAGTATGGCGATTAGTCATCATTAAAAGTTAAAACTCAGGGAGGTACCTATATGTCAACTGAAGCAGGAAAGTTAATTGCTACTGCTCTTGCTATCGGCCTTGGCGCCATCGGACCTGGTATTGGTATCGGTATTATCGGTAGCAAAGCAGCGGAAGCGATTGGTCGGAATCCTGAAGCTCAGGGACCAATTCAAACCAATATGATTTTGGCGATTGCCTTTGCCGAAGCAGTCGCTATCTATGCCTTAGTGGTTTCGTTGATTATCAAGTTCGTTTAAATTCTATGGAAAGTTTAGGAATTGATATTAAGCTATTAATCGCCCAAATAATTAATTTTGGCTTATTTTTTTACGTTTTTAAAAAGTATTTGGCCAAACCTTTTGCCAAGTTTATGACTGACGAAGTAAAAAGGGAAAAAGAAAAGGAAACAATGATTGCTGATTTGAAAAAGAAAGAGGAAGAGTTGACTGAAACTCAAAGCAAGACAAAAAACCAGATGAGAAAAGAGTTGGACATCGCCTTAAAAAAAGCCAAAGAGGATGCGGCGAAAATTAAAGCAAGTTTAGTTAGTGAGGCAAAAAAAGAGTCACAAGCGATTGTTGCCAAGGGAAAAAAGCAGATTGAAGTGGAAAGAGCTGAGATGGAAAGAGAGATGAAAAAAAAACTGATTCAGTTAACAAGCTTAGTCTTAGAAAGAACTTTTTCATCTTATTTAACTGAGGAGAAGCAAAAAGAAATTAATAAAAATGTTCTTAAAAATTTGCCAAAGTTATCTTAAACCATGAGAGCGCAAATCGTTTCCAGTTACAAGCTGACTACGGAAGAGCTGAAAGAAATAAAAAAGAAGTTGTCTTTAAGAGAAGAAGAGGTGATTACTAATGTTGTTGACCGGTCAATTATCGGCGGCTTGATTATCAAGTTAGATGACCGCGTGGTCGATCTTTCTCTAAAGACTCAGTTAAAAAATTTACAGATAGAAAAAGTTAAGATAGACTATCAGCCGAAAGAAATCGGCGTGGTCGAGGAGATAAAAGACGGTATCGTCATCGCTTCTGGGCTGAAAAATATCGCTTTTTCCGAAGTAGTTGAGTTTGAAAATGGCACTCAAGGCTATGTGGTTGATTTAACTGAAAAAAGAACCGGCATTATCGTTTTAGGTGACTATCTTAGTCTAAAAAGCGGCGATCAAGTTAACGGCTTAAACTACACTCTTTCCATTCCCGTGGCTGACGAGCTGATTGGCCGCGTTGTTAATCCTTTAGGAATGCCTGAGGATGAGCTTTTGCCAATTAAGAGCAAAAAGCACTATCCAGTGGAAAAAATCGCTCCTGGCGTTGTCATGAGGTGGCCGGTTAATACACCAATTCAAACCGGTATTAAGCTAATCGATGCTTTAATTCCCATAGGCCGTGGTCAGAGAGAATTAATTATTGGTGATCGGGGCACCGGAAAAACCACTTTAGCGATTGATACGATACTTAATCAAAAAGAAGAAAATGTTATCTGCATCTACTGTGGTATTGGTCAAAAAAACTCTAAAATGGCCAATGTCATCGAACTTTTAAGAAAACGAGGAGCAATGGACTATACTATCGTTGTTTCTGCTTCCGCCTCCCAGCCTGCTTCTTTACAGTACTTGGCGCCTTATGCGGCGGTGGCGATTGGAGAATATTTTATGGAAAAAGGTAAGGATGTTCTAGTAGTTTATGACGACCTGACTAAGCATGCCTGGGCCTATCGTCAGATCTCTCTTATTCTCCGCCGGCCAGCCGGACGGGAAGCCTATCCCGGTGATATCTTTTATCTTCACTCTAGGCTTTTGGAAAGAGCTTGCCGACTTGATGAAAAATATGGCGGAGGCTCAATTACCGCTCTTCCGATTATCGAAACCTTGGAAGGCGACCTTTCTTCTTACATCCCTACCAATGTCATCTCTATTACCGACGGCCAGATCTATTTGGAAACCGATCTTTTCAACGCCGGTATTCGTCCGGCGGTTAATATCGGGCTGTCGGTCTCTCGCGTCGGCGGCAACGCCCAAACGAAAGCGATGAAAAAAATCGCTGGCAAACTTAAGCTCGACTTAGCTCAGTACCGAGAAATGGCCTTTTTTTCCCAGTTTGAAAGCGAGTTGGATGAGGAAACAAGAAAGTTTTTAGGTCGGGGAGCGAGATTAACACAAATATTAATTCAGAAGAAAAATAAACCTTATAGTTTAGGACACGAAGTAGCTCTAATCTATGCAGCTAACTCCGGCCTCTTGGATAGTATTGCTCCTCATGAGATCGCTGGTTATGAAGAAAAAATTTTTGCTATTTTGGAAAGCGAAGGAAAAGAATTGATGAAAAAAATTAATAAAACTAAAATTTTTGAGGAAAAAGACGAGAAAGAGTTAGAAAAGATAATCAAGAATATTTTATGAACATTAGAACTGTTAGAAAAAAAATTAAGTCGGTTTCTAACGTAAAAAAAATTACTAAGGCAATGGAGTTGGTCTCTGCGATTAAGATGAAAAAAGCCCAGCAAAAAGCTTTAGAATCGGCTCCGTACCGAAAAAGCCTAGAAAGAATTATCTATAAGGCGACCGCTGGTCTTGAAAAGGGATTTTCTCCTTTAATTGAAACGACCAGCCAGTCAAATAAAAATCTCTATCTTGTGATTTCTTCAAGCAAAGGCCTTTGCGGCTCTTTCAACTTTAATCTTCTTCGGTACTTAGGAAAAGAAATCAGTTTTAAAGATAATGATTTTATCATCATAGGAAAAAAGGCTTCTAGTTTTATCAATAAAATGGGAGGGGCGATTATTGCTGACTTTAGCCATGTTGAACCAGAGAATGCTATTTCTGCTATCTTTACCGAAGCCTTGGAAAAATATTTATCTGGCCAGTATAGACAAGTAGTATTATTGTATAATCGCTTTATTAATACTTTAAAGTTTGAGACGACTGCTACCTGTCTTCTTCCCGCTAAGCTATCAGAGAAACTTGTCAATCAAGAAACAGATACAGTAGTAGAATCAGAATATCTAATAGAACCTTCAGCCAAAGAGATTATTGACGCGGTGTTAAAGAATTTAATTGAAGAAAAAATAAGAGGTGCCATCATCGACAGTGAAGCGGCTGAACATTCGTCACGGATGGTAGCCATGAAAAACGCCACTGACAACGCAGAAAACGTTATTTATAACCTAACATTATTACGCAATAAAATCAGGCAGGAAAAGATTACTTATGAGCTTTTGGATATGCTGACGGCAAAGGAATCGGTGGAATCAAATTAAAAATTAAAAATGAAAAATTATGAATGAGGGAAAAATAATTGCTATCCGTGGAGTAATCGTTGATATTAAATTTAAAGAAGAGGAAACACCAAAAGTTTATGATGCCTTGACAGTGGAAGCAAACAAATTGGTTTTAGAGACTGAGTTAGTCTTAGCGTCAGGTCATATCAGAGCTTTGGCGATGGGATCAACCGACGGTTTAAAAAGAGGAATGGTGGTAAAAAATATCGGTCGGCCAATTGAGGTTCCGGTGGGCGAGAAGACTCTTGGCCGAATTTTTAATGTTTTAGGCGAACCAATTGATGAAAAAGCTAATATAGGAGAAGCTTTAAGAGAGTCAATTCATAAACAGGCTCCCAGCCTAGCGCAACAGTCAGTAGAACAAGAAGTTTTTGAAACCGGCATTAAAGTGATTGACCTGATTGCTCCTTTTATCAAAGGTGGAAAGGTGGCGGTTTTTGGCGGTGCTGGTACTGGTAAAACCGTTCTTATCCAGGAGATGATCCATAATGTTGCTAAAGAACACGGTGGCGTTTCGGTTTTTGCCGGAGTGGGCGAGAGAAGCCGTGAGGGAAATGATCTTTGGCTAGAAATGAAAGCAACCAAGGTAATTGAGAAGACCGCTTTGGTCTTCGGCCAGATGAACGAGCCACCAGGCAATCGTTTAAGAGTGGCTTTGGCAGGCATTACTATGGCAGAATACTTTCGCGACCAAAAATCAATGGATGTTCTATTATTTATTGACAACATCTTTAGGTTTGCCCAGGCTGGCAGTGAAGTTTCGGCTCTTTTAGGCCGGATTCCTTCAGCTGTCGGCTATCAACCGACTCTCGCTTCAGAAATGGCTGCTTTAGAGGAAAGAATTACCTCAACTAATCGCGGCTCAATTACCTCAATTCAGGCAGTCTATGTACCAGCGGACGACTATACTGACCCTGCTCCCGTAGCCACCTTTAGTCATCTTGACGCTTCTTTATCTTTGGAGCGATCTTTAGCTGAACAGGCCTTATATCCGGCGATTGATCCTTTAACCTCTTCGTCTCGGGCTTTAGATACGGAGATTGTTGGCGAGGAGCACTATCAGGTGGCACGGCAGGTTTTAAAGACTTTACAGCGTTACAAAGACCTTCAAGATATTATTGCCATTTTAGGGATGGAAGAACTATCTGAGGAAGATAAACTGACAGTTCAACGGGCAAGAAAAATCCAAAGATTTTTAACCCAACCAATGGCGGTGGCTGAGCCTTTTACCGGCCGATCAGGAAAGTATGTCAAGATTGAGGACACTGTCCGCGGTTTTAAAGAAATTTTAGAAGGTAAGCACGACAGCAAACCAGAGATGAATTTTTATATGGTGGGAGGGATAGAAGAAGTAAAGTAGTTCATAAAGTTTATAAAGTTATAAAGTTTATAAAGTTATAATGCTTCATCTGAGAATCATTACTCCAAAAAAAATTGTTTTGGAGGAAGAAGTAAAGTCGGTGACCATTCCGACGGTTGCCGGCGAAATCACTATTTTACCAAAACACGAAAGACTCTTTTCTATTATTAGCGAAGGAATTATTAAAATTAAAAAAGACGAGGAGGAAGATTACCTGTCAATCGGAGCTGGATACTTAGAAACTGACGGAAAAGAGTTGAATATTCTTGTTTCCCGCGCTTATGGACAAAATGAGATTGACGAACAGATGATTACTAATGCCACTGAAGAGGCAAAAAAAATTCTTTCCCGACCAGCTTCTGAACAGGAAAGGAGCGAAGCGATTAGCATGATGAGAAGAGCGGTAATTGACTCCAAACTTCTTAAAAAAAGAAAGAAAACTACTTTATGAACTTGATAAACTTTAAAAACTTTATAAACTTACTTATATGTCATTAATTATAGTTGAATCTCCTACCAAAGCCCGAACTTTTAACCGGATTTTTAAGATGTCAAAAGACGACAATAAATACTTTGTCTTTGCCACCATGGGCCATATTAGAGATTTACCAAAAAGCAAAATCGCGATTAACTATGAGAAAGAATTTAAACCAGACTACAAAATTATCAAAAATAAAGAAAAAGTCATTGCCCAACTAAAAAAATTAGCCGAAGAAAATAAAGAAATTATTTTAGCGACTGATCTTGATCGCGAAGGCGAGTCTATCTCTTATCACATTGCCTACATTTTAGGCTACATCAAAGAAAACTGGCCCAATATCAGCTTTAAGAACGGAGTCTCTTTAAAAAGAATTGTTTTTCATGAAATTACTACTAAAGCCCTTAAAGAAGCTCTATCTAGTCCAGAAACTTTGCGTTTTGATCTCGTCAAAGCTCAGTTTGCCCGTAGGATTTTAGATCGGATAGTCGGTTACGAACTGTCACCGCTTTTATGGAAAAAAACCGGAAAAAACTGGCTGTCTGCTGGAAGAGTCCAAACGGTTGCTTTACGATTGATTGTTGAGCGGGAAAAAGAGATAAAGAAGTTTAAGATTGAGGAGTATTACCAGATATATGGAGTATTTAATGTCAAATGTCAAATGACAAATGACAAATCAATTACAAATGATAAAGTTCAAAATATTAAAGCAAAACTAATCAGTAAGGAAGATATATTGTATGAAAAAAAATACGCACTGCAATTATTTGCTGGTGAATATCAGTATGTAAAAACGACTATTAATAAAAATAATGTTGAAGCGATAAAAAACGATTGCCAAAATGATAAATATAAAGTACTTGATGTTATCGAATCGATTAATGCTCGTTATCCTTTTCCTCCCTATACTACTTCGCTTCTCCAGCAAGATGCCTACTACAAACACGGATTTTCTTCAAAACAAACCATGCATTTAGCTCAAGACTTGTATGAGCGTGGACTAATAACCTATCACCGGACTGATTCTTTCAACCTATCAGCCCACTTTGTCTTTCCGGCAAAAGAATATATTGAAAAAAAATTTGGAAAGGAATACAGTCTAGAAAAACCTCGCGGCTATAAAACCCGCTCAAAGTCAGCCCAAGAAGCCCACGAAGCCATCCGGCCGACTAAATTGTTAGAAGCCAAAGAAGTCTTCCAAGGTAAAAAAGAATCAAAATTAAATATTAATCATCAAAGGCTTTATACCTTGATCTTTAATCGATCGATCGCTACCCAGATGAAAGAAGCCCAGATTAAAACCGTTAAAACTGAAATTATTTCTAACAAAAATTATCTTTTTGAAAGTGATCAGCAACAGGTGATTTTTGACGGATTCTTAAAGGTCTTTGATCCCTATTTTGTCAGCAGCCACCAAACAGTGATAAAATTAGAAAAAGACAGCCCTCTTAAAATAAAAATCCTTGAAGAAAAAGCTCTTTTAACCAAGTCACCTCCGCGATATAACGAAGCATCACTAATTCGAGCTTTAGAGGAAAAAGGTATTGGTAGGCCGTCAACCTATGCGATGATTATTTCTTTAATTCAGATAAAAAACTATACGGAAAAAGACGGTCGGTATTTTATCCCAACTTCAGTCGGGACCGCTATCTGTGACTACCTTTCTCATAATTTTTCTCAGATTTTTAATTTATCCTATACAGCTGGTCTTGAAGAAGGATTGGATAAGATTGCCAATAAGGAAGAGGACTTTATTAAGTTGCTTAGAGATTTTTTTATTCCTTTTAAAAAAGAATTAGAACTGAGGAAAGAAGATAAATCATTAATTAAAATTGAAGAAGATGTCAAAGGAGTTTGTCCAGAGTGTGGAGGTAATTTAATTAATCGTTTTTCTCGATTTGGCAAGTTTATTGCCTGCCAAAACTATCCAAAGTGTAAATATACAAAATCTATTCTGAAAATTGTCAAAGGGAAAAAATGTCCTAAATGTAACGGTGATGTTGTGGTAAAATATAGCAAGTCTAAAAAGAGATTTTATGGATGTAGCAATTACCCGAAATGCGATTGGAGTGCTTGGAAATTCTCTGATATAAATGATAAATCACAAATAACAAATGACAAATCAATTTCAAATATCAAATGAATAAATGTTTTAAACATTTGTAATTTATTATTTGTTATTGATTTGTGGATTTGAATTTTGTCATTTGAATTTTTATGAAGTACATATTCATTTCTGGCGGTGTGATTTCAGGGATTGGTAAAGGAACAACCGCGGCCTCAATTGGTCTTATTCTTAAGCAAGCCGGTTATCACGTCGCACCAATTAAATTTGAAAACTATCTCAATATCGATGCTGGCACGATTAATCCGATTGAACATGGCGATCCTTTTTTATGCGAAGACGGAACTGAGGCTGATATGGACATTGGCACTTATGAAAAGTTTTTAGGAGAAGAGATGGGCCGCGATAACTTTGTCACCATTGGACAGATCTATAAGACGGTGATTGATAAAGAACGAAAGTTTGAGTACAACGGCGAAGATGTCGAGGCGATCCCGCATATTACCAATGAAATTATCAAAAGAATTCAGGATCTCGGAAAAAATAAAAAAGCTGATATTGTTATTATTGAACTTGGTGGTACGGCTGGCGAATATCAAAACATTTTTTACTATGAAGCCTCAAGATTGTTGACTCTAAAATATCCGTCGGATGTGGTTCATATCCATGTTTCTTATGTACCAACTCCTCAACATCTCGGTGAACCAAAGACTAAACCTACCCAGCTTTCGGTGCGAACTCTAAACTCAATGGGAATTCAACCGGACTTTATCATCACTCGCTCAGAAAGACCGCTTGACCAGAGACGAAAAGAGAGATTAGCACTTTTTTGCAACGTCTTACCGGAAAATATCATCTCCAATCCCGATCTCGCCACTGTCTATGAAATTCCTTTGGTTTTAGACAAACAAGGTCTAACCGAAAAAATTCTCAAAAGACTTAGTTTAAAGGTTTCTTCGCCAGATGTTAGTATTTGGAAAAAATTAGTGGAAAAGATTAATCAGCCAAAAAAAATCAGTGTCAACTTGGCGATTGTCGGTAAATATTTTGGCACCGGAGACTATCAACTGCGGGATTCGTACGCCGCTTTGTTTGATGCCATTGACCATGCCAGTTGGCAACTGGGAATTGAAGTAAAAACAAAGTGGGTGAACGCACAAAAAGTGGAAAAAGAAGGCGTCAGTTTAATTGATAATCCTGATGGCATTATCGTTCCTATTGGTTGGGGAGAACGAGGAACCGAAGGAATGATAAAAGCGGCCAGTTATGCCCGAGAAAACAAAATTCCCTATCTCGGTCTATGTTATGGGATGCAGATGGCAGTGATTTCTTATGCCCGTGACGTTTTAGGTTGGAAAGAAGCCAATACTGAGGAGAATGACAAAAAATCTCCTCACCAGGTGATTCATCTAATGCCTCACCAAAAAAAATATATGGAGCGCCGCAGCTATGGCGGAACCATGCGATTAGGCGCCTGGCAGGCGATGGTTAAAAAAGGGACTTTGGCTTACGAAATATATAATCACAGCGTCCTTACTTCTGAACGTCACCGCCATCGTTATGAGTTTAACGACCAATATGTCAAGGATTTTGAAAAAAAAGACCTTATCATTAGCGCCCGATCAAAAATAGAAAACTTAGTGGAAATCATTGAACTGCCACAAAACATTCATCCTTTTTATCTGGGAACACAGGGACATCCTGAGTATAAAAGCCAACCGCTTAAACCGCATCCGATATTTTTGGCATTTCTGGAAGCTTGCAGAAAGAATAAATCCTAAATTATAAACGGTTTAGAATTTAGAAAATTAGAATTTATAATTTATTTGTGATTTAGGATTTAGTATTTAGGATTTTTTGTTATAATACGTTATGGCTAACTCATTCGCTTACAAAGATAAACAATATAAAGTCGGTGATACGATTAGTATCAGCTATAAAATCAAAGAAGCAGATAAAGAAAGAACCCAGCTTTTTAAAGGAATCTTAATAAAAATTAGAGGCAATACTCCGGAAACCAGAATGATTACCATAAGAAGAATGACTCGGTCTAAGATCGGCGTCGAAAGAATTATTCCTTTATCTTCTCCTTATATAAAAAATATCACCATCGTCAAAAAGTCAAAATACCAAAAAGCTAAAGCCTATTTTATCAGAGGACTATCTGATCAACAGTTAAGATCTAAACTTTATCGATCTAAATAATGACCAATCAGGCAATTGGGAGAGGTGGTGAAACGATCGCCAAAAACTACTTGATTAATCAGGGATTTACTGTTCTTCATAAAAATTATCGAACTAAAGGTGGAGAGATTGACATCATCGCCAAAAAAGAAAAAACTATCTACTTTATCGAGGTTAAAACACGTTATGATGACACAAAAGGAAAACCTTACGAAGCGGTAGATAAAAGAAAAGTGATTCATCTACAACGAGCGGCTAATTTTTTTTTGTTGAAAAATCCAGCTAAAGATTATAAACTGAAGATAGGAGTAATATCAATACTATTGGAAAAAAAAGAGATTAGGTTTTATGAAGACTTAAGCTGGTCCTCCTAATCTTACTTTGTGACTTAACTCATCGCTATTCGCTCGACGTCACAAAGAGCGATTTTAGGAGGACTTAAGAATTTGTAGTTTCTCACTTTACAAGTTCGAAAACAAATTCTAAAGGGGGTGATAAAAATATGCTAGAACTAATTAATTCTATTCTCATAAATTTTTTTGAAAAACTGTTTTCCTCTTTACCTTCGTTTTTTGCAGGATTAATCATTCTTTTAATCGGAGTGATTATCGCCAGTATTATTAAGCATCTTTTAATGGCTTTGTTTACCTTTATCAAACTAGACATGCTTTTTAGCAAGGTAAAACTGGTAAAAAAAGAAACGCTAAAAATCTGGGAAGAGGTGTTGACGGAAATCTTAAAATGGTCAATGATCATCGTCTTTTTAGTGCCAACCTTAGAGGTTTGGGGACTATCAAATGCTGTTACTGTTCTTAACCAGTTGTTGTTTTACCTGCCCAATGTCATCGTGGCGGTGGTAATCGCTTTTGTTGGGCTGATCGCGGCAAATTTGGCGTCTGATTTGGTAAAACACAGCGTGAAATCATTGGGAATAACCTCGGCTAATAGCCTGTCAGTCTTTACCAAAGGAGTGATTACTTTTTTTACTATTCTTATTGTTTTGAATCAGTTGGGTGTGGCTCAGGACCTGGTGAGAATTTTATTTACCGGAATTGTGGCTATGCTCGCTTTAGCCGGAGGGTTAGCTTTTGGTCTTGGTGGTCAGGAAACCGCTAAAGAGATATTGGAGGAGCTAAAGAGAAAGCTGAAACAATAGAAAATAGTTGATGGAAAATAGAAAGTGGTATTAGAAGGTAGAAAGTAGAAAATAGAAGAGAGGTTATTTTGTGGTAGAATATTTCCCTATAGCCGGGGTGGCGGAACTGGTATACGCGCAGGACTTAAAATCCTGTGGTTGAATAGACCTTATGGGTTCGAGTCCCATTCCC
>PFRZ01000019.1:1177-17700 GCA_002788805.1 Candidatus Roizmanbacteria bacterium CG_4_9_14_0_2_um_filter_35_15 | reverse complement strand
TCTTTATGATGGATGGAGCGATGAATTCGATCTTTTTCATGAGCGCGGCTAATCGCCATAAGATCACGATTTAAATAGCCTGTTCTTGCTTGGGAAACTCTGGACATAAAAAATTAAGAAAAGTTTATTTGTAGTAGCTTTTAATCTGAAACAAAAAATACAAAGAAATTCCTGTTCCGATGATGAGACCTCCCAGATTAAAGCTCACTATACTCTGGACTCCGGAGACTAGTGCCGCCCAGTAAAGCCAGCGCCAACCGGTCATCGCTCTTTTAAAAAGTCCCGGAATTGCCAACGCCTCCATAACGACGGTAATCGCGGTAAAAACTAATCCCAGACCAAAACTCATTCCCATCTTGATTCCCCCTAAAAATGCGAAAGGGCTCAAAAGGGTGCCAAACCCTAAAGTAAATAAAATTGCTGGTAGCGACAGAATAAGGAATATCAAACTAAGCCAAGGAGAAATTTTCACAATAAACTCCTTGAGACTATCCGGTAATCCCGGTAATTTTTTAACGAAAAAATCCTCAAGGGTCGTCTCGAATTTTGCCAAAGTTGACTGCCAGTCAGTATTTTTTACCTCTGATTTTGCCATAGATATTTAATTAATTATTAACGATCTAAAAACAGTATAACAAAATTTACTTGATTAATTCAACAAATTTATAAGAATAATTTTTGTCCTGGTGTTTTTCTTCAAAAACTTTTTTTTTAAACTCTGAATAGTCAGGAAAAAAAGCATCAGCGTCCGGATAATCTTTATCAACCAAAGTTAGATAGAGTTTATCCGCGTACTTCATTCCCTGTCTATAAATTTCTCCTCCACCAATGATAAAGATCTGCCTGCCAGCAGGCAGGT
The DNA here is from genome assembly GCA_002788805.1 of Candidatus Roizmanbacteria bacterium CG_4_9_14_0_2_um_filter_35_15. GTDB lineage: Bacteria > Patescibacteriota > Microgenomatia > UBA1406 > GWC2-37-13 > GWC2-37-13. Next base: position 16,841 of record PFRZ01000019.1, on the reverse strand, counting down.
TTCTTTTTGCTTTTTCTATAGCTTCTTCTATTGAGTTTGAGGCTAGACACCCTAAGGGTGTCCAGGCACGATTTCTTGTCACAACAATATTAATCCTATTTGGCAATGGCCGTCCGAGAGATTCAAACGTCTTTCTTCCCATAATAACCACCTGTCCTTCGGTGATTTTCTTAAATCTTTTGAAGTCCTCGGGAATGTGCCAAAGAAGTTTATTATCTTTTCCCAGCTCCCGATTTTTCCCAATAGCAGCAATAATATTAATCATAATTACAAATGTTTAAATATTTATCATTGGTAATTTGAATTTGATTTGTGGATTTGTTATTTGTCATTTGTAATTTATCTTGTTGAATTATTTAATTTCAAATATGTTTTTGTTCTTTCCAAAATATCCTCCGGTAACGCTTAATGGCGCCCTAATCGCTGGATACGATTGGTAATTTTCCAAGACGACATATTCTGGCTTAAAACTATCTATCGTCTTGAAATCGTGATTAAAACTGACTTTGGGAAAAGGTAAAGGTTTTCTTTTTAACTGTTCTTTTACCTGTTCAAGATGAATTTTATAAATATGGACGTCGCCGAAAGTATGGATAAAATCACCTGTTTGATATCCGGCAACTTTCGCAATGATTAATGCTAATAAAGCATAACTGGCGATATTAAAAGGCACTCCCAAAAAAATATCGGCGCTTCGTTGGTAAAGCTGTAGGGAAAGTTTTCCGTCGTTGACATTTAACTGATACATGTTGTGACAGATGGGAAAATGCGAGGTGTCTTTATATTCTGCCATCGTATATAAATACTCTGGATTCCAGGAAGTAATAATCGCATTGTGGCAAGCCGGGTCCTGAATTACTTCATTGATCGCCCAACTTAATTGATCTATAGTACGGGTAGGCTTGCCCACCGTAGCTTTAGCGGAGGTGGGCCAACGTCTCCAAAGCTCTCCGTAAATGCGGGGTAAATTCCCCCACTTTTCCGCAAACTTTCCACTAGTTTTAATCCTTTCAATAAATTCTTCTTTTGTCATTTGTGATTTGTGATTTGTTATTTTGTATCTCCTGTACGGATAGTCGTCCCAGATATGGACATTGTTATCAACTAAATATTTTATGTTCGACTGTCCTGACAAAAACCAATAAAGTTCATGTAAGACTCCTTTCCAATAGACTTTTTTCGTCGTTAAAAGAGGAAATTCCTGACTCAAATCAAATCTCAACTGCCTGCCAAAGACAGAATAGGAAACGTCCCCTGTTCCCCGATCGATTTTCTTAACGCCGTTTTTCAGGATATCCTTTAGGAGATCTAAATATTGTTGTTCGCCTAAGTTCATAATGATTAAATAAATGAAAAAATGAATTAAATGTATTTAATCATTTAAACATTTATTTCTTTATTTGCTTATTTTGACATTTTTCTGCTTTTTTATCAACCTGTATATTTCTCCCAGCAAATACAACGATCCGGTAATAACAACTATTTCCTTTTTCATTTCCAGAGCTAATTTAAAAGCCTTTTCTGGTTGGTTAATAATTCGATAATTTCTAAAACGCATTTTTTCTAAACTTTCTCTAATCGCCTCTGGATTTTCTGAAAGTTGAATTAATTCCTGGCTATCAACAAAAAAACTGGTAATAGTGATTTTTGAAGCAAGAGGAACGAGGTGGCGAAGCATGCTTTGATAGTCCTTACCTTTTTTGAAAGCGATTAAAAAATGGAATTTCCTTTTTGGATATTTTTCTTTAAGAGCATTTGTAAACGCTTCCATTTTTTGCGGGTTATGAGCGCCGTCAAAAACAACGGTTTTTCCTTTTATCTTTCTTATATCAAACCGTCCGGGAAAATGAGCTTTTTCAAAAACTTTTTTAACGTTTTCTTGAAGGATTATAAATTCGTCTCTCTGACCTAAAAAATTAACCGCTGCCAACGCTAAACCAGCATTTTCTCTTTGATAGTCACCGATTAAATTTAATTTAAAACTAAACCGATTGTTTTTCCCGACAAAAAAAACCTTTGCCTGTTTTTTTTCTGCCACCTGTTGAATAATCTTTTTAGCCGAAGGTTGTTGATAGATAGAAATCACCTGGCTATTGTTATTAATAATCATTGCTTTTTGAAAAGCAATTTCCGGCAAAGTCTTACCCAAAATTTCCATGTGGTCATAGCCTATCTTCGTTAATACGGTTACTTTATCTCTTCTATCAACAACATTTGTTCCGTCATACCAACCGCCCATTCCGGTTTCAATGACAGCATAATCGACTTTTTTTTCAAAAAAAATGACAAAAGCCAACCCAATCAAAATTTCAAAATAGGTCAGCGACCCATAAGAAGTCTGCCCGACAGTATTAATTATCGGAATGATTTTTTTTAAATAAAAAATAAACTCTTTTTTACTAATAATCTTATTGTTAATTTGAAACCGTTCCCTCACGTCTGTTAAATGAGGAGATTGATGAAAACCAACCTTAAAGCCATGGGCATATAAAAGAGAACTAATTAGATAACAGGTTGATCCTTTTCCTGAAGTTCCGGCAATATGAACTACTTTCAACTTATTTTGCGGATCGCCTAGAAGATGAAGAAAGTATTTAGTTCTTTTTAATCCTAACTCTCCGGAAAACTTTTGCTGAGAATTTTTGGGAATATAAAGAGCAAGGAATTGTTCAGCCTGAGCAAAAGTGCTAAGTTTCATTGAAAAACAAAATGATTAAATGACATTTATTTATTTGTTTATTTTATTATTCAATCATTTATTTAATTATTTCTTTATTTGATTATTTTGACATTAAATTTGCCGCTCACGATTTTTAGTCGTGATGCGGCCTCCCTGCCACTGTCCTTTATACTGCGTTCCTCCTCCATCAACCTGATAAAACTGGGCATGGGCGATCCGGCAACCCATTTCTAAAGTGACAGGAATCGGCCCTTCATTTTTTAAAGCAAAAGTTAATTTACCCTGATACCCCGGAGCTACATTTCCCGTGCGAAGGAATAAGCCGCTTCTGAATGTCGTTGTTCTTGGTTTAATATTTACGGTAATATTTAAAGGCAGGTTAAATTTTTCTATTGTTGTCACTAAATAAAATTCTCCAGGTTTAATAATGATTTTATTAACTTTTAACTTTTCACTTTTAACTTTTAACTTTATTTTCGCTGTTTCTCTATGAGTAACACCAAGAAATGCTCTTCCTGATATTTCATAGACTTCACCCAAACGGAGATCAAACCCCGCCCCTTCAGGAGAAGTTAATTCTCTCCTTGCTAATCCCTCAACTAGTTTTTTTTCCTTAACTAACTGCAATAATTTCTTCGGTCCTAAAATCATATTGTGCTAATTGTAAAAGATATCTTTACAAAGTGCAATAAATAATATAATATTTATTTCTATGTCCACCCATATCTGCGATGCTTTAATAGTTGCCTGCATTGATTTTCGCTTTCAAAAATATATTCAAAACTGGTTGACAAAAAAATTTAAAAATAAAACCTACGACTATGTTGGTTTTGCCGGATCAACAAAAAACCTAGATATAATTATGAATCAACTTGATATCTCAGTCCGACTCCATCATATAAAACAGGTGATATTGATTCATCACGAAGACTGCGGTGCTTACGGAAAAGAATCTACCCACGACCGCCATGCTAAAGATTTGAAGAAAGCCGAAAAATTAATCAACAAAAAATACCCTGATCTCAAAGTCGATCTTTATTATCTTCATCTTGACGGAGAGTTTGAGGAAATAAAATAACTGCTTCCTCTTGACAAATTTAGAGCCAATAGTTTACAATATAAACTGTAAGTATAAAAATTTCATATATCTGGTTTTTTTTGAAAAATGAATTTCCTTTAAATGAACCAGTTTTTAAAGCCCAGACTGGTTTTTCTCTTAAACAGGGACTCAAACTTGCCATAAAAAAAACTAAATCTATTGCTAAAAACAAACTTCTTCAAGGCATGGGCGAGCTTTTGGACGAGAAACAAAAAGTCTGGGTGAAAAATAATCTTCAAAAAGATTTGATTTTCTATGTTAATTTATATCTCAGAAATCTATGAAAAAAGTCTTTGTCTATGATCCAACTGCATCCGATAAACTAAGTTCTGTCCGCGGCGTCGGCCGCTATCTCCAGATTTTAAAAGAAAACTTTCCTAAAAATACGATTTTCACGGATTCTTTAAAACGGATTTCTGCAGATTCTGTTTTTGTCAACCCCTTTTATAATTTTCTAACAACCCCTCTAACTTTAAAAAGGATTACCCAAAAACAGATCGCAATCATCCATGATTTGATTCCTTTAAAATATCCTACTCATTTCCCCGCTGGAGTCCGTGGAAACATAAATATTTTTTTAAACAAACTTGCTTTGAAAAATTACGACCTGATAATTACTGATTCTGAAGCCTCAAAAAGAGATATTATGGAAAAGTTGCAAGTTAAAAGTTATAAGATAAAAGTCATCTACCCCTGTTTACCGAAATTATTTACGGAAAAATCCCAAATTCTAAATCTCAAATCACAAATAAATCCTAAATTTCAAAAACAAAATTCCAAACGTTTAGAATTTGGAGCTTTTAAATTGTTTGGGTCTTGGAATTTGGACCTTGGTGCTTACTGTATGTATGTTGGTGACGCCACCTGGAATAAGAATCTGGTTAATCTCGCTCGAGCAATAAAAATTATTAATGTTACCTGTATATTTGTGGGAAAAGTTTTTAACGAAGCGGTAGATGTAGCGAGTGAAGAGACTCTTCGAGAAGCGGATTGCCGAGATAATCGGCAGAGCCTCGCAGAAGAGAAGTATCACGAGCGACAGAATCTACCGCGAGCAAATCATCCTTGGCAACGCGAACTAAAAGAATTTTTTGAATTAACAAAAAACGATCGTCGGTTCATTTTTGCCGGATTTTTACCCGACTCTGACCTGTTAAAACTTTATCAACAAGCTAGGCTAAACATCCTAGCTTCACGCGACGAAGGATTTGGGTTTTCTTTCCTTGAAGCTGCTTCTCAAGGATGCCTCAGCGTTCTTTCTGACATTCCTGTTTTAAAAGAAATTTCTGATGGAAATGCTTTATTTTGCGACCCAAAAAATCCTTATGACCTTGCCGATAAAATCGGAGAAATATATTTTAATAAAAATATAAGAAATAAAGTTGGTCAACTAGCAAAAAAACGAAGTGAATTTTTCTCTAAAAAAAAATTCAGAAGTAAATTTTTAAAAATCATCTCTTGATAATTAATTATTTTTCTGGTAATTTCTAAGATGCAAATATCTTATGTCTATTATTAACAGTAAAACTGGCAAAATTAGAAAAACCTATTCTATCAAAGAACTAATCAAAGCCGCCAACTACATGAGAGGAATGAGCCTCGTCGCCTTAAACTGCGCCCGGTCCGGCCACCCTGGCGGCACCTTATCAATTATGGATATCACCGCGGCTTTATATCTAAAAGTCAGCAATCATGATCCCAAAAATCCTGACTGGGAAGACAGAGATCGGATTATATTTTCTGCTGGTCATAAAGCTCCGGCTCTCTATGTTGGCTTAGGCATATCAGGTTATTATCCTCTTGAAGAAGTAGTCACCTTGCGAAAATTTAGCAGCCCTTTCCAAGGTCATCCTCACTGGTTAAAACTAGCGGGAGTGGAGATGTCAACCGGTTCCTTGGGTCAAGGTCTTGGGATTAGCGTCGGATTTGCCCTGGCCGGAAAATTAAATAAAAAAAAATACAAAGTTTATGCCATCACTGGAGACGGTGAATGGGATGAAGGATCGATGTGGGAAGCAGCCATGAGCGCGGCCAACTTTCACCTTGATAATTTAATTGTCATTGTTGACCGTAACTATCTGCAGATTGATGGCAATACCGAAGAGGTGATGAAGCTTGGCGAAATAGAAAAAAAACTTAAAAGCTTTGGTTTTGCCATATTTGTCATTGATGGACACAATATGGATGTGATCGTAAAAACTTTGGAAAAAGCGAAGAAAGTTATAGGTAAACCTGTGGCCATCATTGCCAAAACCATTAAAGGAAAAGGTGTCTCTTTTATGGAAAATCAAGCTAAATGGCACGGTGTTGCTCCTGATGACGAACAGTTAGCTACTGCTTTAAAAGAGTTAAAACTCACTGATAAAATCAATCTCGCTTCTCTCAAAGAAAAAGCGATTGCTTTCCAAAAAAAGGCTGACAAAATCGTGGAAAAATTAGTCCCCAAGTTTAAAAAAGATTACTTCTGGAATATCGCTGAAAAAATGAAGGTTGTAATGGAACCAACCAGATTTGGTTTTGGTAAATCTTTGGCAGAAAATGGTAAAGACGAACGAGTGGTTTGCCTAGGTCTTGATATTTCCGACTCGGTAAAAATCAGTGATTTTTACAAAAAATTTCCTGAGAGAAAATCAAGATTTTTTTCCATGGGAATTCAGGAGCAAAATGCCACCGTGGTGGCCGCTGGCCTGGCCAAAGAGGGAAAACTTCCGGTGATGTCAACCTACGGCGTTTTCTGTTCCCAAAGAAACAGTGACCAGATTAGAACCTCGGTCTGTTATGGAGAGTTGAATGTTTTTTTTGGCGGTGCTCATGGAGGAATATCAGTTGGAGCTGATGGAGCCACTCATCAATCTTTGGAGGAGATCTTTAGCGTCGGCTGTCTGCCCAATATGAACTTCGTTATCCCTTGTGACTCAATTGAGACAAAAAAAGCTACCGACTATCTTTTATTTAAAATAAAAGGTCCAAAATATTTAAGATTTGCCCGCGAAGCAACTCCAATTGTTACTGATGAAAAGACGCCGTTTGTTTTTGGACAGGCTAATATTTATCGCTTCCGGGGAATAAAAGATAATTTTAAAGATGCTTTTGATGTTTATCTTGCTTCAAAATACAAAAATGAAAATGAGAAAGTAGCCATTTTAGCCTGTGGTCCTGAGGTACCAGAGGCAATGCGGGCTGCTTGGATCTTAAAAGAACAGTTCAAAATCGAATCAAGAGTTGTCAACATTCACACCATTAAACCTCTTGACAAAGAAGCCATTATAAAAACGGCTAAAGAAACAAAAATTATCGTTACGGCTGAAGAGCACCAAAAAGGCGGTTTTGGAAATTTAGTCAGCGCCGCTATCATGGAGGCTAACCTAAAAAATGCTCCTAAATTTGCTATGATTGGAGTTAATGATCGTTTTGGTGAGTCAGGCCAACCATGGGAACTTTTAAAGGCATTCGGCTTAATCGCCGAATTTATTGCTCAAAAAGTTGTTAGTTTAATTTAATAATATGAAATACGCTTGCGGGCTTGATTACCTTTATGCCGAAGGCGCTTTTGTCTGGGGTGACTATGCCATTAACCAGGAAAAAGAAAGTGGTCAACCAGTACTCCGTCTTCAGATCGGTCAGCCTGACTTTCCTCCTCATCGGTTAGTCAGACAGGCAATCGCCGAGGCCTATTTGGAAGGAAAAACCGGCTATGGCTCAACCTTGGGACTGGAACCGGTTCGAAAAGAAGTTGCCAAAGAAGTCCAACGTTATTACAAAAAAGCAAAGATCAGTAAAGATAATATTGCCATTACATCAGGCGGAGGAAAAGCGGCTATCTGCGTTATCTGTCGTGCTTTAATTAATAAAAAAGATAGAGTATTAGTCCCCTGTTATGACTATCCGGGGCATCTCGGTGGTATTTCTGATGCTGGAGGAATTTGGCTGCCTTATAAACTACTTGAGAAAAAGAACTATGACATTGATGTTTCTGACCTGGAAAAACAGATTAAAAAAATCAAGGCAAAGTTTGTCTTTCTTCTCTCACCCAGTAATCCTACTGGAGGCGTTGCCTCTTATCAATCATTAGAAAGACTGGCTTTTTTGGCCAATAAGTTTGATTTAACGATTATTACCGATGAAATCTACCGCGGCCATGTGTTTGAGGAAAAATTTCTCTCAATTTTAGATTTTCCAGGCATGGCTAAAAGAACCGTGATTATTGATGGACCAGGGAAAAGGAACTGTCTGCCTGGGATAAGAGTTGGTTATATTATTGGACCAGCCAGTTTTATTGACGGCCCGGTAAAAAAAATCAGCAATGTCCGTTTCAGCTGCCCACCGACTCCGGAACAGTTAGGACTGGCGAAAACTATTAATCATCCTCAGGTCATTAAGTATATTGACGAAATGAAAAACGAGTTTAAAAAAAGACGCGACTACGTGGTTAAAACTTTAAATACGATTCCGGGAATTTTTTGTCCTAACTCAGGCGGTGCTTTCTATGTCTTTCCTAATATCTTAAAAACAGGATACACCGGTGAAAAGTTTGCTAAGAAACTATTAAAAGAAAAAAATGTCTGCGTCTTACCTGGTGAGTCATTTGGCGGCGGGATGAGAGATCCTGAAACTGGTAAACCATACGGCACCTATTCAATCAGAATCTCAATTGCCAGCTCCATAGAAACTCTAAAGGAAGCGCTGAAGAGAATAAGAGACTTAATTGTTAAAAAATAACTTCCTAGCATTCTTCGTTGTCACTTTAATTAAACGTTTAATCGAAGTGTTTTTCAACTTAGCAATAAACTCGGCAATAATTTTTATATTTTTTGGTTCATTGGGAAACTTTCTTTCCGGAGATAGATACGGTGAGTCTGTTTCTAAAACTAAAAGCTCTAAAGGAATTTTTTTAATAAATTCCTGTTTGTCTTTTCTGTAATTAATATCTCCATCTATTCCAATAAACATCTTGTGCTTTTTGGCAAACTCCAACAACTTCTCATCCGGCTCGCAACAATGGAAGACAGAGTGATAAGTGATAAGTGATGAGTGATGAGTTAGAATTTCTAAAATTTCCTTCTTGGCTTCACGGTTATGAATAATCAAGGCTTTCTTGTACTTATGCGCTAATTTAATCTGTTCTACAAAAAACTCCTTCTGCAACTCAATAAATTCTTTATGAACTTTATAAACTTTATGAACGTTATAAACTGTCTTTTTATATTCATGTTTATCAAGTCCGACTTCTCCGACGGCAACGACCTTATTACTAATTAACAGCTTTTCTATTTCAGATAAACCAGAATAATCAGATATATCAGATCTATCTGAATTCTTCTGGTTTCTGATTCTTTCTGATTCTGCCGATCTTTTCTGATTTATCTGATAAACGTGGTGCGGATGAATCCCGACGGCCGCATACACGCCATCGTACTTTTCCGCAATCTCCACTGCTTTTTTTGAAGTCTCAATATCTGTTCCAGGAACGACTATATGACTAACTCCGGCTTTTTTTGCCTCAGCAATCACCTCTTCTACCCGACCAGCGAAAACTTGGAAATTAAGATGACAGTGAGTGTCGAAAAACATGTTATAATTTTATCATGACCATCTTCATTGGTGCTGACCATCGGGGTCTTGAGCTGAAAAACGCTATTCTCGAATATCTTCATGAAAAAAACATCCGCATTGAGGACCTCGGTCCCTATGAACTTGATCTTTTGGACGACGCGACTGACTTTAGTCAAAAGGTGGCTCAGGCGGTTCTTCAGAATCCAGACAACCACCTGGGTATTGTTATCTGCGGCTCAGGCTGTGCTGTCTCCATGGCCGCCAACCGCTTAAAAGGCGTTCGCTGCGGACTGGCGATGAATCCTGACCAGGCCAAACATATCAGGGAAAACGATTTGGTCAATGTCCTGGCTTTAGCCGCCGACTATACGCCTCTTGAGGAAATAAAAAAAATCATTGATGCCTTTTTGGCTGCCTCTCCGAGAAGCGAGGAAAAGTATCTCCGCCGTGTCAAAAAACTTGATGAATGAAAGATATTTGTAGGTTATAGTCTATAGACAAAATAAAGTCAATGTTCAGTCTTTAGCCTCATTGTTAATTAATATTTCCGCAGGATTAATATTGACCTTGATGACGACGACAAATAAATTAACCTTGTCAGTAAATTTAGTTTTTGCTATTATTAGTTTTAAGTTGGCAGTTGATTTAGAAAGTGTCAATAAACCATATGTTAGATCTCACAGAAAATCTTAATCGGTTTCAGATCGCTTTTGGGATTGCCCTTATTGTCCTTTTACTTTTTCTTATTTATGAACGGTTGAAAAAGAATAAAGTTTAACACCTTCATTAAAAAAATAATCCCCCTAAAACCTGAAGAAAATTGAGGGTATGAGTGATATACTTCTATTTTTACCATATGTCAAAAAAGTTGACAATTATTTTATACTATGGTATAAATTAGTCATATGAAAAACCGCTATATATCTGATAATATTATTAACGACCTTAAAGAAAAGATGGTCTTTGTGGCCGGTCCACGTCAAGTGGGAAAAACTACTTTAGCCAAATATCTTGGTCAAAACGCATTCTCTTCATTTTCTTATCTAAGCTGGGACTATCAACCAGATAGAAAAAAAATAATCAGATTTCAGCTGCCTACGGAAACTGAATTATTAATTTTCGACGAACTTCATAAATATAAAAAATGGCGAAATTATATTAAAGGAATATTTGATAAACATAAAAATGATTATTCTATCCTTTTAACTGGCAGCGCTCGACTTGATATTTATAGAAAAAGCAGTGACTCACTGGTCGGTAGATACCATCAGTATATCCTTCACCCTTTTAGTTTAGCCGAATTTTTAGGAATAAAAACAAAGAATCAACCATTTAATAAACTTAATTTCTCAAAAAATGACCAAGGCCAGAGTGTTTTGCAAAAACTTATTAAATATGGTCCTTTCCCCGAGCCATTGTTAAAACACGATGAGACTCACTGGCGAAGGTGGCAGATAGAAAAAAATGATAGGTTGGTAAAGGAAGAAATAAGAAGTCTGACGACGATTGAGGATCTTTCCGCAGTTCAGATCTTGGTTGAGCTGCTTCCGGATAGAGTTGGTTCGCTGTTGTCTGTAAATAACTTAAGAGAAGATATGGAGATAGCTCATAAAACCTTAGTTAATTATTTAAGAATTCTCGAATTATTTTATTTTCATTTTCAGATCTATCCTTATGCCAGAAAAACTATCAGATCATTAAAAAAAATGTCAAAATTATATCTTTGGGATTGGTCGGTCATCGAAAAAGAAGGAGTAAAGTTTGAGAATCTGATTGCTGCCCATCTATTAAAGTATGCTCATTTTTTAAAAGACAGTCTAGGTCATAAAACAAAGCTTTATTATCTTAGAGATAAAGAAGGCAGAGAAGTGGACTTTCTTTTTACTGTTGATGATCGACCCTGGTTTGCTGTCGAGGTCAAATTGGAAGAAGAAAAATCTTATCTTGGCTATTATCAAAAAAAACTAAAAATACCTTTTGTTTATCAGGCAGTAAAAAAAACAGGAATAGATTGTCTAAAAGAAGATGTCAGGATAATAAGCGCAGATAAATTTTTAACGGCTTTTGTTTAAGTCCTCCGCCACCTTTTGGTTTGTAAGAGTTCACGCTTCTTGACAGAAAAACGCATCTTTGTCAAAGCTCATCCTAGATTGAGGTTTTTTATCTACAGAACTTACGCAATTAATTATAATTTAGAGCGTCATGTTGAGCGATAGCGAAACATCTCTCGCGAATGCGAGTCTCAAATAAATTGAGAGATTCTTCTCTTCTGCTAAAATTGAGGGTAGGAAATCAGAAAATAATGCATCTTGACAAATTTAATGCAAAACTGTATATTTAATGCATATGCAACAAATAGTCACAATTACAGATCAAGGCCAAATTACTATTCCCGCCTCAATGCGTCGGGCTATGTCTCTTGATCAATATAATAAAGCCTTAGTAAAAATTGAAGACAGAAAGCTTTTAATAGAACCAATCGTTGATCTTTTATCTCTTGGCGGAATGCTTATTGACAAATCAAAAAAACAAAAAAATATTGACAAAATTATTGAGTTAGAAGAAAAAATAATTTCAAAAATGATCAGATGAAAAAATATTTTCTTGATACTAATGTTATTTTACGTTTTTTGCTTAAAGATAATAAAAGATATTATAACCAAGCAAGAAGTTATTTTGAAAAAGCAAAAAATAGCGAAATAGAATTAAACCTCATTCCTGAAGTCTTGTTTGAAATTGATTATGTCCTTAGGGGAGTTTACTCCCTGTCAAAAAACGAGGTTGTTGATGTTCTTTTAAAACTGATAAAATCACCCTATCTAAAAATTTCCAATCGTGGACTACTTATTACAATAATTGAAAAATATCAATTGACCAATGTTGATTTATTTGACATTTATCTATATTATTATTCTCTTAGTAAAGAAGCGTCGGTTCTCTCATTTGACAAAGACTTTAGTAAAATCTCAAAATAGATAGTTTTTTCCATGCTAAAATTGAGGGTATGGATGAAAGATGGTATATTGTTATTCTTTTCTTTCTCTAACGCTCCAAAATTACCCTTTTGTAGTCTATAACCTACTGACAAAAACAAGAAGATAGTTTAAAGTAAAATCATGAAATTATATTTACCACATCTCATTACCTTTCAATCGATATTATCAGATCTTTGCGCCGCCTTGATTTTTACCTTAATAACTCTAAAAAGTCTTATTAATTTATTGTTTTATTTATTTTTGATAATTATTGTATACTTATTAGCAGTTAAGTTTCAGCAACTAATACAAAAGTATGTTTAACTTTGATGCGTTTTTTAAAAACCAACAGCTTCCTTTTGCCTTGCTTTTAGTGGCTTTTTTGCTTATGTTGGTTTTTTTTGCCAAGGTCGATAAACAGACGGGGAAAAAATAATCCTTCTAAAACCTGCTAAAATTGAGGATATGAAGATTTATAATTATTAAATAATTATCTGTTGACATTGTACATATATTAGTATATTATTAAAACGACATGAAAAAGTTTAGATTTAACGAAGATAAAGATAAAATCTTAAAAGAAAAAAGAGGTTTAGGTTTTAAGGATATTATTAAAGCAATTAATAAAGGTAAGCTTATTAAAATTATTGATAATCCAAATAAAAAGCAATATTTAAAGCAAAAAATTTATCTTATTTTAATAAAAGATTATGTTTTTGCCGTTCCTTGTATAGAGGAAGAACAATATATTTTTTTAAAAACTATTTATCCTAGTAGGAAATATACAAAAAAATATTTAATAAAAATTAAAAATTCAACAAAATAATATGAAGCTAAAAAAATCAGCTTTTGAGCCATTAGATGATTACGAAAAACAGTTAATTAAAGATATTGAAAACGATGAGTTTGTCGAGGTGCCAAATCAGAAAAAAGAAATAAAAAGAATTACATCATATGCCAGAAATATGTTAAAAAAAGATAAAAGAATCACTATTAGAGTAGCTAAAGAAGACCTGAAAAAAATTCAAGATAAGGCGGTTGAAAGTGGAATTCCTTATCAGACTTTAATTAATGCTCTTATTCGACGCTATGCCAATGGCAGGATAAATATAAGCATTTAATTATTCTTCTCTCTTCTTTCTGCTAAAATTGAGGGTATGACAGGCAAACAAGAAATGGCTTCAGATATTTCACCAGTGTTAGCACATATAAACAATGTTCTTCAACCAACTAAAATTCGCCAACCATTGGCTTTCGGACTAGCATCATTCCAAAAAGAAATTGATAAAATAACAAGTGCTTTACCTAAAGAAAGATCAGAAACAGCAATAAGTATTGATGAAATATTTCCTGTTACACACAGTCTATATTTTAATCCTATCTATCCTTATCCTTTTGATTTAAAATCTAGAGATAGTTTTCCCGAAGATTTACATGAATTTTTAGACAGTGTTTTTAAGCAACCAGAGGAATTAATAGGAAAAGAAAGATTAAAACAAATCTTTGGCAATGATCCAGAGCCGATATTTTTTTTATCTCTTCTTTACTCTTTTCAAGGAAACTTAGCTTTAATGGATTCAATTAGCTCTTGGCTTGCTGGAGGAAGTGAACCGGCAAAAAACCAGTATAAAAATATCAGAAATAAAACTCAGGCTTTTATAACCGTTGCCAAAGAAGTTCTTTCCAGTAATCCTCTAGAATTAGATAAAGAGTTAGCCTCGGCCTTAAGCGATGATTTGATGTCTAATCCGCATGAAGAGTTGGAACGAGCACCGGTAGATGATTATTTTCCTCCCCGATTAAACAGGCAAATGTTAACAAAGCTTTATAAAATAATTAATCCCTTAACGCCATCTCCGGCTGATCTTGAATTAAAAAAATTTCTTGAAAGTCCAGGCATTCTTAATATGATAGTCGCTTTAGATAAACTTTTTTTGCTAAGGCTTAATGGTATCGTCGCTAATAGTATTGGACAGGCAGTCGAACAAAAACGCCAAAATAAAGCTAAAAAGATCGGAGCTGAAGCAGGAGTTGATTATCGAACTGGGGAAATTTTCGATGATGAATTGTTTACTAATTGGTCTGGTGGATCTCTACCTAAAAATATTCTAGAGTTAATCAATTATAAATCATCAGATGACCGTAGTTCTTCTTTTTACGAATGGGCAGAAATACCCATAAGAAAACTGGTTAAAATGCTCGGCTTTTTGACTTTTGAACTACAGGCCCAACAAAATCCTGAATGGCTTAGTCAGTTGATTAATAATCCTCCATCTGATTTTCGCAATAGAATTATAATTAATCTATCTAATCTTGGTTTAAAGTTTCCGGTTGATATTTTAACATCGATTAATGAAGTTGAGTTTTTTATAGGCTCAAGTATAATTGGAAGTAGAGACTTAAAACAGTAGGGATTGGTAGTTGTTTTTCAATTTGTTATAGGGTATAATTTAAACCAAGTATGATCTCTACTATGAATAAATTAGAATTATTAGCAACATCATTAGCTTTAGGCGGCTGTACTTTATTAAGTCGCAGCGTTCCTACAGAAGTTAGACCCATTCTTACACCTCCAATTCCTACTTCCGAACAGGTTCTTAGACATTTTACAGATTTAAATATCCAGGTGTTAAGAGGAAGCGATGTTAATCTTGAAGAACAAAGCCTATTAGAACTCTCAAAAGCTTATAATAGTTTTCTTACTGCCAGTCAAAAAGGTGAACTTAGTTATATAACAAGCGACCCAAACAATCCTTTAAAAACCGGCGCTCTTACCGAATCCGTTGCCGGCGCTTTAAATATTGATGCTAAAAATCTTCCGGACGGCGCTATTAACTATGCTCTGCTTCCAACCGAGATTAAGTTTGGTAATCAGGCGTCAGTTTTTTATCAACCGGTGTTAATCAATGCTATTGACCCTTCAACTGGAAATCAATATCAAAAAGTAGTAATGTTTGGCAGTAGTGATGGACAAAACTGGGGATTAGTCAGTTTCACTCAGGGTTCGGTTAATATTTTATCTTCTCAAAATGCCGGTGTTATTATTGAAGGCACTAATACTGTCTATACTTCTTTTGATAAAGGTAGTCCGCCTCAAATTACCTCTATTCTTATTGCTGGTGGAGAAAATGGTGCTCTTTTCCAAAGTGCCATGTATGTGAGAGGTAACAACGGAGAATTTGAGTTGGTTCTGCGCGATCAAGAAGGGACAGAAAGCGGACCTTTGACTAACTCAGATGGCTTGTTTGAGGTTAGTCCTCCAACTGATAATCAAAGTCCGACTCCTTCACCTTTTAAATTTGATGTATCATTAGTTAATTATAAAATAAAGTCTCCTCCTAAGATTGAAACCCCGAC
>PFRZ01000019.1:647-1030 GCA_002788805.1 Candidatus Roizmanbacteria bacterium CG_4_9_14_0_2_um_filter_35_15 | reverse complement strand
TGAGGATATTAATGCCATTTTGACTGATCCTAATCAAGTTAAAATGTTGCCTGTAGGAAGCCCAATAACAATCTTAAATCCTGACGGAACAATTATAATTTATAGCGATCCTGATGTTGCCGCTGAAAGAGTTGAAAAGGGAGCTATTGTCCTGGTTTGGCAAATGGGTCCCACTCCAAGCGGCATAGCTAGATATGCGCTCACTGCTGCTGCTCTGCAGTACCAAAAGGGAAATAAAAATATCTATGTACAATTTAGTGAAAATTCTATCGGTGAGTTTCCCTTTAATGGTAGGTATGGAATTAGTATTTATCTTAATCGGGATGTGTTTCAGATAACTCTCGACGACGGCACAATAATTACCCCGATAATGGCAATGCCTA
>PFRZ01000019.1:0-446 GCA_002788805.1 Candidatus Roizmanbacteria bacterium CG_4_9_14_0_2_um_filter_35_15 | reverse complement strand
AACTTACGAAAATTTGATAATATAGATTAAAATGTTTATAAAAAAGTTTTTTATATCTTTCTTATCTTGTCTGGTTCTAACTCTTGTAATTTTTTTAGTAAAACCTAATAAAATAGTCCTAGGGCTAACCTGTACAGGTGGGGAATACCAGTTACTCAAGGATTGTACAGGGGATATATACGCTGGTTGCACGGGGGACTCGGACCCAAATTATAATGTCTGTGCCCCAAGGGATGGAATTTGTAAACAACCCGTGCCAAATCAAATATGTGGATGGGATAGTAGTATCAATGACTGCAATATTCTTTGGGGAACTCCTAAATGGACCTATATTACTTGCGCCGATTCTGGATGTGATGAGAATAACTGGAGTGCTTGCAGTGTTTCCTGCGGCGGCGGCACCCAGACCAATGACTGTGGAACTACCAGGGATTGCAATACCCAGC
>PFRZ01000025.1 GCA_002788805.1 Candidatus Roizmanbacteria bacterium CG_4_9_14_0_2_um_filter_35_15 | reverse complement strand
CGTTTATTGGCTACGGGCAACGCGCCAGGCAGTCCAAGACAAACTGGGCAGGTATAGATGTTGGGTTTTCCCGCATGAAACGGGTCGTTTTTGCAGCCGCAGAACATCTTAGACAAGGTTTTAAATTCGATGTGGATTTCCATTCCTACTATCACTTTGTAATTTGAATTTTGAATTTTATTTGTCATTTGAATTTTGTCATTTGTCATTTTTAATAGTTACTTCTCCAGCAATGTTTGTTTGGAATAATTTTTTAATTTTTTTAATATCTCTTGTTTGAGCAAGTATCCACATTAATTTTGTCGAGGCAGCTTCAATTGTCATGTCTCCGCCTGGAAGAGCTCCTGCATCTAAAGCAGCGTGTCCCACTTCATATAAATGCATTTTTGTTATTCCTTTTTTACATTGGCTTAAGATAATCACCGGTAATTCTTTAGTTTTTGCCTTCTTTAAAAAAGGAATTAAAATTTTAGGAATATTCCCTGGACCAAAACCTTCTAAAATTAGCCCATGTAGATTTTCATTAAAAACAAAGTCTAAATTTTTATATGATAAACCAGGGATTATTTTTATCACAGCAATGTCAGGATCAAATTTTGTATTAAAGGTAATATTTTTGTATGTTTTTAGTCGATATAATGATGTTATCTGCGGTTCAAGGGAAATATTTCCTAAAGGTAAAACCATAGGACTATCAAAAGCATCCAAGGTTGATTCGCTAATTTTAGTCGCTCGATTTCCTTGTAAAATCTTAGTCCCAAAAACAATTACTATCCCCGATTTCAATTTTGAAGATACCATTACCGCGTTGATTAAGTTATTGGAAGCATCGCTTACAATATCCGTTGCCTGTTTTTGCGACCCGGTAAAAATAATCGGCTTATCAATATTGTGTAAAGTAAATGAAATTGCCGAAGCGGAATAAGCCATTGTGTCGGTCCCATGAGTAATGACAAAACTATCATATTTGTCGATATTTTCTTTTATTGTTTCTGCTAAAATCGTCCAAAATTTAGGTTCAATATTGGTACTATCAATATTGGCCAGTTGAATAACGGAAATATCGGCCAGCTGTTTTAATTGTGGAACAAAATTTAATAAGTCTTTTGCGTTATAAAATGGCACTAACGCCCCTGATTTATTACGCTTCATCGTGATTGTACCGCCGCAAAATATGATGTAAATTTTTTTCATTTTTAGGTTTCTATAACTGGTGGCAATCTTTTATGCCAGTCGGTTTCTCTTTGATATAAATAACCTATTTGTAAAAGTTCTTTTTCGGCAAATTTTTTACCAATAATTTGCATCCCGATCGGTAATCCTTTTGCAAAACCGGCGGGAATTGCCAAACTTGGAGCGCCAACGAGATTAATTGTTCCGGTATAAAGATCTTCTAATATATTTTTTAACGGATCATTGATCAATTCCCCGATTTTAGCCGGTAAACTCGGAGTTACTGGGGCTAATAAAACATCACACTCTTTTAATGCATTTTCATATTCTTCAATAAGAATCGTTCTTAATTTTTGAGCTTTTTTATATAGTTTGTCTGCATAGCCGGCAGACAGGGCATAGGTGCCAAGAATAATCCTCTTTTTTGTTTCTTCAGAAAATAATTCTCTTTGACCCCCGTACCTGACGCCATCATAACGGCTTAAATTAGAGCTTGTTTCGCTTAAAGCAATTAAGTAATAAATGGACACTCCATAAACAAAATGCGGAAAATTGACTTCTTTAATCTTTGCCCCCAGTCTTTCAAAAATTATTGTTGCTTCTAATATTGTCTTTTTAATTTTTGGGTCAAGTCCTTTTCCGAAAAATTCTTTTGGAAGTCCGATTATCTTTCCTTTTATTGGTTGTCCAAGTAACTGGCTATACTTGATAACTTCCGTCCGTGAACTGGTTGAGTCAAGATGATCTTCGCCGGACATTATTTCAAGAAGATAACTTAAGTCTTCGACAGATTTTGCCATCGGGCCGACCGAATCTAAGGATGATGCATAGGCGATATTACCAAGTCTAGAAACCCGACCATAGGTCACTTTTAATCCTGAAGTGTTACACATGCTTGACGGATTTCTAATTGAGCCGCCGGTATCTTCACCAATGGCAAATGAAACCATCCGTGTTGATATAGCAATAGCTGATCCACCAGACGATCCGCCGGGAATTCTCGTCTTATCCCAGGGGTTATGAGCTGGTTGATAATCGGTATTTTCCGTTGATCCGCCATGTCCCCAGGCGTCCATATTGTTTTTTCCAATTAGAATTGAACCGGAATCAATTATTTTATTAAAAACTGCTGCACTGTAAGGTGGAAAAAAATCATCTAAAATTTTATTCCCAGCTGTTGTCCGAATATTTTCCGTACAGTAAGCGTCTTTTATTGAAAAAGGGAGTCCGTAAATAATCGATGAGCTGTTTTTTCTTTCCTTGTCTTTTATTTCTGCTTCCTTTAAAACTTCTTTTTTTTCTCTAATAGTGATAAAACTGTGAAGTTTATTATCTATTTTTTCTATTTGATTATAAGATTCTTTAACTAAATCAACGCTATTGATTTCTTTTTTCATTAATAATGAGGAAAGTTCTTTGATTGATTTATTGATTAACATATTAATCCTCTTTTAATATTTGCGGGACTAAAAAATAATCGTTATGAGTATTTTTGCTATTTTTTAAAGCTTCTTTTTGTGATAGAGACGGTTTGACTTCGTCTTCCCTAAAAATATTTTCTTCCTCAGTCACTCTTGAAGTTTCAGAAACTTGACTAACATCAATGTTTTTTATTTCTTCCATATAGCCTACAACCGCAGTTAAATCTTGACTGTATTTATCAATCTGTCTGTCTGTTAAATTCAGTTTGGCTAACTTGGCTAAATTTCGGACTGTATCTTTGCTAATCTTTGTCATAGGTTTATTTTACCTAAAAAAATATTAATTTTGAGGCAATCCTTCGGAAAAATCAATAGCATTAAAAATATCTCTTAAGCCAAAGTGATCTATTAAACTTTGAAAATCAGAGTCATCAAAATCATCTTTTGACTTGTAAGGAGGAGGAAAAATATCGTTTGAATCAATAAGATTATACAAAACCTTTACTAATTGTTGAGAAAAAACTCCAGCTTTTTTCTTTTTTTCTATAAGCTTTCGTCCTCTTTTAATAATTTCCTCTTTAGATAGTCTTTTTACATCATGAGCATGTTTATTGTATGGTCTTCTTGAGTCTAGTGTCGCCGTAATTAAATCAGCTAAGGTAATAAACTCCGTTAAAGGATGTCTTTTTGAAAGATCTTTAGGATGATTGTAATTTCTGGTATTACCAATATGATGTTCTCTGCAAAAACAACTAATCTCCTCAAGTCCGATGTCTCTCATAATTAATGAGCCAACTAATCCGTGAGAATATAATTCTTGTCTTTCCTCTTCTGTTAGTTTTCTTTTTCTATCTAATAGATCTTTTCTCACCCCAATCTTTCCAATATCATGAAAAAGTGCTCCTAAAAAAATCGTTCTAATAGACGCAGCATCAACATCATATTGTTTTGCTAATTTTAAGGCCACTAGTGTTGTTTCAAAAGAATGAATTAAAGTCGCTGAATGATGATCTTTTAAAATGTTTACTAAGCCCGGGACTTTTTCGTTAATAGGAAACGCTGTTAATTCCATAATCCTATTTGCATAATCAGAAGGGAATAATTGACGATTGGGTGGTGTAAAATCGATAGAACGGCTACATCCTTCAAAAAGTCTTCTCATTAAGGAGAAATTTTATTATATTAATAGCTTAAAAGCAATTTTTTAAGTTTATAGTAAGAGTTCACTCTTCTTGACACAACTGTCATTCCGAGCCCTTCGACTAACGCTCAGGACAGGCTCCGTCGAGGAATCTTTCACAGGTCTTTGTAAAAAGATTTCTCCATTTCGTTCCTCTTCGACTTCGCTCAGAGTCACTTCAGTCGAAATGACATCGTCTAATACAGTTTTGTCAAAGACCCTGAACTCTTATAGTTTATAAAGCAGCTCCGAGGGCAACACAGTATTCAGCGTCATGAGGAAAAACCGGCATCAGGTTAAAAAGCTGACAGATTTGGGTAAGATATACTTGGATTAACTGGTTAGTGGCCAGCCGACCAACTAGGTTAATAATATATCAATAATTTAAAAACAATTCTACCGAAAAAGTTGATCAACTAATCGATAGATGTCTTTACGATGGCCAATTAAAACTATATAGATTTGATTAACTGTTCTTTGGTAAACAATTCTGTATTCGCCGACTCTCATTCGATAAATATTTTTATAACCGGATAACTTCTCTTCATTTAAAGAAAGGGTGGATTCTTTGATTAATCTTATCTTTCTTACGATAGCTATTTGGTCGATTTTGGCGATTTTCTTTAGCTCTTTCTCGGCTCTTGGAGAAATAATTATCTTCATATATTAAGTTTCTTGGCGACGGCCTCAAAATCGCGGCCTTGGCTAAAATTGGTTTCTTCAACCACTTGTTTATCAATCATTTGTTCGACATAAGAAACGAGTTTCTCGTAAAGATCCTTTCCCAAAAGATAGGCCTTGACTTTGTTTCGGTTCTCGATAGCAATCGGGTAATCTGAAGCAAAACTAATTGCTTTTGAAGGATTAATTTTTAGATCTGAAATTGATATTGTGTTCATATGGAATTTATATTACTAAAATTCAGGTCATTTGTCAAGACCAATAATCTGGTCTTAAGTTTTATACCCAATCTTTCTTAAAAATTCTTTTCTCTCTTTTTCCTCTTTTTCATTTTCTACTCCTGCAGGAGACTCGCCGTCGACAACACCAAGAATTGAACGGCCTAATTTTGTTTCGGCAACGATAACTTCGGTCGGATTGGCAGTGGCGCAGAAAATATTAACGACTTCGGAAAGATTTTTTATCCGGTTAAGAATATTTATTGGAAAGGCGTTTTTAAGAAATATAAAAAAAGAGTGACCAGCAGCGACTTTTTTGGCGTTTTTCACGGCTAAATTAATCATTTCTTTGTCTGTCCCGGCTTTTC
>PFRZ01000036.1 GCA_002788805.1 Candidatus Roizmanbacteria bacterium CG_4_9_14_0_2_um_filter_35_15 | reverse complement strand
CCTTCGAAAGAAAAAAAGAAACAGGAATATAATCATTACAATGATTTAAAACATTGTAATGAAAGATTTAGATTTTATTGATTTATCGTAGTTTTTGTAACCTAACAGAACGTGACTTAACAGAAACGGGTTGAGGTTTTTCTTCTTTAAATGCTTTTTCTACTTCTTGCAGAGAAGTCTCTGGTATTGACATTTTTTTATTTCACTTCTTCTTGTCAAGAGGGGCTGAATGAGTAGTTGAACGACAAGAAAAATTTCTTTAAAGGAATTTTTTTAGTCTTTCAGCCATAAGCGGAGCGATCGAGACTTCCTTTAATTTTTTAAAATTCTGTTTTGGACCCAGAGCAATCGAGTTACTCATAAAAATTTTTTCAATCGACGAATTCTGAAGTATTTTAGGCGCGTTTTCTGAAAAATCATGATGGACAACGCAGGCAAGGACCCGTTTTGCCCCCCTTTTATAACAAAAATCTGCCCCATGAACTAGTGTTCCTCCAGAGGTAATAATGTCATCGACAATAATACAAGTTTTATTTTTTACATTTCCATAAAGATTTAATGCTTTTGATTGATGAGTGACATCGAGATTCCGTCTTTTTTCAATGACTGCCACATCGACTTTATTATTATGGAAAAAATTTTCAGCAAAAATTTGAGTTCTATCTACTCCACCTTGATCAGGAGAGACAATTGCTACTTGTTCAGTATTTTTATTATATTTTAAATAGTGGGCCACTTCTCGACCCAGGATAGGAAATGCAGAGCTATTTCTAAAAGGTATCGAGAATATACCTTCTGTTCCTTCATCATGAAGAGTAATTGTAAATACATGATCATATCCTATTGTTTCAATAAACCTGATGATTACATTAACAGAAACAGATTCCCCCGGTCGGTGTTCACGATTTTGCCTGGCATAACCAAAGTAAGGAATATAAGCAACAATTTTTTTGGCTTCTCTTCTTTTTAAAGCATCGGCAAAGAAGAAAAGCTCCATTAAATGAGTATCAGTTGGATTGGCGGTTGGCTGAATGACAATACAGGTATCATCTTTAACTTTTTCTTGGATGGTAACTTTAATTTCTGAGTTACTAAAACGAATAGTTTCTGATAAAGACAGTTTAATACCCAGCAACTTGGCGACTTCCTGAGATAGCTTAGGATGAGCTGATCCAGAAAATAATTTAACCATTTATTGTTGTTGACTGGAAATTTCGATTAATTTTTTGGCGGCTAACTCTTGAGTTTTTTTCACCGCTTCATTAACTGCGTCAGCGATACGATTTTCAATAATGCCGTCAACTTCAATTAATTCAATGACTTGATCACCACGAACATTAACTTTAACACCGTTTTTTTCTACGACGACCTGTTCTTGTTGAAGAGCGGCCTGCATTTTTTGTGCTTGCTGTTGGAGTTTTTGTAAGTCGCCTAAGCCTGAAAGCGGGTTAAACATATAGTTAATCAATTCTTAATTGATAATAAGATTCTAATCTCGAATTTATACTAATCAACGAATATTGGTAGATTAGCATTCATTCGTAGATTGGCATCATGTTTTATTATAGAACTCACTTAAAGCAATCTCAAGTGGAAGTGATTCTATTGGCGTTGACCTTAAATTCTGATAGGCTTCCATTAACAATTTTATTAAACTGGTGATTTCTTTCGTGGTTAGCGAAATAGTTTTTATATCGTCGATCATCACTCCTTTTTTATGAAGCAGTTGGACTCTAAGTTCTTCAAGGATTTCTTCAAGGAGATTTTTAAAACTTCCGCCTGATTGAGAAAATTCCTCAATCCAAAGAAAAGTTTTTTTAATATCTTTTTTTTCAATCACCTCAAGAAGATTAGTTTTCCCCCTTATTCCTAAATAATTTTCAAGGTCGGAAGTAGCAGCGATATTTTGAATAGAGACTTCTTCTAAGATTTTAGCGGCATCACGAAAAGAATGGTCACTGTGACGAGCGATTAATTTTAGAAACTCATCTTTGAACTTCAGATTTTCACTCTTACAAATTCTTTTTAACATAATAATAATGTCTTCTATCTTGGCTTGGCCAAAATTAACTTTGAGACAACGGGAAGCAATGGTTTTAGGAAGTTTTTCCAAGTTAGTGGTGGCGAGAATAAAAATGGCAGACTTGGGTGGCTCTTCCAAAGTTTTTAGAAGTGCATTAAAACCATCGGGAGTAATCATATGGGCTTCATCGATAATAAAAACCCGAAAGCGACCGACCATAGGAAAAAAAGCAGTTTCTCTAATCAAGTTTTTAATTTCTTCAATGCCCCGATTAGAAGCGGCGTCAAGTTCGACCACATCAGTAAAAGAAGAAGCGGTGATGGAGAGACAGTGTCGACAGTGATTGCAAGGTTCAATAGAGTTAGGACGATTATTAAGACAGTTAATCGCTTTGGCGAAGATCCGAGCTGCAGAAGTTTTTCCAGTGCCTTTTTGTCCCACAAAAAGTAAAGCATGGGGAAGAGATTTTCCCTCAAGGATTTTTTTTAACAACTCTTTTACTCTTGAATTGTCGATTTCAGAAATAGTTTGGGGACGGTATTTTAAGTAAAACATGATTCCAATCTACTAATTTATTCTAATCTACAAATATTAGTTGATTAGTATATATTTGTAGATTGGCATCTTATTTTACCAAGTTCTCTACCCCATGTTTAATCAGTTGCAAAATTATCTCCTCGACTCTACGATTACGTTCTGCCGCTAGTAATACTGCTTGAGGATAGCAGATAACAATCTCGCCAAGAAGATTTTCGTTTTCAATTTTTTCGCCTAGATAAGGAAACGACAAAACCGGCAGAGCGATTTCTTCTCGCTTATAGTTTTTTGATAAGGACCGCATTTTGTTTTTGCCAACAAAAGAAATATTAATCGTATAGTTGTCTATCTTAAAACTATCTTTTATTTTTTTCCGATTAATTCTATAGCGTGATGAAGAAAAAATATTAATCATATTTTATCCTTCGATAAAATCTTTTTTGATGTCTTTTTTTTAATCTTTCTTTTTCCTCTTCTTTTCTTATTAAAGACGGTTTTTTGTAAAATTGTTTCTTTTTTAAAGTATTAACAATGTCTTCGTCCATAAAGGCACGGCTGAATTTGCGAAAAAGACTGTCTTTTGATTCACCTTTTTTTTTAGTGACAACGACCATAAATGATTTGCGCCTCCTCTCTAAAAATGATGCCAATCTACGAATGAATGCTAATCTACTAATATTCGTTGATTAGTATAAATTCGTAGATTAGAATCTTATTAATTCTATTATACTCTCTTTACTATTTCAATTATTTTATTTAATGATAAAGAGGTTGGAGTAAGAGTCGGATTCTTGGATGAGCCGTTTAACAAAAGACGTCCTGAGGGATGAAAATACCAATGACCTTTTTTGTCTAATTTTAAGATTTCTTGATGAAGTTTATCCAAAGAAAGCTGTATTAAAGGATGAATTTTTATTCTCATCCGACCTTTTTCCGGATCTCGTCTAATGACCAAAGAAAATCCCATTTTTAAGGCTAATTTTGAAGCTTCTTCATTTTTTGTCTCAAGAGCAAGCGACTTTCCCCAGTGAGATTGAAAGATAAATCCTTTTTTTATTTCCTCTTCAGCGTTAATTTTGTTAGAAAAAATCTGGAGAACTCCATCGAGAAGCTTAAAGGTGATTTCATAAATCTCCAATTCGTTCTCGGCTTTAGGTTTTAATCCCTCGATAATTTGGTAAAGCATTAGGTCATAGCGATCAGCTTCGGCTTCGGGGAAAGTAGCTTCTCTAAAATGATCAATTTCATTAATAAGATCGGTTAAGCGAGTTAACGGTTTTATCAGTTTTGTTGGCAGTCGGTTTTGTTGAAGAAGATGTTGATATACTAATTGGGCAGCACAGGTGTCTTTATCATTCTGATGATGGTCAAAACGACCCAGTCCGGTGTCGAGATGAATAATATTTGGGTTAGAGTCGACAGTTTTTTGATCTAAAGTAGTGCCGGCGGGAACGAACTCTATTTTGGCTTGACTCCAGCTAGGGAGGAATTTTTTTATTAACCAAACAGAAGCAATTGAATCGAGGTCGGGAGAGAGATGGGTGACAATGGTTTTCATAGTATTTCTTTAATGTAGACAAGTTTTGTTTTATTTTCACTCCTCTTTTTGTATTCAATCTTCTCCCCTGTCCTTTTTGAGACAACCAATCTTATTGGTATGCCAATCAGATCAGCGTCGGCAAATTTTTCACCAGCAGTCATCTCTTCCCTATCGTCAAAAAGCACATCAACATTCTTATCTAATAGTTCTTTATAAACTTTAAAGACTTTTGACTTTATAGACTTATCTTTTAGAT
>PFRZ01000022.1 GCA_002788805.1 Candidatus Roizmanbacteria bacterium CG_4_9_14_0_2_um_filter_35_15 | reverse complement strand
AAATATTGGAAGGGGTATTGTTGCTGGATTTTAAGGAAATCTGATTCACGAAATTGAGTGTAGTTTTTTAAAGTTATCATTTTATCTTGCCATAATTTGGTATATTCCCAAGTATAAAAAACCACGGCTCCATCCTTTAAGTCACCGATAATGCTCCTTTGGGAGAAACTGCGAAAGCCATGGAGACTAGGGGGCGTTAAGAAAACGGTCTCCGGCGGCGTGTTTTGTTTTGCCCAAACTTGAATAGCTAACCAATTAGGAAAATCAGTAACACTAATGGAAACGTTGGGGTAATGCCAATAATACGGCCAAAAAACCTGGGGTTTAATAATTATCAGTTTAATGAATAAATTAACTAATAAAACTAAAATGAGAAATAAATTAAGATAAGAAAATTTTCGGGATTTAAGTTTTAAGAGTCTCGGGAACAAGATTAGAAGAGCCGGTAATGCCCAAATGATAACAAAATGCCAACCGGTAAGATGATCTCCCCAAAAATAGACTCCCGTGACGGCTAATAGGCTCGCCAGCTTTACTAAACGTGGCCCAAAACTAATTAACTGATAACTGGCAGCGGCAAAAGTAATCAGAGCAATGATAAAAATAAAATTTACCGTTCTGACCAGTTGAAGTTGGATTAAGCCGATGATCGGCACAATCGCGGTAATAACAAAATTAAACAAAAACACTCCGGCACAAATTTTTAAAAATAATTTCATTTCATAAGCGTATTTAGAAAAAAGCTTATCCTTCAGAACCAGCCAGGATGTGCCTAATAATGATAAAAATAAACCAAAATTACCCCAACTGGTCCAACGCCAGAGATGAGGAAAACTATAAGTGCCGCGTTCGCGTAAAATCTCCAACCAAGCTTGATTTTGACCTAAATTAATAAAAGCAAAAAGAGGAAACTTTTTTTGCTTTTTAAGCCAAAGCCAGACCCACAAGAGGCCCACGGGTACCGGAATTGACAGATTGGTAAAGGTAGCGACCAGAATTAAAAGGAAACTGGAAATGAATTGCCGGCGTAAGAGGTAATTGAGGGCTAATAAGGACAGCGCCAGACTCAGGTCCCGGCTAACAAAATAAAATTGATGAGTCATGTGGCCAATTTGAGCCGCCCATTTGGGGACAAGAAACAGAAACGTGGCCAAAAAAGCAATCTCATGTTTTTTATAAATAGTTTTTGTTAATGAATAGATTGCCAAATAGAGCAACCATAGGGTAATAATAAACAATAGAAAATCCGTTCCGGCCAAATCTAAACCGGTTATCTTTTTGAGAAAAACAATAAAATAATTAAACAGAGAGTAGGCCCAATGTCCCTGGATGAACATATAGTCATTTTGATAAAGCGCCGGATTGATGATTTTATTTAAATAAGGTAAATAAAAATCCTGATCGATAAAGCCGAAGTAATAGCCGTGAATAAAAGGACTAATTAAAGTCAGCAAAGTGACGATTAAATAATCTTTTAGTTTCATAACTTTTTCAAGTATAAACCATAGCCTTCATGAACTTGGTTAGGATTAATTTTAAAAATAGCCTGAAGGTGGCTGTCTAAATAGTTGAGAACTTCTTGTCGCTTTTTGGCGCTGACAGCTAAGTTTTCCCGACCCGGATTATTAACATAATCCACAAAGAGCCAGCCGCCAGGATTTAAATATTTAACAAATTGCTTCACCGTAATTAAAGGATCGGGTACGTGCTCGAGAACTTGTTTGCAGACAATCACATCAAAATTATCGTGAAGCGGCGGAATGACTGAATTGACAATTTTAAAACTAACATTGGGATTATCTTTAAAGCGCCAGCGGCTAAATTTAAGCACGGGACAGTCAAGATCAATAATCTGATACTTCCACTTGGGGAATTTATTGATAAGCCAATGTGTGACCGGGCCGACTCCGCCACCGTATTCGCAAAATCTGCCTTTAGGTTTTAGAAGCAAGGCTAAGGCTATGTCCAGAAAAGCCTTGTGGCGGTTAAAATATGTCTGGCGATAAACCCAGTAATCAGTTTCTGAATAAAAAGAGAAAATCTGCTTAATCAGTTGACGTGGCTTGGTTGTCCAAAGTTGAGCGGCTTTGGGGCGTTTTTGCTGATAGGCCTGAATAATCTCATAGGGGCTGGTTTTAAAATATTGACTTAACTCCCGGGCCCAATGAGGTGTGGGTGAAAATTTTTCCAATATGGCAAACAAATAATAATAACTAAGATTGCCAAGTCTTAATAAATAAACAGTCGGTTTTAACATGACTGTAATAATTTAATTTCCTTCTGAACCATTTTTATAAGATCAAACTGTTTAATGACCAATCGGCGGGCTTGTTGACCTAAAGTATGATTTAAATCCTGATCGGACAGCAATCGATCTAATTGACCGGCTAACTGCTTAGGGTTGGTGCCAATCAGTCCGGTAACATTGTTTTCGGTCATATTACCGATAAAGGGGGTGGTTAAACAAGCGCAACCGGTACTCAGAGCTTCAAGCAGAACCTTGACCTGGCCTTCGATGATTGAGGTAAGACAGAAAACCGTGGCTTTTTGATACCAGGCAACTAATTGAGTGTAACTAACATTGGGAATAATTGTCAGGTTGACCCGGAGAGCCTGGCTTAAGTTTTGGAGTTTCTTTTGGAGCGGACCCATACCAATAATTACTAGTTTAATTTTATCTTTAAATTTACTCAAACTAATGACTTTAATTAACTTCTGCTGGTCTTTTTGATTGACTAAACGGGCAACCGAGAGCACCAAATATTTTTCTCTAGGCTTTTTAGCCGGCTTGAATACCCGGGGATCAACGCCATTGTGAATCGTAACGGTGCGATAATTTTTGAGGCTGTTTTGATAAGTGGTGATGATTTTATCGGCAAAATGAAGCACCAAGGGAACAATTAAAGAAAAAGCCAGGGTTAAAAACGGTTGATATTCAATTTCGGTAAAACGGACATAGTCATAACCGTAAGTCACCACGTAAGGTTTGCAAAAGAAAATTTTGGCGATTACGGCCGGCAAGCCCCCGGGTGTTTGAAAAACGCGGTTGACATCAATTGTTTTAATGACTTTAAAGTGAATAAAAGGCAAAATTAACTGATAGAGGAATATGGGAATAAATTTTGGTTTAGGAACAAGAGTAACTCCTTTTGGCAAAGAGAATTTTTGACCACTATCACCATAAGTAAAAAGGTAAATCTGATTAAATTTGGCTGAATACGGTTGTAAATAATATTTAATCAGCCGTTCCAGTTGGCCGGTCTTTGTTTGTTTGGTTAAACTATCACTGACTGAAAGAAATAGGCCTAAATTCATACTAAATTATTTTTTGATAAAGATTCAGATGTGATTTTAGAATTTGTTGTTGGTTAAAGCGCGTGCGTAATAAGTCTAAACTTTTTAAGGACAGTTTTTCACGGTTGGCCATGGCTTTAACAATGGCCTTGGCGACCTGTTCAGGTTTTTCCGGATCAACCAAGTAACCATTATCCTTGACCAACTCCTGGTTGCCGCCGCGATCGGAGGCAACTATCGGCAGACCAAAACTTAAAGCTTCCAGGCCGGCGCGGGATAAAGGCTCAGGCCAGCGGGAAAGAATCACAAACACACCCGCTTTCCCATATAATTTCAAGGTTTGTTCATGATCTAACTTGCCTAAATATTCACAGTTTTTGGGAAACTTGGTTTTTAAACTGGGGTTAATTTCGCCGGCAAAAACAAATTGATATTGAGGCAATTGTTCGGCAGCCTTAATTAAACAATCCGTGCCTTTACCAAAAGACAGTTTGCCCACTGACAGAATCACATGCTTGTCTCTGCCAGAGGCGGATCGGCCTTTGGCCGAGAAGGGAGGCAAATTATATATCCAAGTAACTTTTTTCGTTCCATTATCCTGATAGATTTTGGCTAACTGCGGGGAAACAGCAATTACTTGCTGACAGCGGTTTAAAAACCATTTTAATTTATACTGCCACAGCTTAGCCAAAACCAGTTTCCATCTAGCTATTTGACCGTATCTTTGCCTGTATTCAGGAATTTCCTTTCTTATATAGTAGTTAAGATTACATCTTTTTTGCCTGTGGGTAAAACATAAAGCTAAAGGGCATAAAAATTTAAAATCCCTAACCGTCACAATTACCGGTTTATGACTCAACCAACCGGCAATCACTGCTCCGGGCAGAATATATTTACCGTGGACGTGGAGAAGATCAATCTTTTGTTTTTTTATTGTTTGATAAATCCAATAAGCGCTGTAAAGCCAAAATAAAGGATTGTTAAACCACAGCGGCGATAAGATCTGGCCGGGCTTTATCTTCTTTGGAAAGGGGAATTTACCTGCAGGGACTGTCCTTGCAGATAAATCCGGCGATAAAATAAACACTTTGATTTTCCGACGCAGGCCCTCGGCTAAG
>PFRZ01000027.1 GCA_002788805.1 Candidatus Roizmanbacteria bacterium CG_4_9_14_0_2_um_filter_35_15 | reverse complement strand
TGATTTACTAAAAATCAACCAAAAAAAACTTAATGATTTAGTCAATCTAAAAAGAAACAAAATCTGGATTGGCTACGCCGGTCGTATCGCCTCGGAAAAAGGATTGGAATATTTAATTCAATCTTTGACACCCGCAGGGTGGCCGAACGGTCTCCCTGCGGGTGAAATTGAACTCGTTTTCGCTGGTCCTTATGGAAAAGATGTTGCCGGTGAAAATAAATATTTTCAAAAAATCATCACTCTTCTTAAAGAAAATAAAATTAAATACCGTTTTTTTGGTAATTTATCAGGTGGCGATTTGAGCGCTTTTTATAAAACGATTGATATTCTGACTTTACCCTCAATCAATCAAACCGAAGCCTTTGGCATGGTTCAGGTAGAAGCAATGCTTTTGGGAACACCGGCTATTGCCTCAAATCTTCCCGGAGTAAGAGTGCCAATTAGATTAACTAAAATGGGAATTCTTGTTGAACCAAAAAATTCACAACAAATAAGCGAGGCAATTATAAAAATTTTAAAAAATAAAAACAAATTCTCTAATGAGTTTTTGATTAATAAGGCAAAAAAAATCTTTAATATCAAGAAAACCTATCATTTTTATGATAAAACAATCAATTTATATTGAAAAATACCTCAATAATCGTCCGATGTTTTTGGCGGTGATTAGAACTCCGGAAGCTTTATTGTTCCAAAAACATTCAAGGTTAATTAAAAAACCCATTCTTGATTTTGGCTGCGGTGATGGATTCTTCTGCGAAACGGTTTTTGGAAAAGAAAAAATTAATATTGGACTAGATATTAAAAATGAAAGAACCGAAAAAATAATCAATAAAAAAATCTATAAAAAAATAGTACTTTATAACGGAAAAAAACTGCCTTTTAAAGATAACTATTTCCAAACCATAGTTTCAAACTGTGTTCTTGAACATATTTTAAATATTGATTATTCTCTAAAAGAAATTTACCGTGTCCTAAAACCAGATGGATACTTTATTACCACGGTAATGACTGATAAATGGAATAATTATCTTTTGGGGAAAAAGTTATTAGGAAACTATTATGTTAACTACATGAGAAGAAAACAAACTCACCATCATTTATTTTCTTATCAAAGATGGACTAATTTATTCAAAAAAACTGGATTTAAAATCATTAAAGCTGTTGGTTACTTAAACGAAAAAAATTCGTGCTTTATGGATCTATCTCATTACCTTTCTCTTCTCTCTTTGATAACCTATCAACTCTTTAATAACTGGCAGATTTTTCCAAGATTAAATATTTTTTTATGGAAAAACTTTATCACTAAAAATATTAATATTAGAGTTAATGTTAAGAAATCTAGCGCATTATTTTTCTGCCTCTATAAACAGACGGAAAGCAAAGAGTTTTAGAAAAACTAGATTACTCAAGTAATAGTTTAGCTCTCTTAATAATTTTATTTTCGAAATAAAATAAGGAGGAAATAAGTTAAAACCGGAAATTTTAATATTACTGAATCCTGATTTTTTCAATCTTCTTTCTAAGGAAAAGTATGAACATTGAACCAGTCCTTTTTCTTTTTTAAAATCAAGAAATAAAAAAATAAACACCCACCAAAATAAATGCCAGCTATTTGGTTCGGAGAAAATTATTTTTCCACCTTTTTTTAAGTGACTATTAAATAATCTAAAATAATTACCTATATCGAGATGATGAAGAATGTCTGTACCTAAAATATAATCATACTTGCCATTTTTTGGAAATGTTTTACTTATTTGAAGATTTTTATTTTTTCCGATTTTAGTTGCCGTTTTTAATAATTGCTCCTGGGATTTTTTATCTATATCTATTGCTGTAATTTTATATCCGTTTTTCAATAAAGGAATAGTCAATCTGCCTCCTCCGCTTCCAAAATCAACAATCTTCTTATTTTTATCTTTTGTTAATCGTCTAAAAATGAAATTAATCTCATCTCTTACATGTAAAGGTGGATTAAGTATTTTTTCTTCAGAGTAATATTCAAGATTATAATTTTTTAACATTTTTATAGATTAAAACTTTCGGGTGATCATAGACAGTAAACATTTCCTCACTCCAACCATCATTAATTTGAAATTTGAAATTTGAAATTTGAAATTTTGGATACGCCGTAAACTCAATAATTTTTTTATAGTTTGTTTCTCCATTAAATAAATCTTGATAAAATTTACTCATTAACGGATATTTAGACGGCGTATCCATAATGCTCCCCCACCCGCGGTTAGAAGATAAAATATAATAATTAGCTTTTTCCAATGACATATTAATTTTTTTCCATTTTTCCGGATTATCAGGATCAAAGACCGGTAATTGTTCCCCGGAAAATTGTTTACCGTAATTATTGGCAACAGAAAGCGGCAGAGAATCATCCCATGATTCGCTAAGAATATAAGAGCCGCCGGGTAAATTTTTGTAAATCCATTCGGAAGCAGCCACCCGGCTATGTTTTTGCCGATAGATTGAAGTAAAAGCTAAAGGCCAAACCATTAATAAAATGACAAATAACAAATTACAAATGATAAATGATGTTTTATTATTTTTAATTCGTTCCAAAATTAAATTAATTCCAATTCCAGCAAATATGGCGAAAAACGGATAAAGATAGATAGTATAGCGGATTGATTTAACGAATTGAAAAGACTGATAAACAAAATAACCAACAACCCAAAGAAGAATAAGAAATAATGTGTTATTTAAAAGATTCCTCCACGCGCTTTGCTTGGTCGGAATGACAGAAACCATTCCAATAACCATAAATATAAAATATGGTATCCCAACCCCAAAAAACATCAAATTTATTAAAAGAAAACTCACCGGTTTTCCTATCCACTGGACCGTCGGCGGATACCAAACATCAGGCCGTGTAAATTGAGTCAACGACTTAATACTATTAAGAAATGAAGAGTTTAATCTAGGGTCAAAAAAATTAGCTGATTGAAAGTAATAGGGGTCAGCTAAGCGAAGAACAAAGTAAATTAACAAAACAAATCCTATCAATTTGCAGAAGGACTCTCCTTTAAAAGGACTCTCCTTTAAAAGGACTCTCCTTATTATAAAAAAGAGAATTAGAGGAAGGATATAAACTGCTGATATTTTGCAGGCCAAGGCAAGGCTGAAAAAGATAGCGGACAATATCAAATCCTGTAAGGGCATTGCGCGCAATGCCCCCACATAATATCGTAACGCAAGGTAAAACGACCCAAACATAAAAAAATTCAAAAAAGTATCAGTGGTAAAAAAATGTGAAGTTTGAATGGGATATACAGCAATTGCATAAAAAAAAGCTGCCCATAATGCTATATTGTCATTCTGAGGAAACGAAGTGACTGAAGAATCTAACGAAGCGTTACGTGACCTTCGGTCGCTAGATCCTTCGCTTCGCTCAGGATGACGATTAGTTAATAGTTTCGCTGTTTTATAAACTAAGAGAATAATCAAGAAATCAAAAAAAGCTGACAACATCCTCCCTTGAATAGTAAAAAGATTATAGTTATCTGCCCCATTAGCAGCAGCCAATAGTTTATTCAAAACCACCGGAAAAGTCCCATAAACATAAAATTTATAGCCGATATTTTCTGGATTAAAAGTTGATGTTTTGGGATTTAAATAGTCAGAAAAACTTTTCGGCATTTTCATCGCCGTCCCCACCATCGTCAAAAACCTCTCATCTGGGTGAAGATGTTGGTTTTGGTCCCAGTTAACACCGATAAAACGAAAGTATAGACCAACGGAAAGAATTAATATTAATAAAAACTTTTTCATTTGAAGATCTTTCTAAATTTCGTCGTCACCTGCTTAAAAAAACCTCCTTCTTTACTCAAAAAATACTGAAAAAGATCGCGGGTAGTAATGACGCCTATTGGATGATGCTCTTCGTCAATAATAATAACACTGCCGATTTTCTTTTCCAGAATAAGATTAAACGCTTGAAACAATGGCTTTTCTTGAGATAAAGTCAGAACATAGTTCTTCATAAAATTCTTAACTTTTTGACTATAAAGATGAATTTTGTTGCCTTGTCTTCCACTTCTCTCTTGTCTTCTATCTGGCGAACCTAAAAAAGAAATTAAATCATAATAACTCAAGACTCCTTTTAGTTTCATCTCTTGATTAATAACAATCAGTTTGGAAATCCGCGTTTTACGAAAAATGTCAAGAGCTTTGGCGATGCTATCTTCCTCATAAATAACTAGTAATGGCCGTTTTTTACTTTTTATTAACAGTTCAATTTTGTCTTTATAGATCGGTAAATTTTTTAAGTGAGATAAAACCCTTCGGGCGGAAATCACTCCTAAAAATCGTTCTTTTTCCTCAGGACGTTTAATATTCTCAAAGACCGGCAGATAGTGAATCTTTGACTGAATAAGCAGATTAATAACTTTAAAGAGAGAGTAATCGGTAAAGATCTTTGGTGGATGGACAAGACAGTGTTTAACCTTAGTATTACCGGGATAAGACGATTTAATTAAGCAATGGTAGGGATTAATTATTCCTAAAAATTTCTTTTTCTCGGAAGGACGCTCAACGTCCTCAAAAACAAAGAGCGCATCATGAGAGGTCGAGAGTTTGCTTAAAGCGTAGGAAAGATGATCTTCAGGAGAAACTGATATTATGTTTTCTTTCTTGATAATATCAGTAAGAGAAATCATATATTAATGATAACAAATTACAAATTACAAATCACAAATGACAAATAACAAATCAAATTCAAA
>PFRZ01000031.1 GCA_002788805.1 Candidatus Roizmanbacteria bacterium CG_4_9_14_0_2_um_filter_35_15 | reverse complement strand
AACTATCTTATTTTTAATAATATTATTTTCTATAACTTTCAGGTTGTTGAAATTATCAAAGAAAACAAGTCAAGACGATCGACAACTAAGTATTGGTTTTATTTTTTCTTTAATAGCTCTACTTATCAACGCCACTTATATCGACGTTTTTGAAGCCTCAAAAGTAGCGTATACTTTCTGGACAGTAGCAGGATTGTTCGTTGGCTATTATTCTTTAAAAACTCTAAATACTAAATCCCAAATTACAAACAAATTATAAATTCTAATTTTCTAAATTCTAAACCGTTTAGTATTTGTAATTTATTATTTAATATTTATTTGAGATTTGTTATTTAGAATTTAGGATTTTATATAATGAAAAAAGATAATTTCAAAAAAACTGATCTTTTTATACTTTCTTTCATCTTAATAACTGCTTTTATCTTTCGCCTATACAAAATCAACATTCCTCTTGCCGATCTTCATTCTTGGCGTCAGGCAGATACCGCCGCTGTTGCCAGAAACTTTGTCAATAAAGGTTTTGATCTTTTACATCCTCTGTACGATGACCTTTCCAATGTCCAGTCAGGACTGGATAATCCTCAAGGGTATCGAATGGTAGAGTTTCCCATCTATAATATTATCTTTGCCTATCTTTATAAACTCTGGCCGATATTCAGTCTCGAAGTCTGGGGAAGATTAGTATCAATGTTTTTTTCTTTAATAATTATTGCTGTTATTTATTATCTAACCTTAAAAGAAGTTAACCGGCTGGCGGCTTTTTTTGCCTCTATAATCTACGCTGTTTTTCCTTTTTTCGTCTTCTTTTCCAGAGTCATCCTACCGGAAACCACTGCCTTAGGATTTGCTTTTTTGTCAATCTTTTTTCTTTATCTTTTTTCCCAAAAAACTAATCACTATTCATTAATAACTATTCACTATTTTTTATCTCTTATCTTTCTTTCTATCTCCCTCCTTATTAAACCAACAGTAATATTTTACGGAATCCCTCTTCTCTACCTGTTTTACCTCAAATTTAAAAAGAAAACTCTCAAAAATCCTTTTTTCTATTTTTATTTTTTTATTGCTTTTTTGCCGCTTCTTCTCTGGCGATTATATATTAAAAACTGTCCCCAAGGCATTCCTGTTTCTGAATGGTTGATTACCAGTGTTAATACCGCTTCTGGCCTGCAAAAAATCTTTTTTAGACCGGCTTTTTTTCGCTGGATTTTCTTTGAGCGGATTAATAACTTAATTTTCGGCGGCTGTTTAACTGTTTTCTTTATCTTAGGAGTTTTTTTAAAGCAAAAAAAATTCTTGTTATTCAATATCTTGATTGCCGCCTTTGTCTATCTTTTTGTCTTTCAGGGTGGAAATGTTCAGCATGAATACTATCAAACATTGATTCTCCCCGCTTTGGCGATATTTTCGGGGATAGGTGCCAGTTATCTATTAAAAAATCCTAAACAATTCCTCCAGCCTGCAATTAGTTCATTATTCATTGTTTTTATTTTTGCTTTTTCCTGGTTTTTCTCTTTTTATCAAGTAAGAGATTACTATTCCTACTCGACTGATTTGGTCCAGATGGCAAAAATTATCAGCAGTCTCACTGATAAAGAAGATAAAGTGGTCACCGACCGCCAGGGAGACACGACTTTACTTTATCTGGCGGAGAGGCGCGGCGCTCCGGCAATCTATAAAGATCTTGACGAGCTAAAAAAACTCGGCTATAAATATTTAGTCACCGACAATTCCCAAATGATTGATAAAATGAAAACGAGTTTTTATCCGCTTATCTTTTCTAACGATAAATTTTCTATCTTTTCTTTATGAAAATCTTAATGGTCACTCCCTATGTCCCCTATCCTCCATCATCGGGCGGGCAGATAAGGACTTTCAACCTTCTTAAACATCTAAGTAAAAATAATGAGATTACTCTCGTTTCTTTATTTAAAGACGAAACGGAAAAACAGTATGAGTCATACCTAAAAAATTACTGCAAGAAAATCTATCTTTGTCAGCGACCGGAAAAACCCTGGACATTAAAAACCATCATTAACACTCTTTTTTCTTTCCAGCCTTTTTTGGTGGTAAGAAATTTTTCTGAAGAAGCTAAAGAAATTATCGATAACCTTCTAAAAAAAGAAAGTTTTGACGTCATCCATGCCGAGACCTTTTATGTCATGCCTCATATCCCTAAGACTTTAACACCGATTGTCTTGGTAGAACAAACCATTGAATATAATGTTTATAAACATTTTGTTAACTCTCTGTCTTTTTTCCTTCGACTGCTTGTTTATTTTGATATTGATATCTTTAAACTGAAATACTGGGAAAGATACTACTGGAAAAAAGCTGATATCGTTGTCGCCGTCTCTTCACCAGATGAGAAGACGATTAAAAAAGAGGTGAAAAAGATAAAAACTTCCATTATCCCCAACTGTGTCGGTGATGAAATAATCGTCAACAAGCTGGAAAAAAAAGATTTAAAAAAACCGATAATTTTCTTTCAAGGTAATTTTTATTGGTTGCAAAATGTCGAAGCGGCCAAATTCTTGATTGAAAAGATCTACCCAATCCTTAAAAAAACTGATCTTCATTTTTCATTGATAATTGCTGGACAAAACGCGAAAAAAATCGGGACTGTTAAGGAAAAAAGTATCCGATTAATTGATATTGTTTCCAATGACACGCAAACTGTCAAAAATCTTTTTCAACAAGCCAGTTTATTTATCGCTCCGATTTTTGGGCCAGGAGGAACACGGCTAAAAATCTTGGCGGCCATGGGGAGTGGTATTCCGGTTATCTCTACCCGAACTGGCGTCGAAGGCCTGGCTGTAAAAAATAATCTCCATGTCCTGATTGCGGAAACACCAAGAGAGTTTATCAACAAAATCAAAGAAATTCTCTCAAAAAAGACTCTTTATAAGAAAATTCGCCAAAACGCCTACTTTTTAGTCAAGGAAAAATACCAATGGTCGGAAATAGCTAATAAATTGGAGAATTTATATAGGAATTTGTGATAAAATACCTTCATGACTATCGGTGTTGACGGCAACGAAGCCAATGTCAAAGAACGAGTCGGTGTTTCTGTCTATACCCTTAACATTCTTAGGTATTTTCATAAAAAAGCTCGGAAAGAACTTCAATTTAAAATCTTTTTAAAAAAAACTCCTTTGGCAGAACTTCCTTCTCCAAGTAAATTTTTTCAATATCAGATCGTTTCCGGACAATATTTATGGTCGCAGATATTTTTGCCACTAGCTCTTTTTCAGAACAGAGATATCAATGTTTTTTTCTCGCCCGCCCATTATATTCCTCGCTTTTCTCCGGTGCCGACCGTGGTCACTATTCATGATCTTTCTTATCTTTACTATCCAGAAGATTTCTTAAAAAAAGATCTTTTTCAACTTAAAAACTGGACAAACTATTCGTTAAATAAGGCGACAAAAATTATCGCCGTTTCGAAAACTACTAAAAAAGACATTATAAAAAATTATGCTGTTAATGATGATAAAATAAGCGTGATTTATAATGGTTTTGAAAAATCGTTTCAAAAATTGAAAATTGAAAATTTGAAATTCAATGAAAATTGTAAATTGAAAATTGAAAATTTTATTCTATTTGTCGGAACAATACAACCGAGAAAGAATCTTTCCGTATTGATTGAGGCTTTTGATAAATTTTTGCAAACGAATAAAGATTCCAAGTTGGTAATAGTCGGTAAAAAAGGCTGGTTATACGAAAAAATCTTCCAAAAAGTTCAAGACATGGACTTAGATAAAAAAATAGTCTTCACCGATTATCTCTCCAACGAACAGCTTGCCTGGCTCTATAAAAACGCCTTTTGTTTTGTCATGCCTTCTTTGTATGAAGGTTTTGGTATTCCTGTTCTTGAAGCTATGAGCTTTGGCTGTCCAGTAATTGCTTCTTTTGCTTCTTCTCTTCCTGAAGTCGCTGGTGATGCCTCCTTATATTTTGACCCAAAAAATAGTGATGACCTGGTGGAAAAACTAAAGCTTATTAAAGAAGATAAACAATTAGTAAAAGATTTAGTTAATAAGGGTAAAAAAAGAGTTAAAGAGTTCTCGTGGGAAAAATGCGGCGAGAAAACTTTAGAAATATTAAAAAACTATGCATCCTCTTCAATCTAAAGACTGGGAACAGGCAAGAAAAAAAATGGGCGTCGCGGCATTACGTCTAGAAGATTATCTTGTTACTTTTCATAAAATTCCTTTTACCGATTATAAAATTGGATATCTTCCTAGGTCGGCTATGCCGTCTAAAAAAGTTCTGAACGAACTTTATGAGTATGGAAAAAAGAATAAGGTTATTTTTATAAAAATTGAGCCATATGTTGAAAAATCCAAATTTCATCCCGCCTCAGGCGGGACAAATTTCAAATTAATTCGTTCTGCCCATCCTCTCTTTCCTTCCTGGACTCAAATCCTTGATTTAACCAAATCCGAAGAAGAATTTTTGAAAAATATGCATCCTAAAACACGCTACAACATCCGCTTAGCGGAAAAAAAAGGGGTTGTTGTCAAAGAAATGTCAAATGAAAAAGGCTTTAAGATTTTTTCTCAGCTTTATTTTGACACTTGTAAACGACAAAAATACTTTGGTCACACTCCGCGTTATCACCAGATTGTCTGGAATAGTTTGAAAAACAATATTTCTCACATTTTAATTGCTTCCTATAATGACATTCCTCTAGCAGCTTATGAACTTTGGTATCTTGACGGAATTATTTATTATGTTTACGGAGGAACTTCGGAACAATACCGAAATCTAATGGCTTCGAATTTACTAATGTGGGAAACAATTCAGCTGGGAAAAAAACTCGGAGCAAAAAAATTAGACATGTGGGGTTCGCTTCCTCCAAATTATGATCCAACTCACTCCTGGTCCGGCTTCACCCGCTTCAAAGAAGGGTATGGAACAATTTTTGTGGAATTTATAGGAAGTTATGATTTGGTGATTAATCCTCTACTTTACAAACTTTATAACTTTATCTATTATCTGCGCAATCTTTATCTAAAACTAAAAAGCTCACTTTAGTCACCCTAAGGGTGACTAGTCAAAATGGTGAAGTATTATAAGTATTTCTTAAACC
>PFRZ01000052.1 GCA_002788805.1 Candidatus Roizmanbacteria bacterium CG_4_9_14_0_2_um_filter_35_15 | reverse complement strand
AATATAAAACTAAACATCTCCCCATAATTTTCTTTTTTATCGCGCCTGAAAGAGAAAAACATTTCTTTATTACAGCTGGTGCAAAAAGGAAAGTAGTCAATGTTTTCTTTTTTTATTCCTGTCTCAATAAGCAGTAAATAGTTTAATAAGGATAAATTCAGATGCCTTTTACCAGCGTAAAAATGAAAAATCTTGTCTGAATAACCGTCAAATTCTTCCTTGAATTCGTAAAATCTGTCTTCGTCAATATCATAGCAACATTCGCCAATCCCAGGACCCAAAGCGACTGTAATATCTTGCATCTTCGCCCCTATCTCCAGCATTTTTTTCACTATTTTTTGCGCCATTCTTTTCACGCTTCCCCGCCAACCTTGATGAGAAATTCCAATAATTGAACTTTGTTTATCAGTAAAAATAATCGGTAAACAATCTCCTGTCCTAACGGTCAAAATAACACCAGTTTCTTTGGTCACTAGACCATCACAGTCCTCTTTTTTTTCAAAATCCTCTCCGCTATTTTCTATTAATTCGATGTTTACTGAATGAATCTGCTCAGGAACGACTATTTTTTTATAACCAATATTATTAGAGCGAAAAAAACTAACAATATTTTCGACTTTCCTGCCATCATTTAATTCTCTTGTCGTAAAGCCAGAAAAATAACGATCATCGTTGATTAAAGATGAGAAGAAAATTTTAAGATCAGAGTCGTAAGTAATCATAATTAACAAATCCAAATGATAAAATCCAAAATCTAAATCAAGTTCAAAGTTCAAAATTTAAATAATTTAGTCATTTGGATATTGGGATTTGATTTGTCATTTGAACTTTGGATTTTGGTTTTAATTGCCTTATTTATTGCTTCATACTCGTCCCACGGGACTTCCGTTTTTCCTCGGCATAAACTCTTTTCATGAGCTTTGCCGGTTAACACAACCACATCGCCTGTCTTTGCCATACCAATCGCTTTATTAATAGCTTGCTCACGGTTAATAATCATTTTATAAGGTTTATTGTTTATTCCAGATGCGATCTGTTGACAAATTACCTCAGGTTTTTCCGTCCGATAGTCTTCTTCGGTTAAAATAATATAGTCCGAATATCTGCTACTCACTTCACCCATTAATGGTCTTTTGGTAACATCTCTTAGTCCTGCCGACCCAAAAACGTGAATCAATCTCCCTTCTTTTTTTAAAAACATTTTTCTTAGTTCCGGTAATAAATTCTCAAAGGCGTTCGGCGTATGGGCAAAGTCAATGATTACTTTGAAATCCTTATCATAAACAACATCCAGTCTGCCTTTAGGCAACTTAAATGTTTTCATCCCTTCTAATATTTGTTTATCAGTCAGCCCTAAAACTTTACAAACCGTATACGCAGCTGAATAGTTATATTGATTAAACTTTGTTATATCTTCTAATTTGTCTAAACTTTTGAATTTTGAATTGTAACTTTTCACTTTTAACTTTTCACTTTTAACTTCTTTGTACGATTCATCATCTTTATTGACTATGGAAATTCTTGCCATTTTCAACAACTTTACCTTTGTCATAACATACTTTTCATAGGTTTTATGATAGTCTAAATGTTCATGTGTTATGTTAGTAATCACTCCTATCTCATATCTAATCCCCCAAACTCTATTTTGATCCAGAGCATGAGAGGTTGTTTCTAATACAAAATATTTATCTTCATGATCAACAGATGTTTTTAACATTTTCTGGATAAAAAAAGAACTTGGCGTAGTGACATGAAAACCCGTATCGTATTCTTTATTGCCAACTATGGCATAAACCGAAGAAATCATGGAAGCCTTGTAGCCGGCAAATTTAAGAATATGATAAATAAGATGAATCGTGGTCGTTTTTCCATCAGTACCAGTCACACCAATTACTTTGAGACGACGAGATGGAAAACCATAATAGATATTTGCTATTATAGCCTGAAATAAATGGTAGATATTTTTCAATTTTTGAATTTTGAATTGTAATTTTGAATTTTTCATTTTGTCCGTTCGACGTTGCTCAGGACAATGGTGAGCGAAGTCGAATCCATTGAATTTTGAATTTTTACTGTTCCGGTGTCATGCCATAGTATACTATAAGTTGTTTGGCTAACTCGAAAAACATTGGCGCGGCCGTTTCTGATCCCCAAGGCGAGGCCTTAGGCTCCTTAAGTATTACTAAGGTAATAATTTTAGGATTATCAACCGGAAAAAAACCAATAAAAGAAGCA
The DNA here is from genome assembly GCA_002788805.1 of Candidatus Roizmanbacteria bacterium CG_4_9_14_0_2_um_filter_35_15. GTDB lineage: Bacteria > Patescibacteriota > Microgenomatia > UBA1406 > GWC2-37-13 > GWC2-37-13. Next base: position 16,617 of record PFRZ01000052.1, on the reverse strand, counting down.
ATCGTTTTTGTTGGGTCGTAATGGCCGGCAATCGGCACCTGAGCCGTGCCGGTTTTCCCGCCAATTTGATAACCTTTTGGCCTATCCCAGTGATATTCGCCGTTTTCCACCGCTGACACCAACATCTTTTTGATAATCTCAGAGGTAGTTTTGGAAACCACCTGGCGTTCAACCTTAGGTTTAATGATATTCTCCCGGTCTGAAGAAGTAATTTTTTGCACCAGATATGGTTTTAACAGTTTGCCGCCATTGATTAATGAAGTAAAAGCACGCAACATCTGGATTGGCGTCACGGCAATTCCCTGACCAAAGGTAATTGTAGCAAAATCTATCGGATACCATTGGCTTTTGGGTTTTAGATAACCAACCATCTCTCCTTGAAGATCAATTTCTGTCTTCTCGTCAAACCCGTATTTTTGTAAATATTTAAATATGTTGCCCTGACCAAGTTTTTCTCCAACAAAAACCATACCAGTATTTGACGATTTTTCAAGAATTCTTGTTATGGAAATTTTTCCTTCATATTTATCGTTCCAAGTTTTTATCGAATAGTCGCCAATTTTTATTGGACCGTCTTCATTATAACTATCGGTCGGTTTAATCTTTTTTTCCTCGATAGCCGCCGCCATCATTAATGGTTTAAAAATCGACCCCGGTTCGTATAAATCAGAGATGGCCGGATCTTTAAAGAAATCTTCAGAGAACTTGAAATAATTAGCTTGATCGTAATCAGGTAGACAAACTAGGCCTAGAATTTGCATGGTTGAGGGATCAGCAGTGATAATACAACCCTGTTTAGCTTGGTATTTCTCTAATCCTTGCTTAAGGACATTTTTGCTTGACTCTTGAACCGTTTTATCAATGGTTAAAACCAAATCGCGGCCGTCTTCGGCATTAACCTTTTCTTGGGTACCGATAAAGATCGGACGACCAAGAATATCTTTTTCTGACTCAATAAATCCTGGTAGACCTTTTAAATCCTTATCATAAAAACCTTCCAAACCAAAATAGCCCAAATTATCACCGGTTTCATTTTTACCCACAAATCCCAAAAGATGAGCCGCTATAGAAGCCTCAGGATAAAAACGTTGCATCTGATAATCAAAACCGATGCCTTTTAGCTGGAAACTTTCAATTTCTTTTTTCTTTTCTTCGTTTAGACCTCCTTGAATCGCCTGATAGTATTTTGAGTCATCGATGTTTGCTTCAAGAGAGGCTTCTTTTATCTCTAAGCTTTTACTTAGTTTTTCTATTAGCTTGCTTTTTTTATCTATTTTCTTTGGTTCAAGATACAGTAAATAACTGTTTTCATTTAATACCAAAGGGTTCTTATTTCTATCATAAATTTTTCCCCGTTCGGGAACAATTTTTTCCGTCTTAAGATAAGGTTGGTTATTTGATGCACGAGGACGCAAAACCTGAAGATAAAATAATCTAACAATAATCGCTAAATAAAATAAGATAAAAATAAGGAAAAGCAGTTTTATCTTCATTGAATCGATGGCTTAAATGCATACTCTAACTTATCAAAATTAACTGGATTTGAAGAAACGGTGAAGTTAAGCTCTTTGGCTTTTTCTTGAGCAAATTTTAAAGAGGAAAAATAGGAAATTTCCTTTTCTAAGTTGATATTTTTTTGGTGAAGTTCTTGAATCTTTATTTCATATTGATTAATTCCATCGCTTAATTTAATTGACGAATAAAATAAGAAGACATTGGTCGCCACTAAAAAAATAAAAGTAAGCCAAATTGACACTGCGATAATTTTTCTCATATAATTGTCCTCAATTTTGCGCTTCGCTCAAAAGAACGTTCTCCTCTAATCAGTTTTTTCTGAAAAAAATTTAATTTTTTTTCTCTGACAAAATTTTTAACAATCCTGTCTTCAAGCGAATGAAAACTAATAACAATCAGCCTTCCTCCTTTTTTTAAAATCTTTAAACTACCTGCCAGTCCTCTTTTTAAATTATCCAATTCCTGATTAACTTCGATTCTTAAAGCCTGAAAAATTCTTTGATAGACACGCTTATCTTTTTTATCGATAGCTTTATCGATGGAAAAAATTAAATCAGCTACCGTCTTTATCGGCTTTAAATGACGGGCATAAACAATATTTTTAGCAACTGCCCGAGAATTGAGTTCTTCAGAATTTTTAGCAAAAATTTCATAGAGTTGATTCTCAGTTAAACTATTAATTAAATCGCTGGCTTTAACCGTTAAATTAGTGTCTATCCTCATATCTAATGGTTCAGCAAAACATTTATAAGAAAAACCTCTGCCAGACTCTTCAATCTGTCTCATTGACAAACCTAAATCAAAAACTACTCCATCAACCGGAAAAAAATTATTTTCTTTAGCAATCTTCTCTATCTCAGCAAAGTTTCCCTGAACAATTCTTAAATTGAAAATTGAAAATTGAAAATTGAAAATTTGATCCTCGTCTATTTCTATAGCTAAGACTTTTCCTCCCCGTTTAATAATTTCTTGACTATATCCACCTTCTCCAAACGTCGCATCAATATATAGACCGCCTTTTTTGATGTTTAAGTTTTCAATCGCTTGTTGTAAAAGTACCGGCGTATGAGCCATTAAGCGTTCGCTAAATTCTTAATGTTTTTTTTCAGGTTGTTTCGATACTCAATCCATTGATCGTTATTCCAGATCTCAAAATGGTCACCAACACCGATAATAACTATTTTTTCCTTTAATTGACCGTACTCAAGAAGATTTTTAGGAACAACAAATCGACCTTGTTCATCAATTTCTAAGTAAACAAGTGAAGAGAAAATATAGCGTCTATTATCCATATCGGTCGGTTGAAGTAATGAAGGATTAAGTAGCTCTGAAGCTCTTTTCTCCCAATCATCTTTGTCATAACCAGCAAGACAGTTACCAAAACCTTTTGTAAGGATAAAAGTATTACCTTTAAGAGGTTCTCTAACTTTCTTTGGTAAGAGTAAACGACCGGAGCCGGAAAAGTTAATTTGATATTCACCAAAAAACACCATATGATTCCATTATTAACCAAATTCAGCTGGTTGTCAAGGGTATGTGTCAAAGCTATCATGTCAAAATCTAGAAATGAAGAATGATGTATAATTCATTCAATGGAGCGATTTATAAGCCGAACAAAAAACTTTATTTTTTCCCGACAAAAAAGTATCATCTCAACAGCCATGCTCCTTTCTTTTATGATTATTCTCACCTCTCTTTCCGGTTTTTTGCGCTATCGCGTACTGGCAAACTACTTTAATAAAAATGACCTTGATATTTTTCTTGCCTCTTTTCGTCTTCCTGATCTTATCTATGAAATTCTCATTACCGGCGCCATTACCTCAACTTTCATTCCCATCTATGTCCGCTATAAAAACGATAAAGAAAGTTTGAATGTTAATATCTCTTCGATTATTAACCTGATTTTAGTTACCTTAACCTTATTTATTATTGTTATTTACCTTTTTCTTGGGAAAATTATCCCGCTCCTTACTCCTGGTTATGACACAATCAAGATGGAAAAAATCATCTACTTTTCTCGTTTGCTCCTTGTTGGTCAACTGCCATTTTTCGTTTTAGGCAATTTTTTAACCGGAATAGGTCAAGCTAACAAAACCTTTTTTCTTTCGGCCTTAGCGCCAATCATTTATAACTCAGTTACAATTGCTTCGACGATTCTTTTTGCCGGTTTTTTTGGTCTACAGGCACCGGTTTGGGGAGTAATAATTGGGGCTATTTTGCTTTTTATTATCCAGTTGCCGCTTCTTCTTGACTCAGGTTTTTCTTTTCGGATGATTATCAAAAAAACCCAAGGATTAATCGATTTTTTTAGATTAGTTATTCCGCGTGCACTGACCGTGATTGTCGCACAAATTGACGCTACCATCGACTTAACCTTAGCCACTCTGTTAGGAAACGGCGCCTATACGGTCTTTTACTTTGCTCAACATCTTCAGCTTTTACCAGTTTCAGTTGTGGGAATTGCTTTCGGCCAAGCCTCCCTGCCTTATCTATCAGAGATTTTTCAGGAAAAAAAGATGGAAGAGTTCAAAAAAATTGTCACCGACTCCCTTTTAAATCTACTTTTTCTAACCATTCCGGTGGCGGTTTTTTTTATCTTTGCCCGCACTCCTTTAATTCGTCTCTTTTTCGGCGGTCAAAAGTTTGACTGGGATGCCACCGTCCAAACCGCCATCACCCTTTCCTACTTTTCTCTCGGCCTACCTTTCCACAGCATCTACTACCTGTTAACTCGTTGTTTCTACGCTCTTTTAGACAGCCGGACGCCTTTTTATATCAGCGCTTCTTCAATCGTCATCAATACCGCTTTAAGCTTGCTTTTTGTTTTTTACTTCCATTTTCCTATTCAAGCGCTAGCTGTCTCTTTTTCTGTTTCCATGATGATTAACTCTTCCAGTCTTTTTTTTCTTTTATGGAGAAAAATCGGCGGTTTTAATTGGGGATTTTTGTTTTCCGAACTGTCAAAAATGATTCTCTCATCTGGACTAGCCGCCATCGCCGCCTACTACTCAATGAAGCTTTTGGACGGATTGATTATCGATACTTCCTTTACTATTAACGTCTTTATTCTTTTGGCGGTTGTCTTTAGTATTTTCGGACTGTTATATCTTTTTATCGGCTGGTTAATTGACCTTAAACAAATTTATCTGGTGACTAAACTATTAATTAAAACGAAAAACTATCAGAAAAAAATTACCGAAGTTTACAGTCAATATGAGTAAAGAAGATATAGAAGAAATTATTGCCATTAAAGCGATTCAAAAAAAACTGTTGGGAAAAAAACTTTCCTATCGAGAAGTTTATGCGATTATGGATGAAATTGCCCATCAGCGGCTGAGCGATATTTTGACTACCTATTTCGTCGCCTCGTCCTTTAAAGAAGGTTACTCACCTCAAGAGCTTTATTATTTTACGCGAGCGATGGTGGAAACCGGCAATCGACTAAACTTTAAAGGAATCGTTGCCGATAAACATTCAGCTGGAGGAGTGGCGGGCACAAGAACCACAATGATTATTGTTCCTATTATTGCTGCGGCTGGATTTCTCATCCCAAAAATTTCCTCGCGAGCCATTACCTCGCCAGCTGGCACCGCCGATGTTATGGAAGCGATTGCTGAGGTTGACTTTTCGTCAAAGGAGTTGGAAAAGATTGTCTCAAAAGTCGGTGGCTGTATTGCTTGGAACGGAAAACTAGGATTGGCGCCGGCTGATGATATTATTATCCGAGTCGAAGAACCTTTGTCTTTTGAGTCTTTTGACAAGATTATTATCTCTGTCATGGCAAAAAAAGTGGCCAGTGGCACGACTCATTTAGTTCTTGATATACCAATCGGAAAAACACTAAAAATTCATCACTTTGCAGACGGCGAAAAAATTGCCAATAAATTTAAGGAGTTAGCCAAACGTTTTAAGATGAAGGTGAGTATTGATATTAATGAAACTTTAGAGCCGGCTGGCCGCGGCATTGGTCCTATTTTGGAAGCCCGCGATGTCTTGTATGTCTTGGAACAAAAAAAGGACAGACCGCTTCGCCTTGAAGCTAAAGCGTTGCGATTAGCGGGAAAACTGCTCGACTTATGTTTTCAAGAAAAAAAAATTAAAAAAAATGGCGAAGACAGTGCTTATGAACTATTGGTTAATGGTCAAGCTCTGAAAAAATTTCGAGAGATCGTCAAGGCGCAACAGGGAGACAAAGATATTGCTTCTGACAGCTTAAAGTTAGCCTCTTTTAAAAAGGAAATTAAATCACCTATTTCTGGTAAAATCAAAGATATTAATAACTTTAATCTTAATACGACTGCCAAACTATTAGGAGCGCCTACTGATAAACCAGCTGGTCTTTATCTATTAAAAAAGCTTGATCATTCGGTTGAAAAAGGCGAACCGTTATTTTATATTTATTCCAGCGATCGCTATCGCCTGAAAGAGGCAGAAGTCACCTTAAAAAATTTACCAATTTTTAAAATTGAGAACTAGTATGAAAAAAATTAATTTCTTGGTGGTTTTATTGCTTATTATCACTTTAGCTTTTTATCTTTTTTACCGCGAAGGCACTCTTCCCGTCAATAAAAGTAATCAATCAACAAAGATCTTTGTCATCAATCAAGGAGAGTCTTTAACTAGTGTTGTTAATAATTTGTCTAAAGAAGGGCTTATTAGAAACCGATTGATTTTTTTCCTGATCGTAAAAAAGTTGGGGATTGAAAGGAAAATTCAAGCCGGAGACTTCCGTCTTTCACCGGCCATGGATGCTTACCAAATTGCCAAAAACTTGACTCATGGCACCCTTGATATCTGGGTGACGCTAATTGAAGGAACAAGAAAAGAAGAAATCGCCCAAATCATCAGCCAAAATCTCGGTATTCCTGAAACTGAATTCCTTAAATATGCAAAAGAAGGATACCTGTTTCCCGATACATATCTACTTCCCAAAGACGCAACGCCGGAATCAATCGTCAAAATTCTCGAGAATAATTTTAATAAAAAGTTTTCCACTGAATTACAACAAAAGGCTAAAGCAAAAGGTCTATCTCCGACGGAAACGATTATCTTGGCGTCTCTTGTTGAGCGGGAAGCGAAACTAAGTGAAGACCGGCAATTGGTTGCCAGTGTTATCTTAAACCGATTCAAAACTGAAATGAAGCTGGATATTGATGCTACCATTCAATATACTCTCGGATATCAACCAGAAGAAAAAACCTGGTGGAAGAAAGTGCTAACTACTGACGATCTGGCAATAGACTCTCCTTATAATACTTATAAAAATAAAGGCTTGCCACCAACTCCCATCTGTAATCCGGGACTGGCAGCTATTCAAGCGATCGCCAATGCTCCGGAAACAGATTATTTTTATTACCTCTCTGATAAAAAAGGCAAGATACACTACGCAGTGACTTTGGAGGAGCATAATGAGAATGTGAGGAAATACTTAGAATAAATTCAAAAGTTAAAAGTAAAAATTCAAAATTACAATTAAAAAATCAAAATTATTAAAAAATTTTTTAAATTTGACTCACAAAATTTTTAATTTTGCATTTTGCATTTTTAATTCTTAATGGATATCTTCTTCCTGCATTGACGATTCCGCACTCATTCTTTTTATCACATCTCTTGGCTTTGAGCCTTCGGCTGGACTGACGTAGCCAGCGGCTTCCAGTTGATCAAGAATGCGAGCAGCCCGAGCATAGCCAATTGACAACCGACGCTGGAGTAATGAAGCTGAAGCTTTATCATACTGAATAATAATCTCTAACGCCTGTTTAAATAATGGATCATGCTCGCCTCCATTAACGCTAATCATTCCTCCTTCACCGGTCCTTATTGTTACCGCCTGCTCGGTAATCTCTTCTGTGTAGTGAGTTTCCGGCGCCTGGGCTTTTAAAAACTTCACTAAGTTAACAACTTCTTTTTCCGTCAAATATGGGCCTTGAATACGGACTGGCTTAGCTTTGTCTGGCGGCAAAAACAGCATATCACCCCGACCTAAAAGTTTTTCCGCTCCCGGCATATCAATAATCACTCTTGAATCAACCATTGAGGAAACATTAAAGGCAATTCGGGTCGGAATATTAGCCTTCATTAAGCCGGTAATCACATCTACCGATGGCCGTTGGGTAGCGAGCAGTAAATGAATTCCCGTTGCTCTGGCCATTTGGGCCACCCGAGTGATTAACTCTTCAGATTCACCTGGTGCAAAAACCATCAAGTCAGCCAACTCGTCAATGACAAAGATTACATATGGTCTTTTTTCTATGCCTCCAATGCTATTATAGCTTTCAATATTCCTCGCCCCGGCTTTCTGAAAGACTTTATATCTTTCCTCCATCTCCGCTACGGTCCATTTTAAAGCTGAGATAATTTTTTCCGCATTAACAATTACTTCCGTTAAAAGATGAGGAATACCATTATAAAGAGAAAGTTCCACTCGTTTAGGATCAACGAGAATTAATCTTAACTCTTCAGGACGAGTGCGGAAAAGAAAACTGGAAATCCAAGAGTTTAAAAGAACAGATTTACCGCTACCAGTTGCTCCTGCTATTAAAACATGCGGCATCTTGGCAATAGTGGTTGACATCGGCTGTCCAGAGACATCAAGCCCCAAAGGAACCAAAAGCGGGTCATTATTTTCCGTAAACTGGGTCGAAGTTAACATCTGTTTTAAAGTGACTATTTCCGGTCTTCGATTGGGAATTTCTATACCAACCAAGCGCCGTCCGGGAATCGGCGCCTCAATTCTCACTACTCCGGTTGGCGCTGCCAAAGCTAAGGCCAAATCATTACCCAGGCTGGTGATTTTTGATAGTTTTGTTCCGGTGGTAATCTCCAAGGCGTACTGGGTGACGGCCGGACCGTAGTTAACTTCTGCCACCCGAGCGCGGATGCCAAAGGAATCAAGGGTTTTTTCAATCACGGTCGCGTTGTATTTGACATCACCCCTGTCTGCCTGCTTTTGAGAAATATCAGAGAGCAAGGAAATCGGTGGGTAGATCCAGGTTGATTTAGTTGACACCGGCAAAGGTTTGATATTAAAGGAACTGACTACAGGAGAAGGGATTTTAACTTTACCCTCGTTTCGTTTATCAAGAATAAACTGTTTTTCTTCCTTGGTCTTTTCTTCTTTTTTCTCTCCTTTTTCAAAAAAAGTCCTAAAAAAATAGGTTTTTAAAAAAAGGAAAGCAGACTTTAATAGTTGAAAGATAAAAATGACAAAGGCATCAATCGAAGTGTCAAGGAAAAGGACTAAACCGATGATAAAAACAACAGCAAGAATAACAATCGTACCAATAACGGAAAAGTCCAAAGTCAAGTTTTCAAAAATTGTCTTGCCAAGACTGCCTGATTGAAAAATTCCCAAAAGAGAGACAAAAACCATGATTAATCCACCGCTGATATTGGGTTTAATGAACTTTAACCGACGGCTGTTGAAAAAATGGCCAGAAATAAGAATGATGATAAAAGGAATAAGAATTGACAGAGTGCCGAATCTAAAAATAAGAAAGTTATTAACAGAAAATAATAGTCGACCGTTTTCTTCAGAGGAAAAGTTTTTGGCAAATGACAGTAATAGCACTAAAGCAACGCCGATCAGTAAAAAACCAATAACATTAAAAATCGTGTTTTTGTTAATTTTAAACTTAAGAAACGGCAACCTAATCAATGATCGACGTCTGGCCATAATAAATTTTATTGTAATGAAGTCAAAACCTAAAATCAATAAGAGGGTGGTTTCTTATTGTATCATCTGCAGATTTATTCGTCCCATATTATCAATCTGGTAGACGCGAACGCGGACTTTCTGCCCGATTTTGACCACATCATAGGGATTTTTGACAAATCCCCGACCCATCTTCGACACATGGACTAATCCTTCTTTTCCAGGCAACATCTCCACAAAAGCGCCAAACTGAAGAATTCGTTTAACTTCACCTTCAAACTCCTCACCAACCTGAATCACCCTTGTAATATTATTAATATGGGCCACTGCCTCATCAACTTTAGCTCGATCCAGACCACTAACTGTTACTTTTCCATCATCATCGACGTTAATTTCCGTTTGCGTTTTGGCAATTAAAGCCCTAATATTTTTTCCGCCGGGACCTATAATGTCACCGATTTTATCTTGAGGTGGAGTCAAGACGACCACTTTCGGTGCATAACGGGAAATTTCCTTGCGTGGTCTATCTATCACTTTATTCATCGAATCCAGTATCTCCAATCTCGCCTTTTTCGCCTGAGCAAAAATATCTTTAATCATTTTTTGAGTTAAACCTTTGTTTTTTACATCAAGTTGTATCGCGGTAACACCTTCTGAAGTTCCAGCTATCTTAAAATCCATTTCACCGGCAAAATCCTCTAATCCAACAATATCTGTTAAAACAACATAGTCATCGTCTGATTTTGAAACCAAACCCATCGCCACTCCTGTGACTGCTTTCTTTAAAGGAACACCCGCATCCATCAAAGATAAAGATGATCCGGAGACGCTTCCCATCGACGAAGAACCATTCTCCGAAAGAATTTCTGAAACGACACGAATAGCATATGGAAACTCTTCAACTGAGGGTAAAACCGGTTCAATTGCTTTTTCAGCTAAGGCCCCATGACCGATTGCCCGACGGGAAGGACCCATCATTCTGCCAACCTGTCCATAAGAATAAGGGCCGTCAGAATAATGATGAATGTATCTTTTTGCCTCTTTTCCCTCTGGTCCTTCAATAAGCTGCTCAAGAGTAGTCGATCCTAAAGTTGTAATCGAAAGAATCTGGGTCTGTCCTCTCTGAAACAAAGCACTTCCGTGAGTCCTTGGCAGTACGGATACTTCAATGTTAAGTTTTCTTACCTCATTGACTTTGCGATCATCAGGTCTTGTTTTTTTTTCTAAAATATTTTTTTTAATTGTTTCGTAATTATTTTTATTGATTGTGGCAAGAATTTGTTTTGTGTCATATTTTTTTTCTAAATCGTCATATATTGAAGAGACTATTTCATGAATCATTTTATCTTCACTGCCTGCTGTTTCTGCTGTTTGCTTAACTACTTCAGCGACTGGTTTGGCATATTTTCCCTTAATTAGTTTTAAAATTTCTGGATAGCTTTCTTCATCTGGAACGATATCTTTTTTTTTGCCTATTTTTTTTGAAACTTTTGCAATAAATTCGATTATTTTTTGATTTTCTTTTTTAGCCATCTCGATAGCTTCTTGAATAATCTCATCCTTAATCATGTTAGCTTTGGTCTCAATCATCAAGATTTTATCTTTTGTTGAAGAAACAACTAGATCAAGACTGGAAAATTCTTCTTCGTTTTCCGTCGGGTTTAAAATTAATTCTGTTTCTTTATTCTCAGAGGAAGTAATATAACCGATACGAACTGTTGAAATCGGACCAGCCCAGGGAACAGAAGATACGGTAAGAGCAGCTGAAGCAGCAATTGCCGAAAGAACAGCTGGATCGTTAACTCCATCAACTGATAATAAGGTAACCACGACCTGAACCTGTTTTTTATAGGTTTTTGGAAACAAAGGTCTTATCGACCGATCAATCAATCTTCCTGTTAAAACTGCGTAATCTGATGGTCGGCCTTCACGCTTAATCCAACGGGAACCTTTAATCAATCCTCCAGCATAAAGCTTTTCTGCATACTCCACAGATAAAGGAAAATAATCGATGTTAGGATTCTCCGGCCCGACCGCCACCGTAACCAAAACTGCCGTATCTCCTAATGTTGCGTAGACAGAGGTGTCGACTGCTTGGGCAAGTTTCCCAAACTGCAGGGTCAGCTTTTGTCCATCTATCTCGAAAGATTCTTCTGTGATATTCATAAATACCCAATAAATGATGCGAATCTACGAATGAATACGAATGTTGCTAATATGCGAATATTTATTTTATATTTGAATTAGCATATTCGCGGCATTCGCATTTCTTTATTCGCAGTATTCGTATAATTTTTATTTCTTTAGTCCTAACTCCTTAATAAGTTTTTTATATCTTTTCAAGTCTAACTTTTGTAGATAATTAATAATTCTTCGTCTTTTGGCAATGACTTTTAAAAGTCCTCGCCTAGAGTGATTGTCTTTTTTATTGATATCCAAGTGTCCGCTTAGTTTTTGAATTTTATGAGATAAAAGAGCTATCTGTACTTCTGGAGAACCGGTGTCGCCCTTGTGTTGGGCAAACTTAGTAATGATTTTTTCTTTATCATCTTGTAATTTTGTCATAGTTTATCATTATAATTGATGATAATGTTAGTTGCAATACTTTTTTTATTGCTGATTTTGATGATTTTCCTTTTTTTTATTCCACCAACCAATCTGATAACCATTCTCTCCTTTGATTTTTTCTTAAGTTTATTAATTAGTTTAGTCACTAAACTCTTCTTGCCAAAAAAATATCCTTTTTTCATCTTTACTAGTGGTTTTATCTTTTTTTCCCTTCTAACTTTAAAACTTTTTGAACCAGTAAACCTTCTTCTTGCGATTAGTTTTATCATTGGACTCATAATTTTGTTAAAATAACTTATGACAAAAAAATTTTATATCACAACCGCAATTCCTTATGTAAATGCACCTCCTCATATTGGACATGCTCTAGAATTTGTCCAAGCCGACACGGTTGCTCGTTACCATCGGCTACTCGGTGAGGAAACCTGTCTTCTTTCAGGCGCTGATGAAAATGCCCTAAAAAATGTCCAAGCCGCTGAAAAAGAAAAAACGCCAATTCAAGAATTTATCGATAAAAATGCCAAAAAATTTCAAGAACTAGCAAAAAAATTATCAGTAAAAATTGATATCTTTCAAAGAGGCAGTGACAAAAAAAACCATTTTTTTTCAAGTCAAAAACTTTGGCGACTTTGTGAGGCTAAAGGTGATATCTATCAAAAAAAATATAAAGGTCTCTACTGTGTTGGTTGTGAAACGTTTTATACTCCTGATGAATTGAATGAAAAAGGCGAGTGCTTTGAACATCCGGGAAAAAAACTTGAAGAAGTTTCAGAAAAGAATTATTTTTTTAAACTGTCTAAATATCAAAAACAATTAATCAATATTATTTCTAAAGATGAACTAAAGATTTATCCAGATTTTCGAAAAAAAGAAGTTTTTAATTTTTTAAAACAACCTCTTCTTGATATTAGTATTTCCCGAACAAATGAAAGAGCAAGAAATTGGGGCGTGCCAGTTCCAGATGATGATACACAAAGAATCTACGTTTGGTTTGATGCTGATAACATCTATCAATCAGGAGTAGGTTTTGGCTGGAATGAAAAATTATATCGGAAATGGTGGCCAGCCGATGTTCATGTTATTGGTAAAGGAATCATTCGTTTTCACGCTATTTATTGGATTGCTTTTCTATTATCAGCAGGTTTATCTTTACCAAAGTCTCTTTTTGTTCACGGTTACTTAACTATTGAAGGCCAAAAAATGTCAAAAACTTTAGGTAACGTGATTGACCCATTTGCACTTGTTAATAAATACGGAACCGACGCTGTCCGCTACTATCTTCTCCGTGAAATCCCACCATTTGATGATGGTGATTACTCTGAATCAAGAATGAAAGAACTATATAATTCCGACTTAGCCAACGAACTCGGTAATTTAGTCTCTCGTTTAACAACTCTTGCTGAAAAAGACGAAATAACCGTCAACAATGAAACAGTGAAACAATTTAACAATTTAACAATTCAACAATTTAATTCTTTTCAGTTTAATTTAATTCTCGAAGATATATGGAATCAAATCAAGCGCCTCAATAAAGAAATCGACGACTTCGCTCCCTGGAAAAAATCCAGCGAAGAGCGAAAAGATTTTTTATTACAATGTTTTAAAACATTAAAATCAATTGCTTGGCAGCTACAGCCTTTTCTACCAGAAACCGCCGAAAAAATCATCAAAGCCACGACTGGTAAAATTAAAAAAACCCCGCCACTATTTCCTAAATTATGAAAGATAGAATTCAAAACTACCTAAAAACTCTCAACTTAAAAAAACTTGTCTATTTATTTTTAGGAATTTTTCTTCTATCTTTTATTTTTTCAATCTTTTATAAACTACCCACTCCTGACAAATTGAAAAACTTCCAAGCTACCCCTCTCTCGACTCAAATTTTGGACAGAAACGGCAAACTTTTGTACGAAATCTACCACGAACAAAACCGCACTCCGATAAAACTCAAAAACCTTCCCTTGTATGTAGCTAAAGCAACTATTGCTATCGAAGATAAAGACTTTTATAAACATGGGGGGGTCTCAATTGTTGGCGGAATCGTCCGCGCCATCAAAGATATGTTTCTCACTCAACAGGTCCAAGGCGGGTCAACCATCACTCAACAACTAATAAAAACCTCCTTACTTACTCCAGAACGAACTTTGCAAAGAAAGATTAGAGAGATAATTTTAGCTCTCTGGACAGAAAAAATTTTTACCAAGGATGAGATTTTGGAGATGTACTTAAATCAGGTTCCCTACGGCGGCGAGGCCTATGGTATCGAGGAAGCTAGCCGTCTTTACTTTGATAGACCAGCTAAAAAACTGACCTTAGTAGAATCAGCCTTTCTCGCCGGCTTACCTCAAGCACCTTCTCTTTACTCACCCTATCTTAATCCTGATTTAGCTATCACCAGAAAAAATACTGTCTTAAAAAAAATGCTTCAAGAAAAATATATCGATGAAAAAACCTACAACCAAAACATTAAAACAAAATTAGACATCAAACCGCCACGAAACACCATTAAAGCTCCTCACTTTGTCTTTTATGTTAAAAAAATTCTTGAGGAAAGGTACGGAGTTGACACAGTGGAAAAAGGCGGACTTAAGGTAACCACCACCTTAGATTTAGAAATTCAACAAGAAGCAGAAAAAATACTAAAAGAGGAGTTAGAAAAAATCAAAGATCTTAATGTCTCTAATGGCGCCGTCTTAGTCACTCGACCGTCAACCGGAGAAATCTTAGCCATGGTGGGGTCGGTTGATTATTTTGCCACAGGATCAGGTGCTTTCAATGTCACCACTGCCCTTCGCCAGCCAGGGTCGTCTATCAAACCTTTAAACTATGCTGTTGGACTGGAGCGAAAATTAGTCACTCCCGCCACTGTTTTTATCGATGAACCGACCTGTTTTACCGGTGGCGGCCAACCAGAGGCCTACTGTCCGGTTAACTACGATGGTAACTTTCATGGCGCCGTCCAGCTTCGTTTTGCTTTAGGTGATTCTTATAATATTCCAGCGGTTAAAATGCTTGCCTTAAACGGGGTTAAAAACTTAGTCGCCTCTGCCTCAGCCTTTACCATTACTACCTTTAAAGATCCGAAAAACTATGGCCTTTCTCTCACTTTAGGTGGAGGAGAGGTGAAAATGACCGAAATGGCTCAAGCTTTCTCTGTTTTTGCCAATCGCGGAATCCCTAAAAAATTAATCGAGATTTTAAAGATTGAGGACAAGCTGGAAAAAACAGTCTATGAAGATAAAAATCCCAACTTTGTCAAAGATATTAAAAAATCCTTAACTTTTCCTAGTTTTCTTTCCATTACTGGAAAACGGGCTATTTCTCCAGAAACTGCCTTTTTGATTTCTCATATTCTTTTAGACAACAATGCCCGCTCAGCCGCTTTCGGCGAATCTTCATATCTTGTTGTTCCCGGTCATGCCGTCTCAGTAAAAACCGGAACTACCGATGATAAACGAGATAACTGGACCATTGGTTATACACCAAATTTTTTGACGGCGGTCTGGGTAGGAAACAACGACAACTCACCGATGAATCCTTATCTAACATCGGGTGTCACCGGAGCCGCTCCGATCTGGAATCGGATAATGCGTTATGTTTTAAAAAATCAACCGGATCTTTGGCCGGTTAGACCGGAAAATATTGTTGGTAAACAAGTCTGCTGGGATTCGGGAGACTTAGAGACTAAGAAAGAAGATGGTTCAGAAAGTTGCTCTTCGCGTTTTGAATACTTTATTAAAGGCACCGAACCAACGACTTCTAATATTTCCAAAATGACCGTTCCGGTAACCAAGGACGACAAACTGGCGCCAGTTAACTATCCTGATGTCGAGATGAAAGAAAAAACTATCATTAAAGATCCACTTAATCAGATGTACTGCGTCGACTGCAATCACGATAAAGAGATACCACAAACAATTAGACTTTAATAAAAAGCAGGAAAAGATGGTATATCGTAAAAAATATCTTATTCTAACACTCTAAACATATGCTTTTGTAGACTATAGTCTATAGACAAACGTGTAAAAACACTTTATCTTTTTTTTATGTCAACTTTCTTTCTTAATAAAGAGATATTAAAATTACTGACAAATTTATTAATTAATGTTTCGTCAACCTATTTTGTTGCCGCAGCCTTAACTCCTACAGGAGCTATTGGAGATTTTCGATCAATTATTATTAATTTTTCTTTTAATATGTTTGCTACTACAATGTATTTTATATTAACAGTTAAGGTAAATAATCTTTATGAATAATTTTATCTCAATTAATCAAGGATTCCAGATTATAGGCACTTTATTTGCCATTATTATTTTATTAATGATTATTGCTTTTAAAAAGGATCAAGATGTCAAAAATACTCGTAAGTAACTCTAATCAATATTTTGACGATTGTCCAATCTGCCAGGCGATGAAAAAAGCAGAAAAACAAAACCGTGATCTATCCGAAAAAGAAGTAAAACAAGCCTTTAAAAAAGCTAAAAAAGTTAAAGGGGCTGTCGTCGGCGACATTATAAATACTTCTGAACCCGCTTCGAATAATTAAAAGATTATTTTCTAATAAGTCTTTTGATTTCTTTTCGAATATCTTCAATGATCTCTTTATTCTGTATTTGCTCCTTGATGCTAAATACTATAAAAACTTCTCCTCCAAATTTATTTTTAAATTTTTTAAAACTCCCTTTCATTCTTTGAGAAATAGAATAATTACCGAAGTTTGCTTTGGCAGTAACCGGTTTAATCTGTATCCCAAAAGCTTTATCGTCGTCTACACATCCTAAATAATCAACGTCTCCTGACTGATCTAACTTGGGATCAGTTTCAATAAATTTAACTTCAGGGAATATTTTAGCTAAATTATCATAAATGACTGATTTTTC
>PFRZ01000034.1 GCA_002788805.1 Candidatus Roizmanbacteria bacterium CG_4_9_14_0_2_um_filter_35_15 | reverse complement strand
GATTGGGAATAATCATAATTCTTTAATCTGATTGATTTTCGGTGTTTTGCCATATTTAAAATTGCAAAAATATAAAAGGTAACTTTGCCAGCGTTTCAATCACCCAAACCATATAGCTTAAAATGCCATAACAAATATAAGCTGGTATCAATCCTAAAAAATAATTAATCTTTCCCAAAATCGCGGTTAAAAATCCAAAGATCATCAAAGGAGGAATCGTTTCCGCCACAAGTAAATTTGATAATGGAGAGATCAGAGAAATCTGTTTAAAATACAAAAAAATTATTGGTGCTGTAAAAATTTGTGCAGCTATTGTTAGACGGAAATTTTTCAAGATATAATTATTTGATTTACTTTGTCCAAACAAAACAATACCCAAAGTCGCTCCGTAAGACAGCCATAGAGAAACCGTCTTTAACCACTGCGGCCAAAATAAACAGACAAAGATTAACGACAAAAATAAACTGTATAAAGCGTAATTTTTTCTTCCAGTTAAAATCGCCACGAGCGTGATAATGCCCATAAAGCCAGCTCTGACCACTGGGGCTTGAGGACCAACAAAAATAATAAACAAAATTATCGTTAGTATCGTTAGCAGGATAGAAGCTCGTTTGCTAAGAAACTTAGTTAGATTGGTGATGATAGCGGCTAGTAAAGTGATATTCATTCCTGAAAGGACAACAATATGAAGTAGGCCAACCATTTTTAAGTGTTCGTAAAAGATTCGACTAGTTTTTAAAGGAACACCAAAGATAATACCATTTAACAGTGAAGCCTGAGGCTCTGGAAGATAAGAGTTAATAATGGAAGTAAAGACTTGAGGAGTAGGCATAAAGATAATTGAAAATGCAAAATGCAAAATTAAAAATCACAATGTAAAATTTAAAGTTTTTCTTATTTTTATTTTTGAATTGTAATTTTGCATTTTTACTTTTGAATTTTTAATTGACTGTGACTAGGTTTCTAACTTTCTCAAATATCCCTTTATTAACCACTTTTTTCGTCAATAACTCTTCGATATTAGAGTACGGCCGGTTTTTGATGATTTTGTTGGCCGTTGTTTGACCAATTCCCGGCAGTTGGTCGAGTTCTTCAATCGTGGCGGAATTAATATTGATTAAATTACTTGTAGGGGCGTGATTTATCACGCCCGTTGCTGGTGAATTATAACCATTATTGATCTCCCAAACCGACGGCACATAAATCTTTTCTTGATCAGAAACGATTCGAGCCAGATTAAAGTTTCTCGAAAAAAAGTTTTTATCCGCTTCATCGGAAAGATCTCCAGCGATTTTTATCGCGTCTTTAAGCCTCGAACCTGAATTCAGTTGGTAGACGCCTGGTTTATTGACGCTGCCGGCAATGTCAAGATAGATTTTCTCATTGATAGTTCTGGGGCTAGATTCAATAACAGGCTCTTCCTCTCTCTGACTATTTTCTAGATAAAGAAAAAGGGAAATAAGAGCAACGATTAAAGCCAGAGAGATTAAAATAATTTCAATAAGATATTTTTTTATTCTTTTCCAAATTGGAAGAAAAGATTTTATAAAACCATTCATAAAAATAAGTCATAAAGTCGTAAAGTCGAAAGTCTATAAAGAAACACCTATTAGCCAATAGTCACTCTTTATGACTTTATAACTTTATAAACTTTATGAACTAATTTGTCTATGGACTATAGTCTACATTTGCAGTGTTTTAGCAGGTTGGGAAGGGAAAAATTTTATAATATACCATCAGTCCTCATCAGCGGAGAATCTTTTGATAATAAAAACCGTTATTATCGTGACTAAAATTATTCCAGCGACCAATTTAAAAGGAAAGGCGAAAAAAGAGGTGGAAGCGAAGATATTCGGCGAGTTTTCTCCGAAATTAATATTAGCTGACAGTTTATATGGCCCAAGGAAAAAACCAGACAAAGCGAGACTAATTGGTTGTTTACTAAACTCCGCTGACGGCGTTGCCTGGACTAGTCTTTGCGACTCAGCCAAAATGTTTTTCGGAACGATTTCATAGTCAGCTGAAGTCCCCAAAAGGCCTCGAAGAGTAATTTTTCCCTCCGGCCTAATCAAGTTCTTTCCCTGATTTTCTAACACCAAAACTAAAGGAACTTCAGTTAAGCTGTCAAAGATCTTCCATTTCATCTTAGAAAGGAGTTGGAAAAGAACGATCTTTGGTTTGATCTCAATAGTTCCTGAATGGCTGATGGTCACTAAGATATTGGCAGCAATGGTCGCCTTAGCCTGGGCTGAGCCAATGCCTTCCCGGCCGATTGCCGGCGTCGTTTCTGCTAGCAGACTGTAATAATAATCTCCCTCCGGCGCTCCTTCTGGGACGCGGATTCGCAAAAGAAGCTGCTCTGAAGCCTTAGTTTTCAAGAAAAAAGGTTGGTCAAGAGAGAGTTCGGCATTATCCAAAGAAAAGCGCACCGGTCCTTCGGCCCTATCCTTAAGCCGGATATTACCGAAATTGTCTTTTGGCTCAAAGGAAACCACTCTAGCGGTCAAGATGGTGGGATCGCCGGAATTTTCCAAAGAATAGGCAATAAGGATGGCTTTACCAGGCTTGATCACTGTTTGAATTAAAGGAGGAGAGATCGCGAGGGAAACTTGCTGAGCGTTCGCTTCGCTCAAATTTAAAATGCAAAATGCAAAAGTAAAAATTACAATGCAAAATCTGAAAATTTTTAATTTTAAATTGTAATTTTTCATTTTTAATTTTTAATTTTGAATTTAATAGCTCGGTGTTGCCACGAAATTAATAACCGTTTGATAGCTACCCGCTGCTTGGACATTGGAAATATTGGCTTTCATTGTCATGGTTGCCTGACGATTTTTTCCTACATTTGGGCTGGACATGACGATCTGCGGCGCTTCAGAAAGATTTTTATCAGCAAAATAACGATAATAAGTTGAATTGATAAAATCACTAGGAATATCATTGCCAGTCATCCCATAGCCAAAACCATAAGCAGTTGAAGAAGTCCAGACCTTGGCTTGGGAATCTGTACAGGTATCAGCGCCGCCATTACAGTTAGTATCAGGGATGTTATTAGCCTCATTTAACGTCCGTAACTTTCCCAGTTCGGTGGCTGTGACCTGATACTCTCCGGCCGCTCCAAAATAAACCGTTAGCTCTGTTGTTCCCGTGGCCGGAGTATTGGGCATTAATGTGCCGAAGTTAATGCTAATATCTGAGATAGAGAAACGAAAGGGAATAATTGAGTGGAGATACTGAAATCCAGCCTTGATAATATAGCCGGTTGAGGAAAACTCGCCGGCGGCCAGCTGACCCAAAGTATCGGAGAGCTTGTAGTTGTCCGAAGTTTTATTACCAGCGGCATCATTAATCGAAGCTGACTCAATACGAAAGCTTGATGAGTCCATGCTGACGGCGGCTACGCCGCCTAAATTTAAAATGCAAAATGCAAAAGTAAAAATTACAATGCAAAATCTGAAAATTTTTAATTTTAAATTGTAATTTTTCATTTTTAATTTTTAATTTTATTTCTCGAACTTCTCAATCAACTTTTCCATCCGACTGACAGATTTGCGGATACTAGTTAGTTCATGGTCGCCAACAAAGTTCTCAATTGCCTCCTTAATATTTTTCAGGTGGTTTTTTAAAAGGAGGGATAAAAAAAGAAATGTTTCTTCTTTAGTTTTTTCATTTTTCACTTTTAACTTTTCATTTTTCCTATGCTCCTCTCCCAGATAGAGAGCAAAAGGCGTGATAAAAGCTAAAGAAATAATCGGAAGCAGGGTGGAAAAGCTTTGGTTGGCTGGTAGAGAAAAAAGGAAAAAAATGATTAAGGTTAGTGTCGTCGTGATAGAAATTATTGGCTCCAAAAGAAGACTTAAGGAAAATAAAAGAAAGTAGTTGAGAAAGAAAAAAGGGGAAGAGAGTCCGCCGGTTGAGTTGATAATTCCCAGAATAACTAAGGTAAAAATAACTGATTCAATCAGGCGTGACTGGGAGCTTTCCGGCACAAATATTTTTTTTGCCAGATAAAGAATGACGAAAAGTCCAGCGGTAATCTGCAGTTCATAACTGGCCAGATTGGTTTTAGGAAAGATAAAGGTCAAAACAATGGTAAACACCAAAACCAATGAGTGAACAATTTCCTTGGTCATAAGATAAATATAACATTTATAACGATTATAACCATTATAAAATTCATAATCTTGTGTTAAAATATAAAATCATGGATAAAGACAAAATAAGAAGAAATCTGGCGACCGATGTTTTAGATGAGTTGAAAAAAGTCTCCTGGCCTTCTCGGGGAGAAACCATCAGGCTGACATTAATCGTCATCGGTGTTTCGTTGATAATTGGATTCTATATCGGTATAATAGACATTCTATTAGCGAAAGGACTGGAATTCGTGACGAAATTTCGTTAAATCCAAAATCCAAATGATTAAATTATTTTTGAACTTTGAACTTTGAACTTGATTTGAAATTTGGATTTTGTCATTTGGATTTTTTATTATGGATACCAACCAAATCGTTAAGGAACAAACTGAAGCTGTAAAAACTAATGCGACTGTAGATTCGGCTGCTAAATGGTATGTCATCCACATCCAGTCCAGTTATGAGATGAAAGTGAAGCACGCCCTTGAACAAAGAGTTAAATCTTTGGGAGTGGAGGATAAG
>PFRZ01000018.1 GCA_002788805.1 Candidatus Roizmanbacteria bacterium CG_4_9_14_0_2_um_filter_35_15 | reverse complement strand
GGAAAAATTTTCAGTTAAACCGAGTGAATTTGAAGGAAAAACTTTTCATTTTCATATTACCTTGGCTTACAAAGATATCGTTGAAGGAGCCTTTCAAAAAATTAAAAAATATTTGCAAAACAAAAAACCGAAATTCAGATTTACTGTTAAGCAATTGGGCCTATACTTAAGGCTTAATTCTGAAGAAAACTGGTTTCTCTATAAAATTTCCGAGGCTGGACACCTTAAGGGTGACTAGCTCTTTTACCTTGTTCTCAAAATCTCTTTTATCTTTATTATTTGTCAAGACATAATCACAGTAAGCTAAACATTTCCCGACTTGCTGACCGGATTTTTGCTGACCAACGCCAAGATCACGTCTGTCAATTTTGAGAAAATCGGCATAAGTTTTCGGGTCCCAGGGTTTGGCGCGCGCCAACAGTCTTTGAAATCGAAACTCTCGTTTGGCTTTCACGCCGATTAAAATAAAGCTCGGTAGTTTTTTTAGGAATTCAACTTCTGCTGGATTTCTTATTCCTTCAATGACATAATTTTTCATTTTTAATTTTTCATTTTTAATTTTTTTTATTGTTCGTCGGGCTAAAACATCATCTCCATATTGAAGTCGCAAATTATCTCCTATGTCCTGAAGCGCTTGACGAGTAAATTGTTTAATACCTCTTTTCTTGAGTTCATCATGAACCACTAAAGATAAGGAAAAAGGAATAAAACCAAGCTTTTCAGTTAAGTACTTAACTAATATTCCTTTGCCACTAGCGATCTGGCCAACAATACCTATAATTTTAAAATCCATATATTTTTTTTATTATTTCAAATATTCTCTCTCCCCAAAACAACATTATTATAGTCCCAATAACAACAAATGGTCCGAAGGCAATTCTACTTTTAATTTTTTTCCTATGCAATACAATCAATATTAAACCAACAATCGCTCCGGTAACAAAAGCAATGTATAAGGCCAAAAAACCCATCTGCCAACCAAGTAGAAAACTAATAATCGCCGTTAGATAAACATCTCCTAATCCCATTGCTCGTTCGCGAGAAAAAAAATAGATAAGAAAGATTGGTAAAGCAACAATAATTCCAGATAAGAAATAAATTGAAATAAGTTGAGATAAGTTGAAATTTGTTGTTAAGTGGTAAAAAAAAGAGAAAACAAATAAGGCTAATAAAATATAATCGGAAATCAGATGATATTTGAGGTCGGAGAAGAAGATGACGATTAAACAGCAAACAATAGCTAATAAACTGATTGTTTGAAAATTGAAAATTAATAGAAATATGGCTCCAGTTAACATTTCTATTACTGGATACTGTAATGATAACTTTTTCTTACAATATCGACACTTTCTCTTTAAAATAAAAAACGACGCAACCGGAATCAGATCATACCAACGAAGTTTTCTTTTACAATAATCACAATGACTCCGTCCAGTGATTTTTTCTCCTTTAGGCAACCGATCAATTAAGACATTTAAAAAGGAGCCAACTGCTGTGCCGAGAATAAAAATAATAATGATATTTAACATTAAATACTAAAAACATTATTAAAAACGTTTGGATTTCCAAACGGCCCGATTAAGGCGAGATTAAGATTTTTTGGAATAAAGATCTTTTTTGCCAGCTGGGTGATTTCCTCAGCTGTCACCGCTTCAATTTTTTTAATCACTTCTTCAGCTGTTTCTATCTTATCTTGTAAAAGTTTTTTTGTTCCAAAAAATGTCGCCACGGTTGCCGAGTCCTCCAAGGAAAGCATCAGTCTTCCTTTAATTAATTCTTTAGCTCGTTTTAATTCATCTCTGGTTATTTCTCCTTTAATTATTTTTTTGTGTTCGTTTAAGATGGCTTCTATCGCCTCTTTGATTTTGTCAACTTCTTTAACCACTCCAGCTTGAGTAACAATATTGCCACAGTCTGAATAAAGTTCTGTTCCGGTGGAAATATAATAGCACAGTCCCCGCCTCTCGCGAACTTGAATAAACAACCGACTGGACATCCCACCTCCTAGAATCGCTGAAAGTACATGCAGAGTATATTTTCTCGGGTTGTTAAAAGAAAACGCTCTAAAACCTAGACAGAAATGCACCTGTTCGGTTTTTTTATATTTAATTAACATCTGAGGCTTTGTTTGGCTCTCTTTAATAGGTATAAATCTTGAACGTTCGGCATTATCCCAAGCTTTAAATTTGTTTTCAATAATTTTTAATTTTGAATTGTAATTTTTCATTTTTAATTTTTCATTTTTAATTTGATTTAATCCGCCCGCCACTACCAACACCGCATTTTCCGGATGATAAAGATTTTTAATATATTCAGTAAATGTCAATTGATTAAACAACTGAACAGTTTCTTTTTTTCCGGCAATGTCAAAACCCAAAGGATTACCTTGATAAAGCAAGCCTTCAAACAGTTCTCCGACTTTTTTCATCGGCGTGTCTTCATAAAGATTAATTTCCTCAGCAATTACTCCTTTTTCCCTTTCAATTTCTTCAGGTGAAAGAAGCGGATTCTGGATCATGTCAGAGATAACATCAATCGCTGTTTCAAAATGTTCGTTCGTTGATTTTATCCAATAACCAGTATGATCTTTTGAGGTAAAAGCATTAAAAATTCCTCCCAGTCCTTCAATCGTTGAAGAAATAACAAAAGAGTTCGGATATTTTTTGCTGCCTTTAAATGCCATGTGCTCAAAAAAATGAGCCACCCCGTTGTTTTTCTCATTTTCATAACGGCTGCCAGCGCCGACTAAAAGAAGCATGGTCATCGTTGGGAAAGCTTTGGTGTCAACAAAAACTATTCGTAAGCCGTTTTTAAGAGTAAATAATTGAGGGATCATGTTTTCATTTTACCATAACAGAATCTTTGTGATATATGGAGAGAAATAAGTTGTCATAACAATCTAAAATTCTGGTTTGTAGACTATAGTCCCTTGACAACCAATGAGACTTATGAGTCTAATTAGACTTATATGACTAATTTGTCTAATAACTCTTATTTGAAAGGCGGATACGAAAGCTTAATCGTCTATTGGTTAGCTATTGACATATCGGATCTCACTGCTATTTTTTGTAAGCGATTCATAGATAAAAAATCGCGGACTTTTGATCAGATGATCCAGGCGTCAAGAAGCGGTAAACAAAACATAGTTGAAGGATCGCTTGAAAATAGTGTCGAAAGTAATTTGAAATTAACCGGAGTGGCCCGTGCCAGTTACGGAGAACTTTTGGAAGATTACCGGGATTTTTTAAGACAAAAAGGGCTAAACATTTGGCAAAAAAACGACTCTCGAGTAATTGCTGTCCGGAGGATGAGGGTTAACACCAATCGGTCTTATAAGTCTCATGAGTCTTATAAGTCCTATTTGACTGATCCTGAGGCTTTTGCCAACCTAATGATCACCCTTTGTTTTAAACAAGGCTATCTTCTTGATCGACTTATAAGAGCTCTTCAAGAAAAATTTATTAAAGAAGGAGGTTTTAGGGAAAATCTTTATAAAAAACGCTCGAATTTTAAAAAAATTAAAAGCTGAAAACCATATAAAATCACTGGAGAAAAACGAAGGGAAAAATCTGTTCCCATCCAAAAAAATAATAACAAACTTATCAGGATCGATAGACTGCGGCCAATGTTTAAAAATATTTCTGCATCAAGAATATAGGCATATCTTTCGTCTTTTCCTTCTTTTAATTCTCGATCCAAAGCATCCATCGAGAGCGGATTGACCGCCAGCCAAAAAAAGCAACCGATTGAACCCATCAATAAAACGTAAGATATGATTAGTAGTTTATTAAAAAACAGCGCATACAATAAAGAAACAGAAAAACCAAATATTAAACTATAGACATAAACCGGTTTTTGGTGACTGGTCTTGGACTTTCTTCCGTAGATATACAGCGAAATCGCAGCAATCAAAGATGTCAAAGCGCTCAAGGTCCCCAAAATACCTTCATTGCCAAGTTTAGATAAAATAATCAAACTGGCAAAGAAAAAAGTGATCCCCTCCCCGATACCAATGCCCAATTGCAAAGCCCTAATCCCAATCCATCCATTAGAAGGATTTTCCACAAATAATTTTTTCGTATCCGGCTGCTTGGAATAAGGGAAAGCAATGATTAACGAAGCGGAAATAAAAAGAAAAACAAAAGCAACCACCATTAAGACCTTGTAATCTAGTCCAAAGACAATTAACCAGCCCGCCAAAAAAGATACTAAAATCGCAGTCACCGTATCGGAAGCATAGGTAACGGAAAAATAATAACTTCTTTCGTGATCGACTGTTTCAATCTGATTAAAATAGTTACGATTTCCCCAATGAAAACCGACACCGACACCCAATATTAATCCGTAGATAAAATAACCAATAAAACTAAAATTGGCATAAAAAACCAAAAGTAAAGGACCTACAGCCAACATGATTGTTCCGAAAAAGTAAAGATAAGTAATCTTTACTCTACGAAGTAACCAACCGTTAATAACAAAAGTAAAAGGAATCCCTAGAAAAAAACCCAGATAATAAATTACGAAAATTCCCAGATTGCCCTGATTTTTGAAGATGTAAGCGTTGACAAAAGTACCGACCAAAGGCCCTGCCAGGCCGACAAAAAAATAGGAAATCAAAAGCTTTTGGGCTTTCATCGAGAGCTCACGGAACCGGCTAATTTCTTTAGTGAAGAAATTTTTCATTGACAAATGTGAGCCCGTCGAGACTCGAACTCGAAACCAACAGCTTAAAAGGCTGCTGCTC